>JBPYFA010000056.1:0-4873 GCA_051986585.1 Vicinamibacterales bacterium | reverse complement strand
TCGTTGCTCGTTACGGCCGCGTCCGCAAGATCGAAGGTGCCACTGAGCTCAGGCGCCGCCAACGATCCTCGCGCCGCCAGC
The DNA here is from genome assembly GCA_051986585.1 of Vicinamibacterales bacterium. Classification (GTDB taxonomy): domain Bacteria; phylum Acidobacteriota; class Vicinamibacteria; order Vicinamibacterales; family 2-12-FULL-66-21; genus JALZOC01. The sequence goes on along the minus strand of JBPYFA010000056.1, from coordinate 4,792 downwards.
TTCACCGTCGCGATGCCGTCGGTGCGCAGCGATTCCGACAGCGCTGAAAGGATGGCCACCTTCAGGCTTCCCGCGACGTTCACATCGAGTGGCCGCTCGCCGGCGAGGCCAACCGTTCCACTAGCGGTGAGATCACCGGCAGTACCGGATAACGTGAGCTGCTCGACAGTGGCCTTCGAGGCCGCGATGGTGATTCTCGACGGGACCTGCTGAGCGAGCGTCTGGCGCTTGAGCGCAATCTCGAATCGCGGAAAGTCGATGTGCCCCTCGAGCGTCTGAAGATCTGCGCGAGTGGCCGACGCCTCGACATCCAGGTCGACATGGCCTGACAGCTCCGGAGGGGCACCAGGAATGGTCCCTGGATCCAGGTCCCGAACTGCGGCTTTGATCGTCGCGGGGCCGCCCTTGCGCGGCATTTCGATCGGCAATGGTGGCAAGGCTTCGAGCGGGATTGTGGCAGCTGCTTCCAATGTCGCGGGTCCCCACCGGCTGCTCAACCGTTCGATGTCGATCGCGCCCTCCGCGATGCGCGCGCGCAACTGAATGTTGGAAACCCCAGCCGAGAGCCGTGGCGACATCAGGCGGCCGTCTTCAACTGTGACCGACAATTTCGGCACGATCGATGTCAGTGAGCCCTCGATCGACCCGGTCAATGCCGCCATTCCCTCTCCGCTAATACCAACACCCGGCGGCAACAGCCGCGACAGCGTCGCGAGATTCGCGCGTGCGTCGACGTCGACATGTCCGGCTTCGCCAACGGAAGTGAGGGGCAGCTCGCCGGTCAGGCGGAGCGACGATTCGCCTGCGGTGATCTCCAGGTGGTCAAGAGAAAGGCGGCGATTGTCGTATCGCAGCTCGCGCTGGCTCGATAACCGGAATGGCTGTCCGTTCCACGAGCCGTCGATCGCTTCTATACGCGCCGTGGCGTGAGCACCCGCGGGGTCGCTGAGATCGCCGGTCGCGTTTACGGTCGCCCGTACGCGTCCGGTCAGCGGATGTTCCAGAACGAGCGGCAGCCTTTCGAGGTGCAGATCGTTTGCGTGCGCAAGAATAGTCGTCTGCCATGGCCGGGCAAGGTCAACCGACGCGTTCGCGCCCAGATCGAACAGCTCTGCGGACGCTTTAATGGTTGCCTTATGGTTGCCAGCCTCTGCCCTGATTACGACGCGCCCCAACCGTGCGGCCTGCGCCTCCGGCCCGGAGTCGGACGTACGCAGTCCCCCGATCTCGAGCGAATCGGCGACGAGATCGGCCGTGCCCGACGGCGCGTTTACCGTCCCAGTGCCCTTGCCGGAAAGTTGAACCGTGCCTCGCACTTGTTGTCCACCCGGCAGCGTGATGCCGAGTAGCCGGATGTTCTGCGATTGGAGATCGATCGTGTAACTCTCGCGATCCAGGTTGTATGAAGCTGTCGCAGTAATTCTGCCCGGGCCGTCTGGCTGCGGCTTATCGACCACGAGACGCGATAAAGTGGCTTCGCGACCGACGAGCGCCGCCTCGCCTTCCAGCGATCCGAATCGTTCGCCCAATGCGGTGATCTCAGTCCCCGAAAGCTTTGCGGTGGCCAGCGGGCTCGCGACAGTGCCCCGGATTGTTCCCCGCACGGCAACGGACCCGGAGACCGGCGATTTCGCCGTGTCCGGTACAGTCAACAGTCGATTCAGGTCGGCGGCATGAGCATCGAGCGCAAGGTCAATCCGCTGTTTGCCAGCCAATTCGATGGTGCCCGCCACACCGGCGTAAGCTCCATTCCAATTCGCTTCGGCGTGCGTTATCGACAAAGACCCCGGCGTAACCGTCATCGTCGCATCGACTGCGATGTCCTGCGCTCCTCCCATCACGACAGAGGGTGCCGTCATCGAGACTGCAGCGGCTGGCCTCTCGATCGTGCCAGCGAGCCGTGCATCGATAATTCCGGCACCATCGATCGAGGCGGGAAGCAGCGAGTCGGGTGCGCGACCGAGAAATCCTTCGATCGCGTGCGTCGCGACCTTGAAGTCACGAATGGTCAGGCGAAGCTGACCTTCAAGGCGATCGTTGGTGTCGACCTGGACTCGAGCGACCGCCTCAGCGCCTGCCGCAGCAACCGGCTCGAAGCGAGCGACGATGGTTCCACGCGTGGCTTGCGCCGAAAGGCGGCCACCGAGTGGGAGCGAACTCCTCTGCGTGCTGGTTGGCGTCAGCTTTGCGATTCCAGCGCCGGACGCATTCCGGTAGTCGAGCTGCGGCCATTCGGCATCGAACGTCCCATCGACGCGCGTGCCGACAACTCGCGACAGATTCAGGCCGCGCATGATCGCGGCGGCATCGACACTGGTCAATTGAGCATGCAGTCGCGACTTCTCCTTCTGCGCGAGTGCCAATTCGCCGTTACCAGTAACGCTTCCCCAGTTCGCCTGAATCCGCGCCGACGACACGGTCGCGCGCCGAGCCGCGCCCTCATACGCAGCGCGCGCTTCGACCCGAGCAGGATCAAGCGATCCAATCTGAAGCGCTGATGAAGATAGGCGGGCGCTAACCGCGGGTGCCGAGAACGCTCCGGTCGCGGTTCCATCGACGACTATCGACCCTGCGATCGGGTCGCGAACGCCGGCGAAGGCACCGGCGCGCGTCGCATCAATGCTCGCCTGCATGGTCAGCGCAAGCTCGGGTGCATCGAGATCCCGAATCGCTCCACTGACGGTGGCGCGCGAGCCCAGAGCCTCGAGTTGCAGCTGATTGATTCGCAGATCATCGGCGCCAAGGTCGATAGTGCCCGCCGCCCGATCGATGACATCGCGGCGACCGCGCAGTTGAACCTGACCGGGCTGGCTGTCGAACCGAAGCTGATGACGGCCAGAGAGCGCACTGCCGTGGATCTGAATGTCGGTGAGCGGCACTTCGATGTCGAGCTGCTGGCCTTCGTTGAGGTATCGGAAATGAACGTTCGGGATGGACGCAGCCGCGATGACGAGCCCGACCCGTTTTCGTGGCGTCGTGGGGCCTGCCGGCGTGCGGGGAAGATTGTCGCGGCCGTCCGCGCGGACAACGTAGTTCAGAGCAACATTGCGCAGCACGGCGGAATCGACGACATACCGCCCACGCAGAAGATCGATCAGGCTCAAGTCCAGTGTGGCCCGTCTGATCGTGACAAATACCGGCAGGTCTGGCATCTCGCTCGAGCGCACTCGAAGGTTCTGCGCATCGACCGAAAATGTGAACAGGTTGTATCGAAGATCGTCGGCCTGCAGCTCGATTCGCTGCGTGGCGAGATAGTCCGTCAGCCTACGTAGTGCAAAACTGCGCACTGTTGATGAGTGCAGGACGACCAGCAGCAGGATGACGACCAGGCACAAGCCACCACCAGAGACTGCGAGCGTGCGCAGAGCCCGCCGCTTGCGCGAGCGGCGGGGGCTGGGATCCCTTACGGACCGTACAGACACCGAGGACTCCGGAAGGGCAATCGTCGCACCTTTCAGGGCGTCAACGCAAAAGCGTCGCCAAGCTCGCTACTTCACGATGACGACTTGCTGCCTGACCGGAACACCATCGGGGCCATACGCGGTGAGCTCGTAGGTTGTCGTTTGGGAGGGCGTCACGCGAAGGCACGTGAGATCGCTCGCCGGGCTGACGTCGCCGATACCGGGTTGAATGCGGGCATGAACGGCGCCACCGACGGCATAGCACAGCGTCGCCATTCGGCGTGTCGCGATCGAACCAGGTCTGGGGCTAAAGATGAGAATCCGGGCTCGTTCTGCACCAGCCGGTGGCACTGCCGCATCCACCAGGCCGACACGTACCAGCACAGACTGTCGCGCGCTTCCACCGTCCGGTGAATCTGCGGACAGCATATATGTCGTGGTTTCGGTTGGCCGAGCCGTCACACACTTCTGTCCCTGCGGATCCACTTCGCCAATCTCGGGTTCGATGCGGACTCGGGCGCCGTTCGCCACGTCGTAGCACAGTCCCAGCGATTCCCCTGGAGCAATCCGATCCGGAAACGCCGTGAACCGCAGCACTCGTGGTACGACCGAGGAACGTGCAGACGCTGGCGCGGGGGAAGCCGACGACGGGGATGATGTGAGATCTCCGACACGGCTTCGAACCAACGAGCTGAAGCCGCTGAGCTTTGATGACGCCAGCGAGAATCCTTCCGGGTCGGCCCAATAGCCGAGTGCCGCGAGGAAGAGTGTGAACATCAGCGCAAACGGGAAAATCATCCACCCCGTTGTGTTCGAAACCGCAATCGCCCCCGGGGACGCATGCCGAAGAGGTATCGAGTCGAAGCTGACAATGTCATCGAGCAACGTTGTCGTCCGGGTGGGCGCGTGGACGACGACCGGATCGGGTTTGACGACGACGGGGTCCGGCACGAGAACGAAACTGAGATTCCTCCGCGTCGCCGCAGTCGCATCGCCGTCGCCGAGTGTCTCGCGCAGCGACAGCGCCTGAGTCAACAGCGTCCGGGCCGTGGCGCGCTCACCGAGACAGAGTGCACGGGTCCCACTCTGATGGAGGGCCCAGGCCTCGGCGGCGCGATCGCCGGTCGCTCTTGCGGCAACAAGACAGCGTTCGAGCAGCAATGCCCAGCCACCCCACCGTGCACCGAGAATCAATGCTCCTTCGAGTACCCTGCCCAGCTGAAGCACCTCGCCCCATCGCTTCGTATCGACCGCGTACTGCTGCGCTCGCAGCAACGCCTCAACCTGTGCGATCAGCGTCTCGGAACTCCTGCGATATCGCTCGGCCCATGCCGTCAAGTAAGTGACGGCCCGGTGGCCCCAGGGCTTCAGGTCTTCCGTCCGGCGCAGCC
>JBPYFA010000055.1:0-15490 GCA_051986585.1 Vicinamibacterales bacterium | reverse complement strand
CCGTTGCTTCCTGCGCAAGATTGCCGACCGCGAGGGCCAGCTGAGCGTCATCGCCGCTCGCTTCGGCTTCCTTCACTCCTTCTGTTGCCAGTTGGCGCGCCTTCGAGAGGTCATCGAGGGTGATGTACGAGCGTGTGGCAATCGAGAGTGCCGTCAGCTCGAACGCTCGGTATTTGTGCTGACTGAAAAACGCGAGCGCGGGATCCAGGGTTTTCAGCGCTTCGGACGCCAGGCCGCGAGACCACTGAACTGACGCCAGCTGCGTGGCGGCGCGGGCACTGGTGCGGCGAGCGCCGCGTTTGGCGGCAAGATCGAGAGCCGTGCGCAACTGCGCTTCCGCATCAGTCAGCCGCTGCGCCGTCTGAAGCGCTGCCGCGAGATCGATCAGACCATCCGCTGCGACGGTCTCCAGACCGGAATCCCTTGCCTTCGTCACCGCCGCCGCCACCAGCTGTTCGGCGTCCGACGAGCGGCCCTCCGAGGTCAGCACACTGCCAAGTTGGATATCGGCCTGAACGATTTGAAATTGGTTCTCGAGTGTTTGCGCAATCTCCCGTGCCCGCTCGAGGGACACTCGAGCACCCGCCAGGTCGCCAGTCTTGTTTTGCAGCGAGCCCCGTTTGAGGAGCACTTCCGCTTCGCCTTCCTTGTTGGAGGCGGCACGATACAGGCGTTCCGCTTCGGCAAACGCGGCCAACGACTGCTCCTTGTGGGCTTGAAAGCTCTCGATGATTCCGAGCCGCAGATACGCGGCCGAGTACTGACGGTCGAGGCCAACGGCGCGCTCCGCACTCGCGCGCGCATCAGACAACTGCGCGGCGGTTTCCTGTGCTCTTGCCAGGTCCACCCACGCGCCCGCATCCTTCGGGCTGCGAAACACCAGTTCTCGATAAGCCGCAACGGCAGCGTCGGTTTGTCCGAGCACGAGCGCACGAATCGCATCCAATCGCAAGCGTTCATCGCGAGGCAAGCGCGTCGTATCAGGCACTAGATTCGAGACGTTGAGCAGGTCCCGCTGTGCCGCCCCATCATCGTCCATCTCCGCATGGGCTTCGGCGAGCCGCGCATAGGCGAGCGGATAGTTCTGAAACAGGCGGACCGCTTCGGTCAAGGCAGCGGACGCCTTGTGAAAGGCCCCCTCGCGCAGCGCGTCGGTGCCGAGTTGGTAATAGTGAGCCGCATCGGCCGTCGGCGGCGGCAGACGCGGCCGAGTCCAGGACCAGAGACCGACGACGGCGGCGACGACGACAAGAGTTGTGGCAACGGCCAGCGTCCACCGCGCCCGGATCGTATCGAGCCAGGCAGGTCCGGCGATCGGCTGAAGCGTTCGCAGCGCGCTGGCCACCTCCTCCGCCGACTGAAAACGAGCGAACGGATCCTTCGCCAGCAGCTTCTGGCACAACTCGTCGTGGCGACGATCGAGTGTCGTGCGAATGGTTGATGGCGCCGGCGGATCGACGTGCAGGACCTGTCCGAGCACATCAAACGCGTGAGTGCCGTCAAACGCACGTCGGCCGGTGAGACACTCGTAGAGGATGCAGCCGAGCGAGAACAGATCGCTGCGGCCGTCAATCGGTTGCTGTTGCACCTGTTCCGGTGACATGTAGGCCGGCGTGCCGATCACCGTGTGCGGCTGCGTGAGTGTGGTGGCGGTCGTATCCGGCGAGATGCTGTCAAGCGACGGCAGAACTTTGGCGATCCCGAAGTCCAGCAGCTTCGGCTGTCCTTCCGGCGTCAGCATGACGTTCTGCGGCTTCAGGTCGCGATGGATAATCCCGTGCCGGTGCGCTGCGGCCAGAGCATCGGCCATCTGTCCGCAGATCTGCAGCGCCTCGGCAACCGCCATCGGTCCTTCGGTCAGACGCGTTCCGAGCGTCTGCCCTGGCACATACTGCATTACCATGTACGGTCGGCCGGTGGAGTCGACGCCGACGTCGTGCACCGGACAGATCCCCGGGTGATCGATCGCGGCGACGGCGCGAGCTTCCTGGAGAAGCCGGCGGGTAAGCAGATCGCTGGCAGGACTTCCGCGGGTCACGAACTTGACGGCAACGTCGCGGCGCAGCGTCGCGTCGCGCGCCAGATACACCTCTCCCATGCCGCCCGAACCGATCAGGCGGCCCAGCCGGTAACGTCCGAGTTCTTCACCCTCGGCGTGCGAGTACATTGTGTCGCTGACGCGGTCGCATTATAGTCTGGCGCCAAGACACCGGTTCTCAGTTTTGCCTCTCTTGCGGCGTCCTTCGCCGCGGTACCGTCCGATGACATTCAAAAGAATCTGCCTGCTGCTCAGCATCGCCTTTGCGGCCGCGACGATGTCACTGCATGCGTTTCAAGGTCAGCAATCCGCCAGTTCGGGATCGCTCTTGGTACTTTCGAAGGGAGACCTCACCATGTCGGTCGTCGACCCGACGACATTGAAAGTGACCGGGCGAGTACCGTCGGGTCCCGATCCTCACGAGATCATTGCATCGTCTGACGGCCGCATGGCGTTCATCGCGAACTACAACGGCGGCGGCAATATCATCACGCCTGTCGACCTCGTCGCGGTCAAGGCGCTCACCCCGATCGATCTCGGTCCGCTGCGAGCACCACACGGATTGACGTTTGTGGGCAACAAGCTGTGGTTCACCGCCGAGGGCGCGAAAGCGATCGGCAGTTACGATCCCGCGACGCAGAAGGTGGACTGGGTGCTCGGCACAGGACAGAACCGGACGCACATGATTTATGTCTGGGCGGATCTGTCACGCATCGTGACCTCGAACGTCAGCTCGGCGACGCTGACGATCATCGAGAAGACGGCTGGCGGCGGACGCGGACGCGGCGGCCCAGGGGGACCTCCTCCGAGCGGGCCACCGCCGGCAGGACGCGGCGGCTCGCCTCAGACGGACTGGGATGAAACCGTAGTCCCGGTGGGACGCGGTGCGGAAGGTTTCGACGTCTCGCCTGACGGTAAAGAAATCTGGGCGGCGAACGCGCAGGACGGCACCATCTCGATCGTCGATGTGGCGTCGAAGAAGGTCACCGATACGCTGGCCGCGAACGTGAACGGCGCGAACCGGCTGAAGTTCACGCCGGACGGAAAGCGCGTTTTTGTGTCGTCGCTTGGTGGGGCCGACGTCGCCATTCTCGATGCAGCAACCCGGCGCGATGTGAAGAGACTGAAAACGGGAAGCGGTGCAGCAGGCATCCAGATGCAGCCGGACGGTGCGCGTGCCTACGTGGCGTGCACGCCCGACCACTACGTGGCCGTCGTGGATTTGAAGACGCTCGAAGTGGCCGGGAAGATCGAGGCCGGCCGGCAGCCGGACGGCCTCGCCTGGGTGAGTCGGCGTTGAGCTACTCGACAACTTTGGTGACGAAGTACGTCACCTGAGCGCCGGGTGCGAGAATCATCTGGTGCGGCACTTTGGCAGGAATGTGCAGCACATCGCCGGCCCCGAGCGTTACTTCAGTACCGCCCTTGATCGAGGAGCCACGCCGTTCGCCGGGGGCGGTGGTTTTCTCGTCGACGATCGTCCCGCCATACACCATCGTGATGTTGCCGGCCGAGAAGTACATCACATCCGCTTCCTTCTCGTGCCATTCCGCCTGGCCGGAGCCTTCGCGGTGCGCGATCATGAATCGGCGGTTGCCTTCAGTCGCGACGACTTCGCTCGCAGCCTTCTGAGCGTCGAGTTTCTGGCCGAGCGCTTTTCCTTTCGCCGTGATATCGGTCGCCTTCCACACATGCACGCCGGTTGTGCCACCGCCTTGTGCCGCAAACGCCAGAGCGAGGCCGACGGCCGCAACGATTCGCATCATGCTTCTCTCCTCCGGAGGGAAGAATAGCGTGTCGGAGGCTACGGAGGAAACGGAGTTCACAACGAAGCAACGAAGTAAACGAAGACGAACGGAGAAAAAGATGCGTTCGAGCGGCCGCCAAGCTTGAGACTGATGCGTCGGCGGCCACTCGAGCGCATCTTCACTTCGTTCGTCTCCGTTATCTCCGTTCCTCCGTGTGAACTCCGCTGCCTCCGCCCTCTCCGTTCCCTCCGCGCGCGCGCACGCCTATTGACGACCATCTTGGTCGGATATAATCTTGTTTATCCGACTTGAACGGTCGGATATCGCCAAATGCTGAAGCGGATACCATTTACGACGATTGCCGTGGCCGCAGGTGCGGTCGCGGTGGCCGGCATTCTCGTCTTGCAGGTACTCAGGACCGGCGGCCTGCCGGATCCAACCGGTCACGGGGATTTCGGGGCGCGAGTCCTGGACATCGCCGTGCTCGTGTTCCGTGAAGGGCTTGAGTGCATTCTCGTCCTCTCGGCCATCACCGCAAACATGATTGGGCCACGGCGTGCGCTTCAAAAACCGGTGGCTGCTGGAGCGTCAATCGCCTTGCTCGCGACGGTCGCGACGTGGGCCGTCGCGATCCGGATCATCGACAGCCTCGCCGAGAATATTCCCGCCCTCGATGTGCAGGCAGCGACGGGTCTGCTCGCCATCCTGGTTTTGCTCCTCGTGATGAACTGGTTCTTTCACAAGGTCTACTGGACCGGTTGGATCTCGCTTCACAGCCGCCGGAAACAATCGCTCCTGAAAGAGGCGGTCTCTCCTGCTCGCCTGCTATGGGGTCTCGGCTTGCTCGGGTTCTCGTCGCTTTATCGCGAAGGATTCGAGGTCGTGCTGTTTCTCCAAAGCTATCGACTGAAGCTCGGCGGAGCGCCTGTTCTTTACGGGGTCTCGCTGGGCTTGGCGCTGACCACACTCGTCGGAATACTCACGTTCGTCGCGCACCGGCGTTTGCCGTACCGAAAAATGCTGGTGTTCACGGGCGTGATGCTGGGGCTCGTCCTGCTCGTAATGGTGGGCGAACAAGCGCAGGAGATGCAGCTCGCGCAATGGCTGCCGACGACGCCGATTGCGTCGCTCCAGCACGTCATTCCAAACTGGATGGGACTCTGGTTCGCGGTGTTCCCAACCGTCGAAACGCTAGCCGCGCAAGTGATCGCCGCAGCGATCGTCGTCGGGTCGTTCTTCCTGGCGAGACAGCATTCGGGCAACCTGAATGTGAGCTCCGCCTAAGGCGGAACTCACATTTGGTCTTTTTATAGCACTCAGGCACCTCGGAGCACCCTGCCGAACCTGCCGAACCTGCCGAACCCTGCAGAAACTTGTAGAACCCAGTAGAACCTCGCAGAACCCCGTTATTGGCTCCCTCGCCCTCCCACCGACGCGGGAAGCGGCTTGCGCGGAAGCATCTCGTCGCGATTCGCCGCCAGGTACGCGAAGCCGGCAGCGATCGTCGCGTTCTTCATCATGTCGCTCGGCTGCAGCCGCTCGTAGCTGTCGAGATTCGTGTGGTGCGTCATGGTGTTGTACTCGACTTCATCCTGAATGAACTGGAAGCCCGGGAGCCCCACCCGATCGTAGGACTGGTGATCGGTGCCGCCCGTGTTCCGGATCGTCAGGTACCCCATCCCGAGACTGCGGAACGGTTCGATCCACTCACGGAAGATTGGAGCGACAGCGTCGTTCCCCTGGAGGTAGACGCCGCGGATCGCTCCCGTTCCGTTGTCGATGTTGAAGTAGCCCGCGAACTTCGCGTGTCCAGGCTTCAGCTCGAGCGGTCCCAGTGCACCACGGCCTCCTCCGCCGCCCCCAAACAGCGCGCCGGGTGGAGGCGCACCGGCGCCAGGCGCTGCGTTCGCAGCGCCGCCTTGCGTCGCATTTGGAAGCGTCGCTCGCGATCCGAAATGTGCCGACACATACTGAGCCGAGCCGAGCAGCCCCTGCTCTTCGCCCGTCCACAATCCAATCCGCACGGTTCGCCGCAGCCGAACGCCGCTCTGCTTCAGAATGCGCATCGCCTCCATCATCGCTGCCGATCCTGAGGCGTTGTCGGTCGCGCCAGTTGATGCGTGCCATGAATCGAAGTGCGCACCGAGCATCACGACCTCGTCTGCTTTGTCGGTGCCGGGGATCTCGCCGACGACATTGAACATCACGGGATTCGGGTAGTAGGTATTCTTGATATCCGCCTCGATGGTGACCGGCAGATTCTTCTGGAGCATGCGCACCATGCGTCCGTACTGTTCGGCGGGAATCACGACTCCGGGCAACGACTGCGCGGGATCGGTCGTCCGGCTGCCGCTGATCGTGTAGATGCCGTGCCCTCGCGGCGCAGTCGAGAGCGTACCGAGCGCACCTTCGGTGCGGAAGAAATCATTGCGGTTGAAAGGCGCTGCGCCACCCTGTCCGCGTCCACCGGCAAACGGTCCGCCCTGGCGTCCTCCGCGTCCAGCAGCGGCTGGTGACGCGACGCCGAATTCGGGGCCCGGAGGCGTACCAAGCTCCATCCGCTCGAGCTCTTCGGTGGTCGTCCGGGTCGCCGGTGCTGTCCAGTATGCGGCAACGTCGGGCGCCGGCTGCATGAGGATCCACTTGCCTTTGAGCTTCCCCGCGTACTTCTGAACGTCCTCCTGCGTTGTTTCCGTGACCAGGATCACGTCGCCTCGAACGAGGCCGTCAGTGCCCGGCGTCCACGCCGTCGGCGTACCCGGAATGGGGAACGACTGCGGCGACACGGCCGCCATGTAGAACTTTTCGTTGGTCCATCCGCGCGGGAACATCGTCTGATCGGGCCACTTCTCGAGGGCGACGTTCTGCAGGCCCCACTCTTTCATTTTCGCGACCGCCCACTCGCCGGCTTTCTGCGTCGTCGGCGAGCCGGTGAGTCGCGGGCCGTAGACATCGGTGAGCCAGCTCGCAATCTCCATGACGTTCGAGTTCTGCGGCTGAAGCCCCTGTTCCTTGATCTTGTTGATCGCCTCGTAGTCGATCTTCTCGCCGGCGGCGACGAGCGGCAGTGTCGCCAGTACAGCTGCAACGCCAGCCGCGAGCGCATGTCTGCGCAGAATCACTCTCATCGATCTCTCCAGGAAGGGAAGTGCAAAAAAACGGAGCCGCGGCAGCAAAGGAGGTTGACGCTGCGCGGGCAAACGGATGACTCGCAACAATATACCGCACCAAAGTGCTACAATGGATGGTTCCCTGCGACATTTTGCGGGTTTCTATAGGCGTTCACTCTCAAGAACGAGAGTGGCGAACGAGCGCGCGAGAGAGGTGTCGGGGAATTCCAAGGAACAAGGCCCTCACGACAGCGCGAGCGAGCGCAGCGAAGCGAGCCACGCGAACGGCCCGCCTTCGCGAACGCTTCGGCGAGGTCTCGCCGTAGCGCTTCGCGGACGCGGAAGCGAGGCGGCGAAGCGGCTCGCGAGAGAGCGTGTTGGCGAGTCCGAGGGGCGAAGCCCCTCGGAGTGAATTTAGAGAGGATCATGATTTCAGTCCACGGTGTGTCGATGCGTTACGGGTCGAAGCTGCTGTTCGACGACGTCACAGCTACTTTCTCGCGCGGCCGGCGGTATGGGCTCACCGGGCCCAACGGCGCCGGCAAGTCGACCTTCATGAAACTGCTGACCGGAGAGATCGCACCGCAACAGGGCACGGTTGTGCGGCCGGACAAGCTCGGCGTACTCCGGCAAGATCAGTTCGCCTTCGACGAGTTCCGAGTCATCGATGCGGTGATCATGGGAAACGCCCGCTTGTGGCGTGCGCTCGAGGAACGTGAATTTCTCTACAGCAAGGCCGACATGACCCATGAAGAAGGCATGCGGCTCGGCGAGCTCGAAGGCATCGTCGGCGAAGAAGACGGGTATACGGCGGAGAGCGACGCCGCGATTCTGCTCCAGGGCCTGGACATTCCCGACGAGATGCACACGCGAAAGATGAGCGAGTTGCAGGGAGGACAGAAAGTCCGCGTCCTTCTGGCCCAGGCGCTCTTCGGACATCCCGAGGCGCTGCTGCTCGACGAGCCGACCAACCACCTCGATCTCGATTCGATTCACTGGCTTCGCGAATTCCTGGTCCGCTACGAAGGAACCTTGATCGTCATCTCGCACGATCGTCATTTCCTGAACTCGGTGTGTACCCACATTGCCGACATCGATTACGAGACGATCATCACCTACACCGGCGCCTACGACGACATGGTCCTCGCGAAGACCCAGATTCGCGCGCGTGTCGAGGCCGACAACGCGCAGCGGGAAAAGAAGATTGCCCAGTTGAACGACTTCATTGCCAGGTTCTCCGCCGGCACGCGATCCAGCCAGGTTCAGTCGCGCCGTAAAGAGGTCGAGCGGCTGCAAACCACCGAACTGGCCAGGTCGAACATCCAGCGTCCGTTCATCCGATTTCAGATGAACCGCCCCTCGGGACGCACCGCGATTGAGATCAAGAACGTCAGCAAGGCACACGGTGGCGTGCCGGTGATCTCGGACTTCAGCGCGGTTGTGAATCGGGGCGAAAAGATCGTGCTCGTCGGTCGAAACGCCCAGGGCAAAACGACGCTGCTGAAGGCGCTGCTGGCCGACTCACCCAACCTGGCACCGTCGCCAGACGACATCGACGGCGGCTCGGTCCGCTGGGGCCACGAGGTCTCGATTGGATACTTCGCCCAGGACCACACGGGCGCAATCGAGAAGGGCCTGACTGCGGTCGAGTGGCTTCATCGTTTCGATCCGGACGCCGCCCGGCAGGACATTCACGGCCTTCTTGGACAGATGTTGTTCAGCGGCGAAGAAGGACTGAAACCGACTGAGGCGCTCTCCGGGGGCGAAACCGCGCGGCTCCTGCTCTGCCGCATCATGCTGCAAAAGCCCAACCTGCTGGTCCTCGACGAACCAACCAATCACCTGGATCTGGAATCGATCAACGCTCTGAACGTCGCGCTGCAGAAGTTCGAGGGCACGGTGCTGCTGGTGACGCACGATCAGGATCTGATCGAGGAAGTTGGCACCCGCGTCTGGCACTTCGATAACGGCCAGTTGACGGATTTTAAAGGCACCTACGAAGAGTACGCGTCCACCTTGGCCTAGGCGGCCGGATCCACGGCGATTCGCACAGGCTGATCGGCCGTCACGGGCCGTGCAATAATCTGCCCCGTGTTTTACTTCTTCAAGCGGGGCAACGAGACGGTTCAGTGCGAAGTGCGATCCCAGTCCGATGGGCCCGGCTACGAGATCGTGATTACCGACCAGGGTGGAGCGGTTCGAATCGAGAGCTTCGCCACCTCCGAACAGGTCCACGATCGCTGGATGGAACTTCACCGCCGGTTTGAAACCGAAGGTTGGTGGGGCCCGGCAACGCAGGACGGCCGCGGATGAAACAATGCTCAATGTCCAATGTTCATGTTCAATGTTGTGGCTTGCTTCGTTGAGCATTGGACGTTGAGCATTGAACATTGACCATTGATTCTTGCGACGTTGCGATCGTCGGGGCTGGTGCCGCCGGCCTCGCCACTGCCATCTTTGCTCGACGGCTGAATCCGTCGCGCTCGATTCTTCTGCTCGATTCTGCAGCGCGGCCCGGCGCGAAGATTCTCGTCAGCGGCGGCTCGCGATGCAATGTCACTAACGTTGCCGTCCGGGAGCGAGACTTCAACGGCGGCAAACCCACCATCATTCGACGCGTGCTCAGGGCGTTCTCCCCGCAGGATGCCGTGGAATGGTTCGCTTCTATGGGTATCAGGCTCCACGAGGAGGCGCACGGCAAACTCTTTCCAGACTCCAACCGGTCGCGCGATGTCCTGAACGCTTTGCTCGAGGAGGTCAAGGCCGCCGGGGCCGTCCTTCTCTCGTCGACGCGGGTCGAGAGCATCAGGGTGGACCAGCCGTTTACGCTGCAGACGACTCGAGGCGTCGTGCGTGCCGGCACGGTCGTCATGGCCACCGGTGGGTTGTCGCTGCCGAAAACGGGTAGCGACGGCGGCGGCCTGGACATCGCGCGTCGATTGGGGCACACCATCGTGCCCACGACGCCAGCGCTCGTGCCGCTCCTTGACGACGAGCCATGGCATCGAGCGCTCACCGGAGTGGCGCAGGAGGCCGAACTCGCACTCTGGGTTGACGGATCGATCGCGCGACGACTGACCGGCTCTCTCCTGTGGACACACTTCGGCGCGAGCGGCCCCGTCGTTCTCGACATGTCGCGGCATTGGCTGCGCGCACACCTCGAGGACCGCAGCCCGCGCATCACGCTGAACGTGATGCCCGGACAATCGTTCGAGTCGCTCGAACAGGAGTGGCGCAAATGGACCGCATCAAAGCCGCGGACTTCCGTGCACGGCCTGCTGGCTGGAGCGATGCCTGCGGCCGTTGCCGCGTCCATTCTGGAACGTCTGTCGCTCGATCCCGCGATCTCGCTCGCCAGTCTCTCGAGGCCTGATCGGCGTCGATTGATCCATTCGCTCGTCGAATCGCCGCTGACGATTTCCGGCAGTCGCGGATACAACTACGCCGAGGTCACCGCGGGAGGTGTGGCGCTCGACGAGGTTGATCCTGCCTCGATGGAGTCGCGCCGCTGCCCTCGTCTGCACTTCGTGGGAGAGATGCTCGACGTCGATGGACGAATCGGCGGGTTCAACTTCCAGTGGTCGTGGGCCTCGGCTCGCGTCGCCGCCGCCGCGATCGCAACGCGCTGACTTACTGCGGCTTTCGGTGCTCGATTCGCCGATGCGTCTCGACCGCATCCCGGCCAAGATATTCTCGCAGCCACACGTCTTCGACGCACGGATACATGGCCGCGACCGGAAGCGCAAGGAGCGCGCCGATGATGCCGAACAGTTCCGCGCCGACGGCAAACGCGAGAAGCACGGCAAGATTCGAGAGCCGAAGTTTCCCCCCGTAGACCCTCGGACCGATGTAGTAGTTCTCCGCCATGTGATAGCCGATGTACACGAACGCGGTCACGATCGCGGTTGTCATCGACACCGTCAACGCAAGCAGCACGGCAGGAAGTGCGGAGACAATGAAACCGAGAACGGGCACGAAGTCGCATACCCCGGCCAGCAGCGCGAGCAGCAGCGCGGCAGGAACGCGCAGAATCGTCAGCGCAACGAACACGGTTGCACCCGCGAAGACCGAGGTCGCAACGTTGCCGGCGACGTAATGAAGGACTGCCTTGCAGGCTGCGTCGGCGGTCTCCTGCACGCGCGCCCGGTTATGGCGTGGGGCGTAAGCCACCAGCCACGCCCACGTGCGGCGTCCGTCGATTAGAAAGTAGATGGTCAGAATGAAAGCAACCAGCGCTCCAAGCACGACGCTGGTGAGAACGCTGCCAAGTCTGACCGCATAACCGGCAATGGTCGATGCATCCGCCGTCGGTGCTTGCCCGTTGCGAATGATCTGATCGAATGGTGGGGGCACGCTCGCCGCAAGATCCTGCTGGACCGACCCAAGCCGTCCAGTCACCTGGCGCCCTTCCGCGGCCAGCGATGAGCCGCAGATTGCGAAAAAGGCAATCAGACATCCGACGATGCCGAGGACGATGACGGTCGCGCCGACCCATCGGGCGACGCGCCGGCGCTCGAGCCACACGACGGCCGGTTCGAGGCTAATCGCAAGAACAACCGCGACGAGAACCAGTGCGATAACAGTTCCGAGCTTGTAGAGTGCCCAAAGCGCCACCAGCGTGACGAGAACTTTGACGATCGTCGCGAGCGGAATGTAAATGTCGCGCCGCTGAGGTTCGTCCAGCTCATCGGGCCGCCGAGAGGGTTGCGCTTTCATCCCGCAAGGAAAGCTGCAAGCCCTAGGCCTGCCTCGGCTTGAAAAGCATGGATCACTGATCCTGGATCATCGAAGCCATGAACCTCCCGGCATCCAATCAACCCCGACCCGGCTCAGCGATTCAGGATTCGCGATTCAGGATTAGTGGAAGCTGAGAGATGGAAACTGGCTGACTAGAATTGATACCGGATCTGAAACTGAACCATCCTCGCCGAATCGATATTCGCGAGACTCGGGATCGCATTCGTCGCGCTCCCGACGCTGACCACCTGGCCAAATGTTGGATTCACGGTCGTCGTGTCCCCATACGTTGTCTGGGCCCGGCCGAGGATATTGCCGTGGTTGAAGAGATTGAACACTTCCGCGCGAAGCAAAATCGCTCGGCCTGAGTGCTTGATACGTCCTTCGGCGAAGAGCGCGACCTCGGATGTCGGCGTCCCTCGAAACGCCGATTTACTCACTACCTTCCCATCGATGACCGGGCGGTCGTTGTTCGCACCATCGCCGTTGTTGTCGATTCCGGTCGTCGCATTGAACGGCCGTGACGAGGCGAACTGAGCGACGGTGCCGGCGGTAATGTTGTAGGGCAGGTTATAGCTGAACGTGATCACCCCGCGATGCCGCTGATCGACGACGCTTGGACCGCGCTCTTCTTCTCCAAGCCTGGCGATGTTGCTGTCGTTTGGATTGATGCCGTTCCCATCCGGCTCGGTCGTGTTCGTGGCCTTGGCGAGGGTGTAACTAATCGACGCAAACACCTTTGCATTGCCGCGATAACTTAGCAGCGTCTGCAGGCCGTCGTAGTCGGCAACGCCAAGATTCATCAGGACGTTGACCGTTCGTACTCCACCGTTGACCGGCACAATCGGCCGAGTGGCGTTTGCGGCCGCCGTCGTCCTCGTTTGTCCCGCGGCGGTACGATCGAACGGCGTTGGCGCGTTGAGATCGACCGTTCGATCGAGGTTGCTCCAGTGCTGGTGAACGTAGTCGGCGCCCGCGAACAGCCCCTTCATGATCTCGCGCTCGGCGCCAATGGACGTCACCTGACTGCGCGGACTCACGAACTGGTCGGGATAGTTGGGCAGCAGATCGAAGTTCAGCCCATAAGACGCGAACTGCTGTCGATAGAAGTCACGATCGCCGGCGCGAATCGTGATGTTCCGAGGCGGCTGCTGCGAGACCGGCAGCGTTCGTGGATCGATCCTGACCGGAACGCAAGTCAAACACGTCGGGAACCCGGTCTGCCCCGGATTCGCCGTGTAGGTGACCAGCCCGTCGAGGCCGCCGGTTAGCGCGCTCGCAATCGCGTTGGCGCGAATCTGCGTGTAGTACATCGCGTAGCCGCCGCGAATCACCAGACGCGGATCGTTGTTCGGGTGCCATCCAAATCCGAGCCGAGGAGCGAAATTCTTCGTCGCATCGGTCAGCGTTTGCTGATCGTACCGGAGTCCCGCATCAACGGTCAGCTGACGGTTGACGCGGATGCTGTCCTGGACGAACGCGACCGACATCCACTGTTTGAGCTTGTAGCTGGTGATGCGGTAGCTGACCGGCTCCGAATACTGCTGCACATCGGCGAGCGTCAGCTGATCGAATGGCGCCGTCGTCGAATTCAGGAACGTGAAGGTGCCCAGCACCGCGGTACCCGGCTCGCTGCCGAACCCGCCGCTGGTGTGATGGATGACGCTGCCGCCGACTCGCAGGTTATGCCGTCCGCGCGTCCAGGACAGCGTGTCGGCGAACTGGATCTGGTGACTATAGAGATCGGAGGATCTCGACTCGCCGATGGTGAACGGCACCGAACCGCCGCGGGTGTAGGTCGTCGATGGCTCCTGCGCCTCCCACTTCGTCACCGGGTCGCCATGCAGGTACGCGAACCTTGCTTCGTTCAGTAGATTCGAGGACAGCACCGTCGTGTGATTCACCTGCGTCGTCCACGAACCTCGCGTGTACCTTCGCGCTACGGTCGGCGCGCTCGTGCCCGAGACGGCATCGTTGGGATTGCTATCGTAGAAGTGATCGACGTTGGCGCGCACCATCAGCATCTGGGTCGGTGTCAGCTTGTGGTCGAGCCGGCCATTGAAGACTCCCTGCCGATAATGCCCGACATAGGTCAGGCTCCCGTCCGGCGGCAGCACGAAAGACGGCAGCGTGTTCGAGAGAAACGTCGTCCTGTCCTGCCATGTGTAATCACCGGTGGCGAAGAAGAACGTCTTGTCCTTGACGATGGCGCCCCCTACCGAGCCGGAAAGCTGATCGAGTTGGTCTGGCACATCGGCGGGGTTGATGGCCGTCAGCGTGCTGGGCGTGATACAGGTCGATACCGACGGCGCGCAGAAGCCATCGGTTGAAAACGTCCTCGCCTGCAGCGCTCCGGGACGGGCCATATACAAGCCTTCACCGTGGAGATCGTTTGTTCCCGACTTGGTCACGATGTTCAGCGCTGGACCAGCGGTCCATCCGAATTCTGCCGAAAACGCATTCGAAAGAATGGAGACTTCCTGAACCGCCCCGATTGGCACGGTCGCCAGCGACGTCTGTCTTCCCCAGCCTTCATCGTTGCTCGCGCCGTCGAGCATGAATGTCGTCGTGCGGCGGCTGCCTGAACCAGTGATGAAATACGGCGTATTCACGAACAGATCGCCGGTGCCCTTCCCCTGTCGGAACGCGGAATTGAAGAGCGGCAGATTCCCAACCTTGCGGCCGAGAATCGGCGTCTCGTCGATTGCGGCACTATCCATCCGCTGGCCGATTTGGGGATCGCCGCGCACGCCCTGATTGGTGCCGTAGACGGTGACTTCGCTCTTGCCGCCGCTCGCGACGAGCCGCACACGAACGGTTGCGGTTTCGCCGGCGCGCAATGTCAGCCCGGTAACGTCGTCGGCGACGAATCCCGCTTTGGTCACACTGATCCGATAGTCGCCGGTCAATGAGAGCGCTGGGAACGTCGCGCTTCCCTTGTCGTTCGTGATCGATTCACGCATCGCACCTGTCTTGTTGTTCGTGATCGACACCTGGGCGTCCTTGACGATGGCTCCCGATTGGTCGGTGACAAGTACGAGAACGGTCGAGGTGTTCGGCGATTGCGCGAAGGCAGATGCGACCGAGATCACGAACGCGCTGACCAGCGAAACGACCCTCTTCAACATCTGCTCCTATTTGGTGGAACTGACAACGTAATCTTTGAACTGACTCGTCGTATCGGTCTTTGCCCACAATCCGATCTTTCCAGCGACGGGTGGTCTGAGAACCGGGTTGTTGTCGGGAAAGAGATCAGGATTCGGCGGCGCGTTGTTCCGGCCGGGTCCAGGAGCGCTACCCAACGTGTATTCCAGGGCCAATCCGCCATCCAGATAGGTCTTGAAGCTTGTGCCGTCGACGACCAGCTTCAGCTCGTGCCACGCGGCGCGATCGAGCATGAATGGCTTCGCCCGATCGCTGAACTTCAGGTTGCGTCGAATGCCGTTGTGAAACTCCCAGAGCGCAACGTTGTTCTCGGTATCGTTGTATCGCACTGCCAGCCAGTCGCCATTCGGCTTGACGTTGAACAGAATGCCGGACGCGCGATCGGACTCTCCGGCGATGGTCTTGAACTTGACGCTGATCGTCCCATTCGAGAAGTTGTCGACGCTCTTCAGCACCGCAACCGGGTAGTACGCGAACTGCTTCGCGTTATCCATCAGCTCTTCGTTCGATGTGCCGTAAAGCCGGCGCGCGCTCTCGATCAACAGCTTCGTCGGATTGTCCTTGCTTGCGACCCACGGTCGACCGTCAACGCCAATGACCTTCTCGGCGCCGTCCTGCTGCACGATCCAGGTGCCAACCATCGGCTCGAACGTCGTCGGCGGCTTGCCAACGGTTTCTTTGCTCAAGTCGAC
>JBPYFA010000054.1:0-19709 GCA_051986585.1 Vicinamibacterales bacterium | reverse complement strand
GATGCGGCCATTGGGGGGCTGGCTGGCCGATCGCATCGGCGGCGCCCAGGTCTTGTCGTGGGTCTTCGGCGGCGTAGCCGCGTTCTCGTTGCTTCTGACCTGGCCCTCGATGGTGCCGTTCACCGTTGGCGCGCTTTCGTGCTCGATGTTGCTCGGGCTCGGCAACGGTGCCGTGTTCAAACTCGTTCCCGAGCATTTCCCGAAGGACACCGGAACGGTGACCGGCCTGGTTGGTGCGCTCGGCGGGCTGGGAGGATTCTTCCCGCCGTTGCTGCTTGGCGTCTTTCACGATCGGCTGGGGATGATCTGGCCCGGCTTCATCCTGCTTTCGGCGACGGCGATCGCGCTCCGGTTTGCCAATCAGCGGGTCTTCCGTCCCAGAGACGAGGAATGGACACGCAATCTGCCGGTGGCCGCCCGTCAGGCGCTCGAACGCGTTCGAGCGGCGGCCTGGGGCGTGCTCGTCAGCGCCATCCTCGCGGCCGCAATTGTAGTCGGGTCACGCAACCTGCAGCACTTCGACGCCGCGCTCGTCGGCTATACGTTTGCGACGCTGTTCGCGGCATTCGGAATCAGCTACCGCTACGCGATGTGGCTGCGTCGACCGCCTACCCGTATGTATTGGCGCCGCGGCTGGCAGGCGTTCTTCTCACGCCCCTCGCCGGCTCGTCATACCCTGAGCCTCGGTCGGCGCGCGCTCGTGGACTTTGCCGGGAATGCTTATATCTTCAAGCGGGGGCGCCTGCGCGGTCTCGCGCATTGGTTGATCATGTGGGGCTGCGTACTCGCCGCCGCGATTACCTTCCCACTGGTGTGGGGCTGGATCCATTTTGAAACGGTGCCGGGTGATCTCCATACCTACCGCACGTTTGTTTTTGGCGTCGCCACACAGGACTTCCCGGTTGAATCGTTGACGGCCTTCGTCATCTTCCACGGACTCGTGTGGTCGTCGTTTCTCGTCATCGCCGGTGTCATGCTCGCGTTCAGGCGGCGCATGATCGACCACGGCGCGGTCGCCGTTCAGCAGTTTGGACAGGATATTCTGCCGCTCCTGCTGCTGTTTGCGATCAGCGTCACCGGCTTGATGTTGACCGCAAGCTACACGTGGATGCGTGGCTACGCCTACGAATTCCTCTCCATCCTGCATGCCGGAACGGTGATCGTGACGCTCCTCTGGTTGCCGTTCGGCAAGCTGTTTCATGTTTTTCAACGTCCGGCACAACTCGGCGTCGGCTTCTACAAGGACGCGGGCAACCGCGATCGACGAGCCTCCTGCCGCCGCTGCGGACAACCGTATGCATCCGCGTTGATGATTCGAGATCTCACGGTCGTTGAACAGGAACTTGGATTTACGTACGAGCTGCCGACCGGCGGGCACTACCAGGAGGTGTGTCCGAGGTGCCGGCGGGCGCTCTTCGGACTGGCGCAAGGAGCGCTCTGGGAAGCGCACAGATAACGCTAAAGGTAGAAGCGAAAAGAGGAAATCCTGTCGTGGCGGAAGTTCCGGTCGATCCGATTCGGATCATCAAGCAGTTCGGCCCGCATCTGTCATCGATGACGGGCGTACGGTTGTCGACGAGCGTCGAGCCCGATCGGCTCGTCAAGACCCATTGTTGCTTTTGTGGACAGCAGTGCGGGATCCAGTTGAAGGTCCGCGATCAACAGGTGATCGGCTTTGAACCGTGGGAGGAGTTCCCGTTCAACCGCGGCATGCTGTGCCCCAAAGGCGTGAAGCGTTACCTTCAGGGCTCGCATCCCGATCGATTGACGACCGCGCTGCGCCGGGATTCGTCGTCGGCATCCGGCTTTACGCCAATGCCGTACGCTGACGCGATCGCGCGTCTTGCCGGTGAAATCGCTCGCATTCAACAGGCGCACGGGGCAGGCGCCGTGGCGGTGCTTGGCGGCGCAAGCCTGACCACGGAAAAGACATATCTGCTTGGAAAGTTCGCACGAGTCTGTCTGAAGACGCCATTCATCGACTACAACGGCCGGCTATGTATGGTCAGTGCCGGAGCGGCCAACAAGAAAGCGTTCGGCATCGATCGCACGACGAATCCATGGTCCGACATGGTTGGCACAGAGGTGATCTGGGTTGCGGGTTCGAACGTGGCGGAGTGTTCGCCGATCACCACCAACTACATGTGGCAGGCGCGCGAGCAAGGGGCGAGGATTATCATCCAGGACCCGCGCATCACACCGATCGCCCGTACCTGCGACCTGTATCTCCCAGTCAAACCTGGCCGGGATGCGGCGCTATTCGCGGGTGTCCTGCAGATCATGATCGAACGGGACTGGATCGATCACGCGTTCATCAAGGACTACACGGTCGGCTTTGAACACGTGGCCGAATATTGCCGGCAATGGACCCTTTCGAAAACCGCGGAAGTGACCGGCGTGCCACAGCGGTCGCTGCTGCAGGCAGCCGAGTGGTGGGGGACGGCCAAGACGAGTTTTCTGTTTCACGCGAGAGGGATCGAGCACCATTCCAATGGCGTCCAGAACTCGCTCGGCACCATCAACCTGGTCCTGGCATCCGGGCGGATCGGCAAGCCAAAGAGCGGCTACGGAACGATCGTGGGCCAGGCGAACGGGCAGGGTGGCCGCGAGCATGGGCAGAAATGCGATCAGCTGCCCGGGATGCGGGACATCAGCAACGCCGAGCACCGGCGCTACATCGCGTCGATCTGGGACGTCGATGAAACGGAGCTGCCAGGCCCAGGCGTGGATGCCTACGAACTGTTCCGCAAGATCGATCGCGGCGAGATCAAAGCGCTGCTCTCGATTTGTTTCAATCCCAAAGTTTCACTTCCCGACAACGCCTTCATCACGCGATGTCTCGACAAGCTGGAGTTCTGTGCTGCGATTGATTTCTTCCTGAGCGACACGGCCTGGCACGCCGACATCGTGTTGCCCGGGAGCCTGCAGGAGGAAGACGAAGGCACGGTGACTCAGGTCGAAGGCCGGATTATCAAGATCAACAAGGCCGTCGATTGCCCGGGTGACGCACGCGAAGACTGGCGAATCATCCAGGACATCGCCCGTGCGCTCGGCCGGCCGAAGGGCTTCACGTTCACACGCCCGCAGGAGATTTTCGAGGAACTGCGCCGCGCCAGCAAAGGCGGCATCGCCGACTATTCGGGCGTGACCTACGAGAAGATCACCCGGCAGCTTGGGGTGTTCTGGCCGTGCTACAGCGAGGATCCCAAGACTGGTGCGGCGCTCGACGATCACCCGGGCACGCCGCGTCTGTTCGAACCCGGCAGCTACAATCCCGTAGCGAAAGGCAGCGGCCCGTTCTACTTCCCGGACGGCCGCGCCAGGTTCAACGTTGCCGAATATCGGCCGCCTGTCGACGATGCCAGCGACGCGTTTCCGATCTATCTGACGA
Organism: Vicinamibacterales bacterium; assembly: GCA_051986585.1. Classification (GTDB taxonomy): domain Bacteria; phylum Acidobacteriota; class Vicinamibacteria; order Vicinamibacterales; family 2-12-FULL-66-21; genus JALZOC01. The sequence continues at coordinate 16,318 of JBPYFA010000054.1, read as the reverse complement.
CCGGGCGTGTCGTCAGTCAGTTTTTGTCGGGAACACAGACCCGCCGCATCGGTCCGCTGGTGAAGCAGTACGCCGAGCCGCGCATCGAGATCCATCCCCGGCTCGCCGCCAAGCTCGGCATCTCGGACGGCGATTGGACGATTGCAGAAACGGCGCGCGGAACGATCACGCTTCGGGCGCAGGTCGTCACCACGATTCGTCCCGACACGATCTTCATCCCGTATCACTGGGCTGGGCGGAAGAGCGCGAACCAACTGACGGTCGCCGCCCAGGACCCGATCAGCAAAATCCCGCAATACAAGGTGTGCGGGTGCCGCGTTCGGCGTGCCGATGGCCCGCCTGACTATGCCGCGGTGCTGGAACCGCAGCAGTAGGACGCACATGGCCAAGCCGGACTATCTCCACTTCTTCATCGATCCCAATCGGTGTATCGGTTGTCAGTCGTGTGTGCAGGCGTGCACCGAGTGCGACACGCATCGCGGCGAATCGATGATTCACCTCGAGTACATCAACCGGTCCGAGAGCGTGCAGACCGTGCCGGTCGTGTGCATGCACTGCGAGCAGCCGACCTGTGCGGAAGTCTGTCCGGCGGACGCGATCAAGCGCACCGCCGACGGGGTGGTCCAGTCGGCGCGAAAGCCGAGATGCATTGCCTGCGGCAACTGCGTGATTGCCTGTCCGTTTGGTGTGCCCGAGCTGTACGAAGATCGCAAGATCATGATGAAGTGCGACATGTGCTACGACCGATCGAGCGTGGGCAAAAAGCCGATGTGTGCGACGGTCTGCCCGAGCCAGGCGCTCTTCTTCGGAACGCGGGAACAGATCGAGCAGTTGCGCCCATTATCGACGCCAATCAACAGCTTTCGCTTTGGCAATCAGGCCATCACCACGCGCGTCCAGGTCATGGTGCCGCGGGCGCTCGTATCGCGCGCGCCGTATCTCGACGTCGTTGCCGCGATGGACGAACAGCCGCGTCTTCGTAACGTCTCACTGAAAGTAGTCGACGTCCCACGGCGAGACGACGCGAGGCTCGACGCCGATCCGTTCGCCGACATCGAGGTGTAGCGATGGCTGATTCCGTGTCGGATCACCGTCAGCTGGTCGATCCCGCCGTCAACTCGCCTGGACGGGAGGGGCTCACCGGGACTGCGCCCGCCAGCCTCTACGCTGCGGCGATGGAGCGCGAACAGATCTCGATCGCACCCGATTTCAGACCACCGGAAGCCCAGCCAGCGTGGCGCCAGGACTTTCCGATCGACTGGCCGCAGGATCTCTACGTCGAACGGCGCGACTTCATGAAGTTCATGGTGTTGACCAGCGCCGCGTTCACGTTAGGCCAATTCTGGATCGCCGCCGAAAACTGGTATCGGCGGCGCGGCGGCCAGCCGATCATTCAGCGGATCGCGTCGGTCGACGATATTGCGGTCGGCAGCGCGATCGGATTCACCTATCCGAATGAACACGATCGCTGCCTGCTAGTCCGCCTGACGACGACGGAGTTCGTGGCCTTCAACCAGGAATGCACACACCTTTCGTGCGCGGTCATTCCTCGTCCGTCCGAGGGCAGCTTCTACTGCCCATGCCACGAAGGACGGTTCGATCTCCGTACTGGCGTCCCGACTGCCGGTCCGCCGCGCCGGCCATTGCGGCGCATTGTTCTCGAACGGCGCGGCCGCGATATCTACGCGACGCGCGTCGAGGAGCGCACGACGTGACCGGGCCGGCCAGGCGTCCGTTCAGCCGCGAGCAGCGGACGATCATCGTGTATGGGATGTTGTTCTTCGTGCTCATCGTGGTGGTCCTGCAGCTCTGGCTGCTGACAGCCACAATGAATGCGTGGCTCGGCGGCGACGAGTCGATCGTCTGGCCTGCCGCGGCGGTGAGCACAGCGTGTTTGGCGCTGAACGCCGGACTGCTCGCGTACCTCATAAGAGTAGAGCGGAGAATCGCTCATCCCTAATCGCTAATCGTGAATCGCTAATCGTGAATCGCTAATCCTTGAATCCTTGAATCGCTAATCGCGAATCGCTCATCCTTGAATCCTCGAATCGCTGATCTTGAATCTTTTTCGGCAGCAGAAGGAGCCGCGAGTTCGATATGCTGAGGGAAATGGGTTCCGGGCGGGCACCGGGCCATCGCTCAGCTGCCGCGGTCTTAACAATCGGTCGATTGGCCCCAATCCTGCAATTTTCGTGGACCGCTTACACATGGCAACCGTCTAATCGTGACTGAGAGGTCCCCGCTTTTCGGTGACGCGGCCACATGGCCGCAAGAGCCCGCGAATAGCTGATTGTGAGGAGGTTATATCGTGAAGTTGTCGTTGAACTGGATTGCCGCGCTGGTGCTGTGCTCATCGTTGCTCGTCGCCGCAGACGCGAATGCGCAGCCATCCCAATCGCGGTGGAGCGCTGATGTGTCGGTCGGCTGGGACGTCGGCCTCAGCGGCGATTTTCTGTCCGCCGGGATCGGGACGCTGAACAACATTCCGGTTGTGTTCCAGTCGCAGCCGTTCGACCAGGTCTACGGCAACGGCGTGATGTGGCAGCTCGCCGCGGGTTACAGGCTGGACGATTACACCGAGCTCCGCGCGCAGTACAGCTACCAGCACGTCGGTGCCGATATCACCAACCTCGGGACCGCCGGAACCTCCACGCTGGTCGCCACCTTTACCGACTACAAGGCGTCGAGCATCGAGGCCGGCGCGCGCCGTTACTTTACCGTCCCCCACGAACATGTCCGCCCTTATGCGGGCGCGATGATTGGTGTATCCATCATTCCTGAAATTGACGGCGTGTTCGCGTCGCCAGAGGCCGGGCTTGCCAGGTACGCCACGGACCTGTATGACGGGACCGCGGCATTCACGTTCGGTGTCAATGGCGGCGGGCTCTACACGGTGAACGAACGCTTCGATGTCACCGCACAGCTCGGCTTCCGTTACAACAGCGGTTTGTCAACGATCGACGCCCTCCGGGGTACCGGCCTCGAGAACGTGAACAACAAGAGCTCGCGCTGGACGATGCCGATCACGTTCGGACTGCGAGTAAAGTTCTAGACGGTTTGCGCCCCGCCGTGGTGGGCGGCGAGGTAGCTGGTCACCGCTTCCTCGATTGTGGCAAAGAAGCGCTTCTCGCCGAATCGGGTGAAAATGCCGAAGCGCTTCAACTTGTCTTTCACCGGATCCTTCATCTCGGCGAAACACATCTCGATGCCCTCAGCGTGAAGCGCGTCGTCGAGTTCGACGATCGCGTCGGCCGCCGTGACGTCGATGCTGGTGACCGGTTCGGCCGTGACCACGAGCCATCGTACCGGCGTCGACGATCTCTTGACCGCCTCGAGCACGCGTGCGTGGAAGAATTCCGCGTTGGCGAAAAAGAGCGGGGCATCCCAGCGGAAGAGCACCAGGCCGGGGATCAGACGTGCGTGCGGATATCGGGCGATGTCGTGATAGCCCTCAATCTGATCCACTCGCCCCAGCACGGCGGAATGCGGCCGCCAGCCGTCCCAGAGAAACTCGATCACGGCGATCAGGATGGCGATGGCGATGCCCGGGATCGCTCCAAGCACGGCCACGCCAGCTGAGCACGTGATCGATAACCAGAATTCCCACCGTTGGATGCGGTAAATGCGACGGAGATCCGATACTTCGATCAGCCCGATGGCCGATGCGATGACGATCGCGGCCAGCGCCGTATTCGGCAGATCCTGAAGCAGCGACGGAGCAACGACAAGTAACCCGGCAATCGCCAACGCACCGACGACTCCGGTGAGCTGCGTCTTCGCGCCCGCGGCCTCGGCCACCGGCGTGCGGGACGAGCTGCTGCTGATCGGAAAGCCCTGGAAGAAGCCGGCCGCGAGGTTTGCCGCGCCGAGGCCAACCATTTCCTGGTTCGAGTCGACCGGCGTCCGAAGACGTGCTGCGTAGGTGCGGGAGAGCACGCTCGTATCCGCGAACGACACGAGCGCCACAGCGATGCCGCCGGTGATAATCGAACTGAGACTTTCGAGCGGGACGCGGGGGAGATGCGGCGTCGGCAGTCCCTGCGGCAAGGGCCCGACAACCGATATTCCCGCTCGAGCCGCAAGATCGAGCCCCGCAACGACGAGCGTGGCGGCAGTGACGGCGATCAGCATGCCTGGAAGCCGAGGCCACCGCTTCAACACCAGAATCAGCACGAGTGTGCTGCCGCCGATCGCCAGTGCCGTCGTGTTGGTGCTTCCGTTGCCAATCTTGTCCAGAATGCCGCCGATCAGCCGCAGTGGACCTTCAGCTTTGACAGAAAAGCCCAGGAGCTTCGGGATTTGACTCAAGATCACCGTCAACGCGATGCCGTTCATGTAACCGTACCGGATCGGCTTCGACAGCAGCTCCGTGATAAACCCGAGCCGGGCGAATCCCGCTGCCACACACACCACGCCGGAGACGATCGCCATCATTCCGCCAACCGCGATCGCGCGTTGCGGATCGCCGGCGGCGAGCGGGAGCACGACGGACAGGATGACGGCCGCGAGAGCCGAGTCGGGTCCCAGCACAAGAATGCGGCTCGGACCGAACAGCGCGTACGCCAGCAACGGCACAATCGTCGCGTAGAGACCGTTGATACCGGGGATCCCCGATGCCAGGGCGTAGGCGATGCCGACCGGTACGAGCATCGTCGTCATGACGAGGCCGGCGACGAGATCGTGTCGCAGCCACGACAGCTCGTACGAGCGCAGCATCAGCAGCCCGGGAAACCACCGCATCACGCCGGTTCCATTCGCCTGCATCGCTCGACCGCTGGACGTCATCAGAACCTTCAGAAGAATGCGACGCGGAAGACTGAACCCAAGGGCGCCGGACCTGCAATGACAAGTCCACTCGACGCCGCGAATGTCCGAATCAAGAGTTCGATCACGGTTGCGGATCTACGGCCTGATGTGGGAACTCCGACGGGCCGGAGACGGCGGCGAGTGGGAAGGCAACTCGAATTGACGGCTCGCAAAAACGTCGTAATTCAGCGGCGCGTGGCGAGCCAGGCCAGCGCCTCCTCGAGGCTGGTGAACACTCGAGAATCGCTACCCGACTCGCTGGACAGCAGCTCCGCCGTACGACCCACGCCAGATTGATCGACGGTCGAGGCAGCGATCACCGTTGCCCAGCGTCCGGTCAACCGTCGCGCTCGCCGGACCGATTGACAGAACACAAGAAACGACTCGACGAATGCCTGATCGGGCGAGCCGGTGGCGCTCCGCCAGTCCGAGACCACCGCGAAGTCGGGCTTGAATTCCGGATGCGACAGCAGCTGTTCAATCGTTGACATCCAGGGTTTGAACACTGGCACGCCAGGGGCCCAGGTAATCAACGCTCGGCGCGCAGCGGCATCCACCTGCACGGTCGCGTCATTCGTGCTGTCGTCGTCGGGGGGCAACATAGGGGCCGCGGTCGAATATATCGCAAGACGGCACATATCCCGGGCGTGCGTTAGACTGAGCGTTCGCTCATGGGTATCCGAACCTCGATTGGACGCTACACGATCACTGGAACGCTCGGCGAAGGGGGAATGGGCGTCGTCTACTCGGCGCACGACGACCGTCTGGGACGCTCGATCGCAATCAAGATGATCAAAGGCGCCGTCGCGAGCGACGATGCACGCGATCGTCTATGGCGCGAAGCGCGCGCGGCGGCACGACTGAACCACCCGGCGATCTGTCAGCTGTATGAGATCGGCGAGGAAAGTGGCGAGTTGTTTCTCGCGATGGAGCTCCTGCAAGGAGAATCGCTGGCCGCTCGCATCGCTCGCGGGCCGATCGCGATTCCGGAAGTGGGAACGATCGCGCTGGGAATGCTTTCGGGAGTTCACGCGCTCCATGCCGAGAACCTCATTCATCGCGACCTGAAGCCTTCGAATATTTTCATCACGCCGCACGGCGTCAAGCTCCTGGATTTCGGACTGACGACGGCTGTGGCGACGTCGATGACCTCGGACACCGCGCCCCATCTGACGCTGCCAGGGACGGTGCTCGGTACTCCCCAGTATTCAGCGCCCGAGCAGCTGCGCGGAGAATCGATCGACGCACGTGCCGATCTGTTTGCTGCCGGAGCCGTGATTTACGAAATGATGGTCGGTAAGCCACCGTTTGGTGGAACGTCGGCGGTCGAGATCTTCCACGCCATCATGTACGAGCAGCCGCCGGTGTTGACCGGCGGACCAGCGGTGATGGCGCTCGATCGCGTGGTCAGCCGTGCATTGGCGAAACGGCCGGGCGATCGCTATCAGACGGCCGACGCCATGGCGCAGGATTTACGATCTGCGATTGCGCTGGGCGACTCCGGCAGCGTGGCTCCGGCGCACCGGGTGACCAGGCTGATCGTGCTGCCATTCAGGGTATTGCGATCGGATTCGGAAACCGATTTCCTGGCCTACAGTCTGGCGGATGCGGTGACGAGCGGCTTATCCGGTTTACAGTCGCTGGTCGTCCGTTCCAGTTTGGCAGCCTCGAGGTTTGGGACCGACGCGCCGGATCTCAAGGCGATCGCCCAGGACGCCGAGGTCGATGCGGTGCTCGCTGGTACGCTCCTGAGGGCCGGCGATCAGATTCGAGTGGCATCGCAGCTGGTCGAGGCCGCAGGCGCGACGGTCTTGTGGTCGAGCACGATCCAGGTGCCGGTTGGCGACCTGTTTCGCCTGCAGGATGAGCTGACGAGCCGGATCGTCGAGTCACTTGCGGTTCCGCTCACGTCGCGGGAACGCCGCATGCTCAAGCAGGACGTGCCATCGTCGCCGCGTGCATACGAGCTGTATCTCCGCGCCACCGAGATGAGCCGCGATAGCCGCCACTGGCAGGCGTCGCTCGATCTCTACGAGCAGTGTGCCGCTGAGGATCCGGACTACGCCCCGGCGTTTGTCGGCATCGGCCGGCTGAATCGCATGATCGGAAAGTACGTGACCGGCGAGACCGGCGAGCGATTCAGCAAATCAGAAGCCGCCCTGCGGCGCGCCCTCGAGCTCAATCCCGATTTATCGCTCGCCGAGAGCCTCTACTCGCACCTGGAAGTGGACCTCGGACGTGCGGAACAGTCGATGGTCAGGCTGCTTCGGCGAGCTCGCGAGCGCAGCGCCGATCCCGAGGTGTTTGCCGGGCTGTCGCATGCGATGCGCTACTGCGGCCTGCTGCAAGCGTCGCTGGTTGCGTCGAAGCAGGCACGGCGGCTCGACCCCAAGATTCGCACCAGCGTCTCGCACACGCTTTTCATGCTCGGCGACTACGAAGGGGTGGTCGAGAACGAGCGTCAGGGGGACGGCTACATGCGAGGGATGGCGCTCACGATGCTCGGGCGCCAAGCGGAGGCGCTCGCGGCGATGAACGATTCGGAGCGCCCGTTACCTCATCTGCTGTCGTTCTATGCGAAATCGCTGGAATGTATCATTCGGAACGATTTCGATGAGAGTCGCCGCTGGATCGAAAAGCTCATCATGCACGATCCCGAGGGTCGCTACTACCTGGCGCGTCAGTACGCGTACATCGGAGATGCCGAGCGCGCCCTCTCTTTACTAGGTGGGGCGGTGGACGACGGCTTTCTGTGCGTACCGGCGTTCGCCCGCGATCCGTGGCTGGATTCGGTGCGCGGCACGTCGGAGTTTGCGGCGATCCTCCGGCGGGCGGAAACGCGCCATCGGCAGGCGGTCATTAGTTTCCTGACCGCGGAAGGCGATCGCATCCTCGGCATCCCCCACCCTGTGTAGTACACTTGCGAGATGCCGTCACGAGCGATCGTGCGGCAGAGGCGGGCCGTACCGCGGCCCGGACCCTGTGCAATCTCAGCCTGCGAACCGCGTCAGGGCCGGAAGGCAGCAGCGCTAAGCAGATCCTGACATGTGCCGCAGGCTCCCCGGGTCGCGGTAGGGCCCACTGGAAATGCTGAATGTCGAATGCTGAATGCTGAATGTCGGCATGGGCAATCTACAGGTCAGCGATCGGATCGTTCAGCATTCAGCATTCAAACTTCAGCATTTTCAGTGTCCAATTATCAGGTTCTCGCGCGCAAGTGGCGCCCGCAGCGCTTTGAAGACGTGATCGGCCAGCGCGGCGTGACGCAGACGCTGCGCAACGCGATTGCGGCCAAGCGCATCGCGCAGTCGTTTGTTTTTTCCGGCCCGAGGGGCGTCGGCAAAACCACGACGGCGCGCATCCTTGCCCGCGGATTGAATTGCGAGAAGGGCCCCACCGCGGAGCCGTGTGGCAGCTGCGACGCGTGCGTCGAAATCGCACAAGGGCGCGACATCGACGTGCTGGAAATCGACGCCGCGACCAACACGCAAGTCGATAAGGTCCGCGAAATCATTATCGCCGGGCTGGGCATGGCGCCGGTGCGCAACCGCTACAAGATCTTCATCATCGACGAAGTCCACCGGCTCTCCAACCAGGCCTTCGATGCGCTGCTGAAATCAATCGAGGAGCCGCCGCCACACGTTGTGTTCATGATGGCGACGACGGAGATCGAAAAAGTTCCCGCCACCATCCAGTCGCGCTCGCAGGTCTTCGAGCTCAAGACCATCGCGGTCAAGCAGATCGCGGATCAGCTGCGCCGTATTGCCGATGCCGAAGGGATCCAGATTGACGACGACGCGCTGATGCTGATTGCGCGGGCCGGCGACGGCAGCATGCGGGATGCGCAGAGCGCGTTCGACCAGGTGATAGCGTTTGCCGGCGGTCGGATCGGCGCCGACGATGTCTCGACCGTGCTCGGCCTGGTGCGCCGCGACCTGTTGTTCGACATCGCCGATGCGGTGGCGGAGGAAAATGGCGCCAGCGCATTTGCGCTCGCCGGTCAAGCGGTCGAATCCGGCCACGATCTGCGCGCCGTCGTGCGAGAGCTGGCGCGGCTGACCCGCGATCTCCTCGTCGTCCGCATCGACGCGTCGCGTCTCAGCGATCCCGAGCTGGCCGCCGACGCGGAACGCGATCGGTTGAAGCAGCTCGCGGCGAAGTTCTCCGCCGAAGATCTCATGTGCGCCTTCGATGTGCTGACCAAGGCGGAGACGGACATCCGCGGCTCGGCCTACCCGCGGTATCACCTCGAAATGGCCATCCTTCGCTGGATCCATTTGCGAAGACTGGTGCCGCTCAGCGACTTGATCCAGGGGCTCGAGTCCAGCGCATCGCGCGCCAGCTCGGTCAGCCCGTCGACCACGCCACGGAGCGTTCCTCCTCCCGTGCGATCGACGGCAGTCGCCTCGCCCCAACCCGCGCGACCGGCGCAGCCGCGTTCACCTGTCGCTGCCGACGCAACCGTGAATTCGATCAAGGCCAGGACCGAGCGCGCCGCGCCAACATCAGCATCGTCGAATGGCGAGGCAGCGCCGGCCGCTCAGAGCGTCCCGCCCGGCGAGCTGAAGGACGCACTGCTCAACGAAATCAAGAAATCGAAGAAGTACTTTTACGGAACCGTGGTGGCGCAGGCACAGCGGATCGACATCGACGGGGATCGCGTCGTGTTCACGTTTGCGCCGAACCACCGTCCGCTGCGTTTGCAGCTCGATCAAAGCCGATCGTGGCTCGATGGCCTGGTATCGCAGCTGGCGGGGCGGAAGATGACCGTCGCGTCGGCGGAGGGGACCGTCGCATCTCCGGCCGGTACGAGTGTACCGGATGAAGCCGGTCAATCGCCGCAAACCGATCGCCAATCGGACCTTCGCCAGAAGGCGCTGGCCGACTCCGGTGTGCAGGCAATGCTCGATGTCTTTGCCGCTGAGATCAAGGATGTTGAAGAAAGAAAGTAGTCGAGTTAGTTCTCGGTTTTTGGTTTTGGGTTATAGGTTGTGGTTTGTAGTTTGAGGTTTGTGGTCAGTTCCCTGCACAGGGAGCGACCACGATTAAGGACAACCGAGAACCCGAAACCTGGAACCAACCCAAAACTTAAAACCGAAACCACCACCAAGAACCAAAAACCAAAAACCGAAAACCGACAAGGATCAGCGAAATCGTGAATATCCAACAGATGATGAAGCAGGCCCAGCAGATGCAGGAGAAGCTGCAGCAGCAGATGGCCGACATGCGCATCGAAGCCACAGCCGGTGGCGGCATGGTCACGGTCGTCGTCAACGGCGCCAAGCAGATCCTGTCGCTGAAGATCGATCCCGAAGCGGTCTCGAAAGACGATGTGGAGATGCTTCAGGATTTGATTCTTGCCGCCGTCAACGACGCGCATCGAAAAGCCGACGAGCAGATGCAGAAGACGATGGGCGGCATGATGGGCGGCCTGAAGATTCCCGGCATGTTCTGATGGCCCGGCCCGATCCCCTGTCCAGACTCGTCGAACAGCTCCAGCGGCTGCCGGGCATCGGATCGAAGAGTGCGCAGCGGCTTGCCTTTCACATCCTGAAAACGCCGCGCGAAGAAGTGGAACGGCTCGCCGACGCGATGCGCGATGTGAAGGATCGCGTCACGTACTGTTCGACCTGCAGCAACATCACCGACGTCGATCCCTGCTACTACTGCACCGACTCGTCTCGCGATCGCCGCGTGGTGTGCGTAGTCGAGCAGCCGGAAAACGTCTCGGCGGTTGAGAAGACGCGCGACTTCAAGGGCCTCTACCACGTCCTGATGGGGGCGTTGTCACCGCTGCACGGCGTCGGTCCCGACGATTTGAAGATCAAGGATCTGCTCACGCGGGTTGGACGCGGAGGGATCGAAGAAGTCATCCTCGCCACCAACCCCAACGTCGAAGGAGAAGCGACCGCCATCTATCTCGCCAAGCTGCTGAAGCCGCTTGGAATCCGAGTGACGCGCATCGCGATGGGCGTCCCTGTGGGCAGCGACCTCGATTACGCGGACGAGGTCACGATGCAGCGGGCGATGGAAGGGAGGCGGGAACTGTGAAACTGCCGATTTACCGGCTCGAGTCGGCGCGCGACGATTGACCTGACGCTGCAGCATCGGCCAGTACGGCGCTCGGTGACAGGCCTCGCTGAACCAGCAGGGCAGCTCCCACCAGCGCCCAGACCGCCATCCGCGCCTTTCGCACGATCGATACGGTCACACCAACGGCGGTGGCGTTCGTGCCGCCCAGGCCGAGCACTCGAGTGACCAAGCCGGTACCGGCCTCCCCGACGCCCACTTGAAACGGCATGAACTTGAACGCCACGGTAATCAACCGATCGGCGGTTTCGACGATGAACGAAGAGAGAATTGGGGGAGGACTGCCGAGAATCAGCCACAGCGTGAGATGCTTTTCCAGCACGCCGAGCGCATGAAACGACAACTCGAGCGCCGCGAGCGGCGCGATCGCTCGGCGGCGCCGTGACGCGAAGGTCAGGACTTCCTCTTCGACCGCGCGAAGCTTCTCGATGCGCGAGCCGGCGAGACGTGTTGCCGGCAGCAGCGTGGCGACGATGGCCGGCCGCCGCCACAGCACCCAGGCCGCGACGGCGAACAGGGCCAAAATGCAGGCGATCGCGACCTCGCTGACTTCACGGAGCTGCACCGGAAGATCGACGCTGGCGAGCAACGCGGCTGCGCCGGCGGCGATCATCGCGCCGACGCTGAGGGTGTAGAAGATATTCTCAATCGCAAGCGACGTCAGGGCCGGCCCGAGCGGGATTCTGCCTCGTACGCACGCAATCTTGGTCGGCTCGCTCGCCAGGGGACCGAGCGGTGTGATGTTGCCCATGGCGTCGCCGCAGATCACGGCCGCGAACGCGGCGGGGAAGCTGAGCGTGTGCGGCGGTTCGACGCAGAGCGACCACGCGGCTGCCCGTGCCGCGAAGCGGAGGCCGCCAAGCGCGACGATCCATGCCAGCCCCCAGCCGATCTTCTGAAAGCCGATCCAAATCTCGTGCGGACTGACCTTCCAGATCAGCCAGACGAAGAGCGCCGTTCCGGCAATCGCCGTCAGCAGTCCGGTCGTCGTGACCTGACGCGGTGGTCGGGTGTCGCGCACGCCGCCATCATATAATCGGCGGGCCATGCTCCCCGGCTCTTTCCATCTGCCGACCGCAGTCATCCTGCTGATCGGCGGCCTCTGTTCCTGTTTCGCCGGCTATCGCGTCTTCCGTTTCGTCCTCGCGTTTTTTGGATTCGTCTTCGGGGTCCTGTTTGTCAGCGCCGCGATGGGCAGCGATCAGACGCTCTGGATGATCGGCGCGTCGCTGCTCGGCGGAGTCATCGGCGCGCTCATCCTGTTTGCCGCGTACTTTGTCGGCGTGGCACTGATTGGTGCCGGCATAGGCGCGGGACTGGCGATGGTGCTGTGGGCGGCCGTTGGTCGGGAGCCAGGAATTTGGCCGGTGATTATTCTGGCGGTGATCGGTGCCGTCGGCGCGCTCGCGGTCCAGCGCCATGTGATCATTGTGGCGACTGCGTTTGCCGGCGCGCAAACAGCCGTGATCGGCGCTGCCGAGCTGATCGGCCGCAAGTCATTTGATGCGCGTCAGATGTTTCACGTCTATCCGCTCGATCCGATGCCCGGTACGCGCTGGGATCTGGTGGCGTTCGTCGTGCTCGGCATGCTTGGGCTTCTTGTCCAGTTGCGATCCACCGCCGGCAGCAGCCGTCGACGCTGACCCGCTTCCCATTACTAAACGGGAATCGTTGAATCAGTGAATCATTCCATCACCGAAACACGCAATCACTGATCGCTGAGTTCACCTCCCGCATCCATCTCGATGTACGATGGGCGTTCTGATGATTCAGGATTAGTGGTCCAGGATTGACAATTTGAACGGAGAGCCGGATGGCGACATTTTCGCGAACAGTGACGGTTGATTGGTCAGGCCCCATCATGGAAGGAAAGGGCGCGGTGAAGGCGGGAACCGGGGCATTCACGCTTCCCGTGACATTCCCCTCGCGCATCGGCGAACCGGCCGGCACGACCAGCCCTGAAGAACTGATGGCCGCCTCACACGCGGCCTGCTACGCGATGGCGCTCAACGCCACGTTGGGCCGCAAAGAGGCGAGCGCGTCGCGCACGCTCATCACGGCAACCGTGACCGCCGACAAAGGAGAAGCCGGCATCAAGCTCCTGTCATCCAGGCTGAAAGTGACGGCAGAAGGGTTGAAGGGCATCGAGAAATCGCAGTTTGCCGAGGTCGCGCGCGAAGCCGAAAGCAAGTGCCCGATCTCGAATGCGCTGCGTGGCACGTTGCAGATTGATGTCGAAGCGGATGTGAAATAGCTTCCAGCTGCCAGCAAGTCGAGTTGCTGATTGTTGATTGGGGAACGACGATCTTTCAATCAGCATTCAGCAATCGACGATCGCAATTTCAGCGGACGTCATTTCACGTCCACCACCCGATCTCCCTCGTAATGCAGGATGTGATAGTACGCCTCCCAATCCCACAGCATTGCCGATGGCAGCGACGAGAGCGGGTCCTCGAGGTGTTTCGCGTAGAGCTGGATGGTCTCGCGCGTCCGGCCGACGTTGGTGAGCCAGTCTCCCGCATACCAGTTCTTCCACGGTCCATATTCGGCGCCACTCTCGGCCTGGTGAATCGCATCGGTGGCCTGCAGCGCCTGGTCGAGTAGTTGTCGCGCGGCGTCGGGCTTTCCGGCTTCGGACGCCTGAATCGCGCGCGCGACCTGCAGCAGCATCCGGTTGCTCTGCCGATTGATCTCGATCATGGCCAGCACGTGAGCACGATAGAACGGCAGTCGCTCCGGCGGGATGAGAGGTTCGGCATCGCGAGCGGCTTGCGAGACCGCGTCCCAGCGCGGCTCGGCATTGCCGCATCGATCGATGTCGGTGGCAATGGTGTCACGCAGCCACTCCTTCGGCGATACCGGGCCCTTGCCGGCGATCGCGTTGACAACACGGCGCGGCGGCATCCACGGAGGCGCCTGGCTCGGGATCGAGAACAGCGGAGTGTCGAGCAGTTCGGTCAGGATCATTCGCCGCGCCTCGGTGTGATAGAGCTGATCGCCGAACTCGCGTGTGACTGTGCCGGGGGCATGCGCCGGCGCCTGGAAATACTGCTCGTAGACCGCCGCGACCTTCTGTGCGGACGCCGTGCCGAATTGATCGGCCGACCAATGGCGATAGAATCCGGCCGCCGTGGGCGCGTCGGTCTCCGGCAATCCTTTCCACGCCGTGTCCATCACCGCTCGGATCGTCATCGACACTGGTCGAATGTCGCTGGTATTGACGAGCAGATAATGCGTTGCTTTCGCAGCGATGTAACGGCCAAGCTCGGAATAGATCCGTTCGACCGGCACCATTTCGGTCAGCTGGTTGGCGCGTCCGTTCATCATCGCGACGTGGTAGTACGCGCCCTGACCCGCCGACACCTTCCCGCCGTCCTGCAGGTTGCCATACCCATCGTCGGCCCACACGGCATGGACGTCTGACGGGATCGTCAACTCACCGCGCTGCACCAGCCCGGCCCCCTCCTGCCAGAGATTCGTGATGAACGCGGCGTCGGGGTGCGCGGCGCGGACGATGCGAACCTGTTCGGCCATGGCATTGCCGATCACGCGGCCGGCCGCACGAGTGTCGTTCTGCACACTCTGGTCGTACGAGGCGTAGCTCGCATCGGACAGACCGCGCAAGCCGACGGTCCACAACACTTCCTGATCCGGTGCGTACGCGGCCACGGCGTTCTTCCAGGCGCGCTGCAGAACTTCCGGATGCGCGGTGTAGGAGTAGGGCGCGTTTTCCGGCCAACGTGCGACGTTGACCCCCAGCGGGATCGCGTGATGTTGCGTCACGATCAGGCCGCGGGTGCCCGCCAGCTTGATCTGCGGCTCGTCGGGAAAGATCCACGTGCCGGGCGCGACGATGTTGCCCTTGAGTCGCAGCGTGGTCTCGAAGATCTTGTTCCAGACGGCGAGTGAAATTCCCGTGCGATCGTGTTGTTCTCCGGGCGCCCATCCGGTGAGCAGGTCTTCGTCGTTGATGAAGAAGCCGCGGTACTTGAACACGGGGGCGGGGAAGGTTTCGCTCAACGTTGCCGGCATCTCCACCCGCTCCTTCCGGGCCGGTGTGTGATCCGTCCAGAAGTACAAGGGATCGACTCCGAGGTACTGCTCTGAAAATTGATAGACGGCGTAGATCGCGCCGCGCAGGTCGGCGCCGGTGAGGAGCACGGCCCGAGCGGGACCTGTCTTCCAGCCAGTTCTCTTCAGGGAAATCGAGAACGACTCGGGATTACCCGTTGCTGTGCCCCGTAGCCCAGTCGCGATTGTCGATTTCTGTCCGACAACGATCGCCGAAGCCCCAGCGTCCTCAGGACGCCGCACGATACGGGGCTTGCGACCGAGCACTTTCTCCAAGTCGCCCGCGAGATCCTCGACCGCCGCGGCGAGCGCCGGCGCTTCGTCGGCGCCAAGCAGAATCGTGGTGTTGGCATCGATCACAATCGGCGCGTTGGCTCCGCCCCCTCCACGCTGCGCCGCGACCTGTGCGGCCGTGAAAACAAATCCCGCAATGGTCATTGCCCCGAGCAGGCGCGGCATCTTCGACCGGGTGAGTCTCTGCATGCTGTGTTATACCGCCAAGATGGCATCGGGGCCATCGGAACGTGCCGTTTCGCTGTAGGATACATTCGCGTCGCGATGGCGACCGATGACCTTCCGATCAACCTGCGCGGCTCGCTAGCGAGCCTGCTGCTGTTCGCGTGCCTTGCCGTTGTGCACACCTGGCCGCTGGCGTCGTCGCCCGGCGTTCTGTCTCGCAATGACACTCCGGACACCGTGCTGCACGAGTGGATCCTCGCCTGGATTGCCCACCAGGCACCGCGAGATCCGCTGCATCTCTTCGACGCCAACATCTTCTATCCTAAGCGGCACGTCCTCGCCTATTCCGATCACTTGATCGTCCAGGGGACCATGGCGGCGCCGCTCATCTGGGCGGGCGCCTCGCCAGTGGTTGCCTACAATGTCGTGCTCCTTGCCGGTTTTGCCTTGACGGGATGGAGTGCGTGCCTGCTGATGCGGTATTGGACCAGCAGCTGGCTGGCCGGCGTGTTCGCGGGATCATTGACGGCGTTCAACGCGCTGACGTTGACGCGGCTGCCACAGATTCAGGACCAGCATCTCGAGTTTTTCCCGTTCGCGCTGCTCGCACTCGATCAGCTGCTCCGGACGCCTCGCGTGCGTCACGCGATCGCGCTGGCGATCTGGTATGTCCTGCAGGCGCTGACGTCGGGCTACATTCTGGTCTTCTCGTTCCTGTCGCTGCTGATTGCGGCGCTGGCACGTCCGCGGGACTGGATCGCTCGCTGGCGCGAGTTCGTGATACCTGTGCTAGCCGCGACGATGCTCGCCACGCTGCTCCTGTTGCCGTTCATGTTGCCGTATCTCGAGGCGCACCGCGAGGTTGGTCTCACCCGTTCGCTAGACGAGGCCG
>JBPYFA010000053.1:0-20967 GCA_051986585.1 Vicinamibacterales bacterium | reverse complement strand
CGGCGTGTCGACCGGTTCCACCCCTCGCTCCCGAAGCGCTTCGTCCACCGCTCGGGGGATGAGCCCGTGCGCGACGTCGTGCAGGATCTGATCGCGGAACCGCTGGCGCACCACCTTCGCCGGGACCTTGCCGGGACGAAATCCAGGGACTCGGGCGGCGCGGCTGTAATCGCGGGCAACCTTGTCGATTTCCGCGTCGACAATCGTGCTCGGAATCTCGACGACGAGATTTTTCTGTGTGTCGCTGACGTCGATAAACTCTGTTTTCACGTTTTTCTTAGGCTCCGTCCGCCTCCGCCCCTTCGGGGCTACGGCGAGACAGACTTCGCTTTTGTTTGCGGTCCACGTGCTCGGCTACCGACCCCGCATTGCGGTTCAGGGCGCGACGCGCAACGCGTCCAGACGCAGCCTCGCGGTGCGACAGCTCAGCGAGCGGAAGTCTGACTCGCCGAGCCGAAGCGTCGACAGCGAAGCTCCGACGCGAAGGCTGGCGGCGGAGGGACTCGAACCCCCACGGCTTGTGGCCAAGAGATCCTAAGTCTCTCGCGTCTGCCAATTTCGCCACGCCGCCCCGACCTGTGATTCTACCCCGCCTCGCTCCCGCTACAGCTCCGATTAACGACCGAAGCTCGCGAGCGGAGGCTGGCCTGGATTCTGCACACCGTTGCCCGGAGGTTCGACATGGCTCGGGCAATGTGGAAAGGCTCGCTCGCGTTCGGCCTGGTCAATATTCCGATCGAACTTTACAGCGCGACCCGCGATCATCGGCCGAAATTCCGGCTACTTCACGCCAAAGACGAGGCGCCGGTGCGATACGAGCGGGTGTGTCAGACAGAAGGCAAGCCGGTGGGTTGGGAGGATCTCGTCAAAGGCTTTGAGTATGAGAAGGGACAGTTCGTCGTCCTGACGAAAGACGATTTCAAGACCGCCGCGCTCGAGAAGACCAAGACCATCGACATTCTCGACTTTGTCGACCCGAAGGAAATCGATGAACGCTATTTCGAGACGCCGTACTATCTGCAGCCGGCCAAGGGTGCCGACCGATCGTATGCGCTGCTTCGCGAAGCGATCCGCCAGTCAGGAAAACTCGGCGTCGCCAAAATCATTCTGCGCGACGCCCAGCATCTTGCCGCTGTGGAAGCCATCGGCGATGCGCTCGTTTTGACCATGATGCGGTTTGCCGACGAGTTGGCGGATCTTGGCGACTTCCGATTTCCAAAGGCAGAAGGAATCAGGCCACCGGAGCTAAAGATGGCGATGCAGCTCATCGACAGCCTCAGCGCCAAGTGGCAGCCCGACAGATATAACGACGAGTATCGCGACAATCTGATGAAGGTCATTCAAGCCAAACTAAAAGGGCGCAAACCGAAGCTTCAAGAGCGGGAGACCGCTCAATCGGCCGACGTCGTCGACCTGATGGCTCGGCTGCGGGCCAGTCTCGAAAGCAAGGGTGCCGCGAACACGAAGCGTCGTTCATCGAGGACGGGATCGAAGTCGAGCCGGCGGAAATCCAAACACGCGGCGTGAAGTTCGTGCTGCTGAGTCGGTCTTAAAAGACTCCCTTGGGAGTGGTCCCACATATACTTGACGGATGTCTTTGCTGGCGGTTGACCGACCATCGGTCGTCGAGTGGTACCAGCGCAATCGGGCTCGAACACGCGCGATCTTCGATTTGATTGATCCCTCCGCGTACTATTCGCGTCCAATCGCGCTTCGCAATCCAATCGTTTTCTACGAAGGACACCTGCCCGCCTTCAGCGTCATTGCATTCCTGCGACGCGGCCTGGGCCGCCCACCGGTCGATGCCCGTCTCGAGAAACTGTTCGAGCGCGGGATCGATCCCGACAGCGCCGAGTCTGCCGTGCCGCGGAGCGGCGCCAATACGGCGTGGCCCTCGCGCGATGAAGTTCTCGATTTCGCGGCCCGTGCCGACGCCGCTATCGTCGACGCACTGGAGGAGGCGGAACTGCGCGACGATCGCCCGGCGATGCAGCGCGCGCAGGCGTTGTACACCGCGCTCGAGCACGAGGCCATGCATCAGGAGACGCTGCTCTACATGTGGCATCGATTGCCGTATGAGCAGAAGAAGGTGCTTCCGCCTAAAGGCGGAAGCCACAAAGGCGGAAGCCACAAAGGCGGAAGCCACGATGGCGGAAGCCACGAACGCGGAAGCTCCAAACACGATTTGTGGCTTCCGGCTTTAGCCGGAAGATCGACAGAACGCATCCGCATTCCGGCCGGTGTTGCCACGCTTGGCGCCGATCGCAATCGCATCAACTTCGGTTGGGACAACGAGTTCGATGAGCATCGGGTGACCGTGCCAGCGTTCGACATCGACCCGCACAACGTCACCAATGCCGAGTTCCTGGAGTTCGTCGAAGCCGGCGGATATCGCGATTCGGCGCTGTGGTCCGACGAGCATTGGATGTGGCTGCAACAGGATCACATCACGCATCCCTCGTTCTGGTCCGCGCCGCAGGGGCCAACGGCATCGAGGTTCTGGCTCGGCATGTTCGAGCAGGTTCCGCTGCCGCCTGACTGGCCGGTTTATGTCAGCCACGCCGAAGCCGCCGCCTACGCGCGCTGGAAGCGACGACGACTGCCGACTGAAGCCGAGTATCACCGCGCGGCGTTCGGGACGCCTGCCGGCTTCGAGCAGTCTTATCCCTGGGGAGAGGCATCGCCGGGTTCCGAGCACGGGAACTTCGACTTCTTGCGCTTCGATCCGGTTCCGGTTGGATCGTATCCAGGCGGGGTCAGCGCATGGGGCGTTCACGATCTCATCGGAAATGGATGGGAATGGACGTCAACCGTGTTTGCTCCGTTCCCCGGTTTCGCCCCGATGGTGTCGTATCCCGAGTACTCGGCCGATTTTTTTGACGGCCAGCACTATGTGATGAAAGGCGCCTCAACGGCGACCGCCAAGGAACTGGTACGACGAAGCTTTCGCAACTGGTTCAGGCCGAACTATCCGTACGTATATGCGACGTTCAGGACGGTGGGTGGATCATGATCTGGGTGCCAGGGGTGCCAGGGGTGCCAGGGGTGCCAGGGGTGCCAGGGGTGCTAGGGGTGCTAGGGGTGCTAGGGGTGCCAGGGGTGCCGAGAGTGCCAAGCGTGCCATGCGTGCTAAGCGTGCTCCGAGCCCACGCACTCATTGCACGCAAGGCACTCATTGCACTCTCGGCACCCGTGGCACTCACGCCACTCCTGGCACCCTTGGCACTCCTGGCACCCCTGGCACCCTTGGCACCCCTGGCACCCTTGGCACCCCTGGCACCCTTGGCACCCCTGGCACCCAGACGATGAGCACAACATCAGTCCTCGCCGAATTCGCCGCCGAAGTCCGGCATGATCTGCAACTGACGCCGAAGCAGCTTCAGTCGAAGTATTTGTACGACGCGCTCGGGTCGAGCCTGTTCGAGGCGATCTGCCGGCTGCCCTGGTACCGGATCACGCGCGCCGAGAATCGGTTACTGCGTTCGCACGCCGACGAAATCGTGACCGCGCTCGATACCGGGCCGTCGACGATCGTCGAGCTGGGATGCGGAAGCGGGGAAAAGCTGGCCGTCCTCGCCGGCGCTCTGCAGGCGGCCGGCGGTTCGGCGCGCGTTCACCTTATTGACATCTCGTCGCAGGCGCTCGAGCAGACAGAGCAGCGGCTCACACGGTGGCAGCACGTCTCGGTGGTAGGACATCAATCCACCTACGAAGTCGGGCTCCGGCGCGCGGCCCGCGCGCGAGACGGGCACGGGCCGATGCTCGTGCTGCTTCTGGGATCGAACATCGGCAATTTCGATACGCCGGCCGCGCTTTCATTCCTGCGTCGCATCCGGGCCGTGCTGCAGGTTGGCGATCTGCTCCTCCTCGGCGCCGACCTGATCAAATCCGAGCGCGATTTACAGCTCGCGTACGACGATCCGCTTGGCGTAACCGCCGCGTTCAACAAGAACCTGCTCGTTCGCATCAATCGCGAGCTTGGCGGCAACTTCAACCTCGACGCATTTCACCATCGCGCGGCGTGGAATCGCGCCGAACAGCGGATCGAGATGCACCTCGTGAGCCGCGCCGCGCAGACCGCAAAGATCGACGCCGCCGGTCTCTCGGTATCGTTTGACCGCGGCGAGTACATCTGGACCGAGAGCTCGTACAAGTACGAGGCAGATCAGATCGAACGCATGGGCGTGGATTGCGCCTTTGCGCTGCGCGATCAGTGGATCGACCACGACGCTCGGTTTGCGTTGTCGTTGATGATGAGTGTGTGATCTCGCAATTCGCAATTCGCAATTCGCAATTCGCGGTTCGTGGTTCGTGGTTCGTGGTTCGTGGTTCGTGGTTCGCGGAGGAGACGGAGGCGTCTCTCCGCGTTGGTGCTTGTTCCGTTCGCTCCGTCCTTTCCGAGGCGGAGATCTAAAGGCGCCACCATCATCCTCCGATACGCCACGCGTGAGCACTCGTCGCACATGCGTGGTGACCGCGGATCAATGGGGCAAGCCCGAGCGCAATGCCGCGGGGGAGCCAATCTGTCGTTGGTGCCGCGAGGTCGTGAAACCTCCGCGGCGGACTTTCTGCAGCGATTCCTGCGTTCATGAATGGAAGATTCGTAGCAGCCCTTGGTACGTTCGTCAGCAGATCAAGAAACGAGACAAGGGCATTTGTCAGCTCTGCGGCGTCAACGTCGTGCAGGCGCATAGACAATGGACCCGGTCGAAGCCGCCGGTCACGGATCGGGCGGCGCGCCGGGCGTGGCGCGCGTCGCGCCCCCGCTGGGAAGCTGATCACATCATTCCAGTCGCTGACGGCGGAGGCGAGTGCGGCCTCGAAAACTATCGATTGCTGTGCCGTCCGTGCCATGTGTCGGTAACGCTGGCCTGGCGCTCGCAGCGATCCGTCTCCGCCTCCCCGAAGAACGCGAAATCAGAGTAATCGGCGATCCAATCCCTAAGGGAGAGCCGCCGTGGAGCAAGCGGTCGCGCGCGAGCTATCTGACAGAAATTCATCCCACCACTCGTCCCAAGGTGCGCCCAACTGAACCACAGACGCAATTTAGTTCTGCCAACCTTCACGCACCGAAATTCGTCTAAGCCACCATTCGGCTGCGATTGACCATCCTGCGCAACGAGTTCGAACGAACAGCCAGCAGAACGAGAGAGACCACAATCGATGCGATTCGCCCGGCTTCTGTTCGCCGTGTACCTGTCGGCAATCGGCATCGAGGCTGCAGGTCCCGGGGTGGCGCCTGTCGCCGCAACGCCCGTTCCTCAGGCAACCGCGATTCGCGTCAACGGCGAGCTCAACGACGCGGTGTGGCAGACCGCTCCTTCGATCACCGATTTTCGACAGCGGGACCCGCGCGAAGGGGCTGCGCCCACTTTTCCGACTGAAGCGCGCGTCGCCTATGACGGAACCGCGCTCTACGTCGCGGTCCAGGCCTTCGATTCCGATCCGCAGCGCATCGTCGGCATCCGGACGCGGCGTGATGAAGACTCGCCGTCCGACTGGATCAGCGTGCTGGTTGACTCGTTTCACGATCGCCGCTCGGCGTTCGAATTTGCGGTGAACCCTGCCGGGGTCAAGCAGGATGCGTATTGGTTCAACGACACGAATAACGATCAGAGCTGGGATGCCGTCTGGGACGTGACGGTGTCGCGAAGCGAGCGCGGCTGGCACGCGGAGTTCCGCATTCCCCTGTCGCAGCTTCGGTATCGGCCATCGGATACGTCCACGTTTGGCCTTGCCATCGTTCGCAAAATCGGCCGCTTGAACGAGACCGTGACGTGGCCGCTCTTATCCAAGAGTGCCAATGGTTTTGTGTCCTCGTTCGGCGAGTTGACCGGACTGCATCTCGATCGGGCGGCAAAGCGGCTCGAGGTCGTGCCCTATGCCGTCGGTCAGGTGACGACCCAGCCGGTCGAGGCCGGCAATCCGCTCTCGAATCCGACGGATCCCGACGCATCGCTGGGCGTCGATTTCAAGTACGCGGTGAAACCCGGCCTCACCCTCACCGGGACTGTGAACCCTGACTTCGGTCAGGTCGAAGCGGATCCCGCCGTCGTCAACTTGTCCGCCTTCGAGACGTTCTTTGCCGAGCGGCGGCCATTCTTTGTGGAGGGTGGCGGCATCTTCAATTTCGACGTGGATTGCAACGACGGGAGTTGCAGCGGGCTGTTTTACTCGCGTCGAATCGGCCGAACGCCGCGCGGCGAGCCGGATGTGCCCGATGGCGGCTACTCGTCGGCGCCAACGCAGACGACCATCCTCGGCGCGGCGAAACTGACCGGACGGGTCGGGAGTTTCTCGGTCGGCGCGCTGAATGCCGTCACCTCGGACGAAGACGCGGTCATCGTCAACGGTACCGTACAGAGCCGGCAGACGATCGAACCGCTCACCAACTATTCGGTCGTCCGTGCCAGGCGCGAGTTCGCCAATCAGTCCGCGCTCGGTTTCATGACGACGATGACGAATCGCAACCTGGATGCGGCGACGCGGTTTCTGCCGAGTGGCGCCTACACTGGTGGCGTCGACGCCGACTGGCGATTGAACAAGAAGTACGCGATCCGTGGGTTCCTCGCCGGCAGCACCGTCCACGGTGATGCCGAAGCGATCGACGAGTTACAGCGGAACAACGTCCACAGCTTCCAGCGGCCCGATTCCGACACGCTCACCTACGATCCAACGCGGACGTCGATGAACGGCTACGGCGGATCGGCCTCGGTGTCGAAAATCGCTGGCGAACGCATGGTCTTCAGCTCGAATGTCGGGTTCAAGAGTCCTGGGTTCGAGATTAACGACGTCGGCTTCATGCAGCGTGCCGATCAGCGCACGATGAGCAATTGGATGCAGATCCGGTACGACAAGCCGTCGCAGAAGTGGCTACGCAGCTTCCGTTACAACTTGAATCAGTGGGCGGGGTGGAACCACGACGGCGATCGCCTGTTCTCGGGGATCAACGTGAACGCTCATGCCGTGTTCAGGAACAACTGGGGGACCGGCACCGGCGGAAACATCAACTGGCAGCCGTTCGACGACCGGGCCACGCGCGGCGGTCCGGGCGTGTATGGCAATGCGCAGCGGTCGATCTGGGCGTATCTGCAGAGCGATCAGCGCCCGGCCGTGTCGGTCGACGTCTTCACCTTCAATGCGACGGACGGCCTGGGCACGACGGTGCACGACATCACGCCCGACATTTCGTACCGGCCGACTTCGTTTTTGAAAATCAGCGCCGGCGTCCACCTCAATCTGAATCACGACGAATCGCAGTGGGTCGAAAACACCGACGATGGCCGTTATGTGTTCGCGCGGCTGCATCAGAAGACCGTCGGCGTCACGACCCGGCTCAATTACACGGTGACGCCGCGGCTCTCGATTCAGTTGTATGCCGAGCCGTTCGTGTCGGCCGGCGACTACTCGAACTTCAAGCAGCTGGTGGATGGTCGATCGAAATCGTACGAAGGCCGATACGCGCCCACGGAGTACGACAGCAATCCGGATTTCAACTACCGTTCGTTCCGCACGACCAACGTGCTGCGCTGGGAATACAAGCCAGGTTCGACCCTGTTCGTCGTCTGGCAGCAGGGTCGCGAGGGCACCGTCGACTACGGCAGTTTCAATTTCAATCGAGACTTCGGTGCGGTCTTCGACGCGCCGGCGAAGAACGTGTTTCTGGTCAAGTTCGCGTACTGGTTCAATCCGTGAGGCGTTCGCAGGTTGCGAAGGTAACGAAGTTCACACCGAAGGAACGAAGGCAACGAAGACAAACGAAGGAATGCTCCTCTCCGTTCGTCTCCGTTATCTTCGTTCCTTCGCTGTGAACTCCGGTACCTTCGCCCCTCCGTTCACTCAACCGCCGCGTACTGCAACCGGGTCTTATCGGCCTCTTCCTGTATCTGTTTCACGAGCTCCGGCGGCGACAGCACGCGTGCGAGCGGTCCGAAACTCAGGATCCAGCTGCGCAGCGCGAAGTCGTTGCAGACGTGCAGCGTCATCGTCAGGTGGCCATCGGGCTGCTCGTGAATCTGCTGAGACGGATGCCAGACCCGCTCTTTCAGATGACGTGCGATGCGCGGCTCGAACACAATGTCGATCCGCTCCGGTGTTCCCTGATTCACTCCGAGTGAGTTCTCGAACGCATCCGCCGGCAGGTCTACCGGATCGAAGCGCTCTTCGGTGAGCGACAGCGACCGAATCCTTTCGACCGCAAACGTGCGCAGCGCGTTGTACTCGGGCACGTAGGCCACCACGTAGAAGCCGCCCTGGGCGAAGACGAGCCGATACGGCTCAATCACGTATTCCTTTTCGCGCTCGCTCGAGAACGAGTGATAACGCATGACCGCGCGGCGATGATTGATCGTGGCGTCGAGCAGCTGGGAAACGCGAGCGCTTCGCGGCGCCGCCTGACGGGACGCGGTCACCGGCGTCGACGGTGCGTCGCCGAGCGACTGCGATCCCGGTTCAGCCTTCGCCTGAATGACGAGCGGCAGGCGATCGAGGAACTGGCGCATGCCTGGCGTCAGCGCGGTCGCCAGCTTGTCGAAGGCACTGCGAACGTCGCGCTGGAATGGGGTCGCCGCCAGGCACTCGACCAGCGAGCGCGAGAAATAGATCGCCGTCAGCTCGGCGAGCGTAAATCCAGTGTCGTCAAGCCGCCGAAACGCGCGCTGCTCGAGCGTCCAGAAGCGTTTGCCGTCGTGGACCTCGTCGAAAAGCGGAAATCCGGCAGCCTGCAGCGCTTCGAGATCGCGGCGGATCGTCCGCGTCGAGACCCCGGTACGTTCGGCGAGATCATCGATCGTGACCCGGCGCGACGACTCGAGGTCGCGCAGGATCGACCACTGACGAATGACTTCAGCATTGCGCATTTCCCCAGATCTTACCGCCGTGACCTACCCTGTCACGGCCCGATCCTAGACTGCCTGTACTGATTGACGGGGTTCGCCGTTATCAAGGGAGAGCAGCACATGGGTTACGTCGAAGGATCGCTGGCAAGATCGCTGGATGTTGGAGAGCCGGCCCAGGCCCGCACGGCCCCCGCGCCGGTTGCTTCTCCAACGCGGATCAGTGCTGCGCGGCAGCCGCTCGAGCTCCTGCGCGGGCCCGACAAGTACAAAGTGCTCGAGAAGCGACGCCGGGCCGCCCAAATCAGCGCACGGCACGCGCTCGAGGCCGCAGATCAACACGGATAAGACAGGCGGGGAAGACGACGGACGAGCACGGAAGACGAGCCGCGGAAGAGCACGGACAACACGAAACAACACCACGGATTCTGCACATGCCACGCTGCACACATACATCCACTGTCGCGAGTCACACACACGGCCGGACGCTCTGCTTTGAATGTTTCCGCGCCGGCATGGAGCGCACCCGAGCGCGACGCGAGGCCTGGGCGCAGCGAACGCTGCCCTTCGACGACTCGTCGTCGACGAAGCCGCTGTCGGAGCAAGCCATTGCGCATCGGCAACGCATGCTGGATTACCTGGCATCGACCGTCCGCCGCCACGCATGAGTGTCAGGGGAAGGATTCAAGGATTAGGGAGATTCGAGGATTCGAGGATTCAAGGATTCCAGGATTCAAGGATTAGCGATTCTCCGATTAGCGATTAGCGATTATCGATTAAGAAGCCCCCGAACTCCCCCCGCCGGCTGCTCCTGCCGATCCGGGTGCGTGGCCGCCTTGGCCAATGCCGCCGGAGGCCACAAAGGCCGAAAATGCGGCGCTGCTGTTGGCATCGGCAGTCGCTGCGCGAAACCACTCCGGTCCGGCGTATCGGTGCCGTTTCAAATACGACGACCACGAGTGAGCCATTCCAAACGCGATCGCGAACGGAAGCATCTGCCGCAGCGCTGTCTCACCGGGCGAGGGCTGACGATCGCGGACGAGTTCACGCAGGTGCTGGCGGAATCCTCGCCAGTCGCGCACACGTCGCACGCCCTCGTCCGAGAGCGGCGTATGCGCGGCGGCGCTGATCAGCGACGCGACGCCGATGAGCGTCAGCGCCAGTGAAATCAGCAGCGGCGAGGGTCCGAATTGTTCGATCAGCAAGGCGAACACAAACGATGAGAGGGCTGCGGCCAACAGGCACGAGATCGCAAATCTCATGAACCGACGCCGAACTCGCTGGCGATCGGGATTCAGCAGCCCGGCGGCGTGCATCGCTGGTTCGAGCGCCGCCTTGAACTTCCGGAACTGCCGAAGTAGCCGGTGGCGAGCTTTGCCGAGAGAGACGCGGGCATCGGGATTGTCGGTTCCGAAAATGATGCCCAGCAGCGTCGTGTCGTAAGTTGCGAGTGGCCGCTCGGTCGCCAGCCTGGCGATCGCGAACTGACGTTGACCGAGCATTCGGGATTGTTCATCGATCCGCAGTTCGCCGCGATCGGCGAGCGAGAAGAGCGCCGCCATCGCATGTTCCAGGCGGATCGAGCCGTTTGCCATCAGGGTGCCGGCGATAGCCGGTGACAGTGAATCCGGGGGTGCCGGCGATGACTGGATGGCGGCGAAGTCGCGCCCGGGTGAATCGTATTGCTGGTGAATGAAGAAGAGGACGCCCAAACCCAGCAACGCAACGATGCCGGCGGCGAGGATCCAAACCCGCGACAATCGATCAATTTCGTTCTGTCGTTGCTGCCATCGTGGTGCGGTTTTGACGAGTGTGCCTGGAGCGAGATGCGCTGTTGCCTGGACCCACCCGTTGCTGCGGATCGCCGTGGCGGTGATCCGGACATGGCCACCGTCGACGTGCACCGTCGACTCGCCGACCCGATGGGTCTCGATCGACGGCACTCGTTGAGGCGGCGCGGGCAGGATCAGTTCCGTCGTGCTCGACGCGATCGGGTAGTTATGCTCGGTTGGGAGAATCTTCCATGCGACGACATCGGCGTCCCTCTCCTGACGCGCAACGCCGCGAGCCAGGTAGGTCAGTTCGAACGTGTGCGCGGATCCCGAGACTGGGGCGAAATGCCACGTCACGCGGACATTCGACGAGCCGGAGATCTCCACCTGTCCGGCGTCCGTTCCTGCCGGCAACGCTGCCCCGTCCATCGACGCGGAAACAATCTCGATCCCGTCCGTCCGGCGAACTGGAATCGACCGAAAGAATTGCTGAAACGTGCCCGACTCGAAGCGGAGCACGATGGTCTCGGTCACGCGTAACGACCCGTCGTCGAGGGCTTCAATGTGCGAGTCGTACCGGTCGGCTGAATACTGCTTCTCTGCCAGCGCCGGCGTCGCGACCAGTGAGACAAGGACCGCAAGAACGAACCGCATCGTCATCGCTGACTGAATGATATCGAACCCGCCAAAAGGTGGCCGGCACCTTTACGGGAGGGACCGGCCACCTTGTGAGGCCGGATATGACGGTAAATTGTGAAGAAACAGTGACTTCCGCGCGGAAGCTGCACCAATTCCAGGGCGCCTCGGTCTAACTAGGGTGAAGGGGAGGTTTCACATGAAACGAACTGTCTGGTCGGCCCTTCTGGCGACCATTCTTGGCGCGGCGGTCGCGATTCCTGTCATTGCTCAACCACCGCAAGGTGGCCGAGGACCGGGCCGGGGGCCGGGGCCCGACGGTGTGCTTCCGATTCTGCGCAACCTGAATCTGACGGATGCGCAACGCGAACAAGTCCGAACCATCACCGAGGCTCAGCGAGGCGCCAACAACCCGCGGCGCAATCTGATGGATCTGGAACGGCAGCTGCAAAGCGTAATTTTTTCCGATGCGCCGGATCAGCAGAAGATCGATGATCTGAAGAACTCCATCGCGGCGGCGAACGCCGCGGATCTCGGCGCCCGGATTGATCTGGCGTCGCGCATCTCGCAGATACTCACGCCGGAGCAGCGGGCACAGGCGCGCGATGCGCTCGCTCAGGCTCCCGGCCGACGCGGTGCACCGCCTCGCGGCAAGCTATAGGCTCGTCAGGTTGGATGAGGTCGATCTATGCGACGTTCTTTCGTCAGTGCCGGAGCGGTTACGGTGATGCTGGTCGGATCGGCGGCAGGCCTTATCGCGAATAAGCGACAAACCATAAATAGTCACTGGCGCGATCGGGATGTCGTGATCGATGGCGACAACGGGGAGTGGCCCGGACCTCTGTCGCCGATCGAGGAAAATCATCCGGTGCTGACGGCGGCCATCAACGATGGCCAGTTTCTCTACGTGCTGCTGAGCACCGCCGATACCACCTCACGGCGGCAGATTCTGCGCCAGGGCCTGATCGTCTGGTTCGATCCCTCTGGCGGGGACAAGAAACACTTCGGCGTGAAATATCCCGTGGGGGTCCCGCCAGAGGAGGGCGCGCAGCGTCGCGGGGGGTACGGGCGCGGTTCTGGCGGTTGGGGCCGCTCGCCTGGTGGATCTGGCTCCGGTGATTCCAGCGCAGGGGATGCCGGGCAGTCGCGTCCTGCAGAGGAGGAGCCAGTCGATCGTCTGGAAGTATATGGTCCGCAAAAAGACGACGCCCACAGTTTCGTGACGTCGGCGGCGCCAGGTATCTCGGTGAAGATCGGCTCGGTCGAAGGCTATCTGGTCTACGAGCTCAAGGTGCCGCTGACCAAGACCGCCGACACGCCATACGCAATTGAGGCCAAGCCAGGTGCGTCGATTGGATTCGGTATCGAGACGCCGAAACTCGAACAACCCTCAGGGCAGGGACGGGGCGGCATGGGGGGCTTTGGCGGAATGGGCGGCGGTATGGGCGGTCGCGGCGGCGGTGGCATGGGCGGCCACGGCGGCGGCGGTGGTGGACGCGGTGGCGGCGAACACGCAGGATTCGAACCACCGAAGCCGCTCAAGAGTTGGGCAGTCATCCAGCTCGCGAAGGCGGCGTCGACCAACGAATAAGACTCGCTCGTCTTCCGCCTGAAGGCGGGAGCCACGATTTGAGATGGTGGGCGTTACGCCTCCTGAAACGCCCACACCCGCGTGTCGACTTCCCATCTCTCTCGTGGCTTCCGCCCTCCGGCAGAAGGAAGCCAACCCACTGTTTTTCTGCTACTCTCTCTTTCACGATCGCGTGGCGCGATCGTTACCGGTGACCCGGCACGGCGTCCGGGAAGGAGCCCTCCATGATCCGCATCGTCGAATCGGCTTCCAACGAGCTGCGGCTGACAGAAGCTCGCGCGTTCGTCCAATCTCAGCTCGGTCAACGTGATGTCTTGCTCGTTGGGGCGTCGAGGGTAGCGGCCGACGATCTGACGCGGTCCATCGCGATCGCCACGGGCGCAACCGTCGGCTTGCACCGGTTCAGCCTCACGCAGCTTGCGGCGCGACTGGCGGCGCCTGTGCTGGCGGTCGATCGGCGATCGCCGGCCACAGACCTTGCATCAGAAGCGGTCGCGGCTCGTGCGACGTTCGAGTCCGGTCGCGACGAAGGCCTCACCTATTTTGGACCGGTGGCCGGAACTCCCGGTTTCCCGCGAGCCCTCGCACGAACGCTGAGAGAGCTGCGGCTCGCCGGCGTAACCTCGTCCGATCTCACGCAATTGCCGCTTGGCGGTCACGATCTGTCGGTTCTGCTCGATCGCTTCGAGCAGGAGTTTGAGCACGCGTCGGCAACCGATCGCGCCACCCTCTTCGCCTGCGCCACCGCGGTGGCGGCCAATGGCCAGAGTGGGAACTCGCTTGTCGGGCTGCCACTCCTCTTGCTTGATGTGCCCTTCGATTCGGCCGCAGAGTTCGATTTCATCAAAGCGCTGATGGAAGCCTCTCCGGCCGTGATCGTGACCGTACCCTTCGGCGATCTCCAGACATTGGATCGTCTCGAAGCGCTCGGGCATAAACCCGACGTGCTCGAGCAGCGAGGAGACGCCGACCTGGTCGCGCTTCGCAGGCATCTGTTTGCCCGAAGCCGTCCGCCCGAACGGATACCGCAGGGGGATGTGCGGCTGTTTTCTGCGCCCGGAGAAGGACGCGAGTGTGTGGAGATAGCCCGTCGCATTCTCGCAGAGGCGCGCGCCGGCGTTCCATTCGATGAAATAGCCGTGTTCGTCAGATCGCCTGAGCGATATGCGGGTCTCCTCGAGCACGCGTTCAAACGCGCGGGAATTCCTGGCTGGTTCGATCGCGGCACGACCCGGCCGCATCCGGCCGGACGCGCCTTCCTCGCGATCCTCGCGTGCGCCTGCGAGAAACTGTCGGCCCGCCGCTTCGCCGAGTACCTCTCGCTCGCGCAGGTTCCGCAGCTCCTCGGCACTCGTCGCGAATTCGAGTTCATCGTTGCCGACGACGATACATGGTTGGCGATGGCGAACGCGGCTCGTCGAGTCGAAGGCGACGAGAGCGACACGACGCCGGATCTGCCGCTCGAATCGGACCGTACCGCATCATCTGGCCAGGATCGCGAAGAGACCGATGCCGTCGTCGCAGGATCGCTGCGGGCTCCCTGGAAATGGGAAACACTGATTGTCGAATCGGCGGTGATCGGAGGCGATCCTGCTCGATGGCATCGGCGGCTTGCCGGCCTCGCGCGCGAATACCGCCTGATGATCCAGGAAGAGCGGCGCGAGGATCCCGAGTCTCCACGCGCATCGCGGCTCGAGCGGGAGCTCGCGAATCTCGGACATCTCCGCGCCTTCGCGCTGCCGATCATCGATTTGCTGGCGTCGTGGCCCGCGACCGCGACATGGGCCGAGTGGCTGGATCGATTTGCTCACCTCGCCCCGATGGTGCTTCGGCAACCCGAACGCGTGCTCCGTGTCCTTGCGGAGCTGCGGCCAATGACCGAGATTGGTCCGGTCTCGCTCGACGAAGCGCGAGACGTGCTCGGCGACCGACTCCTTGCCCTCCAGATTGATCCGCCGCGCTATCGCTACGGACGCGTGTTCGTGGCATCCCCGCAGCAGGCGCGCGGCCGCACCTTCCGCGTGGTATTCGTCGCCGGCCTCGCCGAGCGGATGTTTCCCCAGAAGCCGCACGAGGATCCGATGCTGCTCGACGAGGAAATGCGCGTGCCGCTCGATGCCGGGCTGGCGATCCAGGAAACCCGCGGACGGATGGAGCGACTGCTGCTTCGGCTCGCGGTGGGCGCACCAACGGAACGGCTGTGGCTGTCGTATCCGCGCATCGAGATTGCGGAATCGCGCCCGCGTGTGCCCTCGTTCTACGCGCTTGACGTGATGCGTGCGATCACCGGTCGGATTCCGCGCCACGAGGAACTGCAGGAGCGAGCGGTCTCTGAAGGTGGCGCCATGCTCGCGTGGCCATCTCCAGCGCAGCCGTCCGAGGCGATCGACGATCTGGAGCACGACCTGGCGGTGCTTCGCACACTCCTCGTTGCCGAGAATCCGAGGGCGGTCCGCGGCCAGGCGCATTATCTGCTGCGGCTCAACGATGCACTGAAGCGTTCGGTGACGACGCGCTGGGCTCGGGCGCGGTCGAACTGGACGCCGTTTGACGGCATCACTCGATTGACCGGTATCACCGGTCCGCTGCTGGCGACGCAGCGATTGTCCGCGCGTCCCTATTCGTTATCGGCATTGCAGAAGTTCTCGAGCTGCCCGTATCAGTTTCTCCTGTCGACTATCTACCGCCTCGAACCCGCTCAGGAGCCCGAGCCGCTGCAGAAACTGGATCCGTTAACCCGCGGTGCGCTCTTTCACAAAGTCCAGGCCGAGTTCTTCCGCACGCTTCAATCGGAGGGGAGCCTCCCCGTCACCAGCAATCAGCTTCACGAGGTACTCGAATGTCTCGACCGAATTGTCTCGAAGACGGCGGCCGAGTACCACGAGCAGCTGGCCCCGGCGATCGAACGCGTGTGGCGCGACGAAATCGCCGACATCGCGCGTGATCTCCGCGTGTGGGCACGACGGCTGCCATCGTCGCCGGACTGGATTCCGGAGTACTTCGAATTCAGCTTCGGCTTGAGCGACGAGGGACGGGATCCCCGCAGCGTGCCGGCGCCAGTACTCCTGGACGGACGGTTCCTGCTGCGGGGTTCGGTCGATCTGATCGAGCGTCGCCGCGACGGCACGGTACTACGAGTGACGGATCACAAGACGGGAAAGAATCGGACCACCTGGAAGACGGTCATTGGCGGCGGCGCCATGCTCCAGCCGGTGCTCTACAGCGTGGCCGTCACCTCCGCGCTGCAATCAGCCGTTGCGTCCGGCCGTCTCTTCTACTGCACCGCCGCCGGCGGTTTTGCCGATCACGAGATTCCGATCAACGATGCGAATCGCGCCGCCGGGCTCGAAGCGCTCGAGATCGTCGACCGGGCGATCGAGCTTGGCTTCCTTCCGGTCGCTCCAACTGATCGCGCCTGCACGTGGTGCGATTTCCGTGCGGTCTGCGGTCCGCATGAAGAGCAGCGTGTCCGCATGAAATCGGCCGACAAGCTGGGCGATCTGCTGGCACTTAGGGGGATGGCGTAGGAATCAGTTTTCAGTTTTTGGTTTTCGGTTTTTGGTTGTGGTTTTTGGTTTTTGGTTCGAGTTCGTTTTTGGTTTTGGTTCGAGTTCGTTTTCAGTTGTTGGCTCGCGGGCCCAGTGAACATCCAAGACTTCAGGGCGACCACAGAAAATCGATCACTAGAAAGCTGAAAACAACCTAAAACCAAGAACAACCTAAAACCAAGAACAAACCAAGAACCAAGAACAAACCAAGAACCAAGAACCAAAAACCACAACCAAGAACCGAAAACCAAAAACCGAAAACCGACGGAAATCCATGAATCTCCCCGACCACCCAGCCCGCGATCGGATTGCCAACGCGCTCGACGACACGCTGGTCGTGGAGGCGGCCGCTGGGACCGGCAAAACGACCGAGCTCGTGAAGCGGATCCTGCGCGTCCTCGCGACCGGGCGGGCGAAGGTCGAGCAGATCGTCGCCGTCACCTTCACCGAGAAGGCCGCGGGTGAATTGAAGCTGCGTCTCCGCGAGGCGCTCGAGCGTGAACGAGGCGCGGCACCGGAACGTGAGGCCCGCGAACGCCTCGATCGGGCGCTCGGCAGTCTGGAGGAAGCCCACGTCAATACGATTCACGGCTTCTGCGCCGAGCTGCTCCGGGAGCGCCCGGTGGAAGCCGGCGTCGATCCGCTATTTCGCGTCCTCACTGAGACCCAGTCGTCGCGGCTGTTCGAAGAGGCGTTCGGTGGCTGGCTTCAGAATGAGCTGGCGGATCCGCCGGAAGGGGTTCGGCGGGCGCTTCGGCGATCGACAGCGTTCTCGTTCACCGGGGCTCGACCCCGCCAGGATGGCCCGATCGATCGACTACGACGCGCGGCCTGGGAACTGACCGAGTGGCGCGATTTTCCGACGGCGTGGACGCGTCGTCCTTTCAGTCGCGAGGAACACATCGATCGGCTTGTCGGCGAGCTCCACGAACTCGCGTCGTCAACCGAGCGGCCGTCGTATGCCAATGACGTCTTGTATCTCGACACGGCCGCCGCGCGGCATCTGAGCCAGGAGATCCAGCTTCAGTACGAAGGCGCAGGAGTCAGCCGGGCGCCGCTCGACTACGATGGGCTCGAGGCACGGCTGGTCGATCTGTCGCGAGATCGGAATTTTTCCAGGGCTCGCCACGGACGCGGGCCCGGATATCGGAAGGGCATCGCGCGGGCCGAGCTGGTCGCAGCGTTGGAGACGTTCCGCTCGCATCTCGATGGATTTCGTCTTGATGCGGACGCGGATCTCGCAGCGGCTCTCCAGCAGGAACTCGGCGGCGCGGTCGAGCGCTACCAACTGTTGAAAGCACGTGCCGGCGCGTTGGACTTTCTCGACTTGTTGCTGAAGGCCAGGGATCTCGTGAAGGGGAATGAGACCGTCCGATGCGGCTTTCAGACGCGCTTCACACATCTGTTCGTCGATGAATTCCAGGACACGGATCCGCTACAGGCCGAAATCCTCCTGCTGCTGGCGGCCGCCGATCCGTCCGAGACTGATTGGCGCCGCGCGACACCTGTTCCCGGACGGCTGTTCATCGTTGGCGATCCGAAGCAGTCCATTTACCGCTTTCGACGCGCTGATGTCGGCGTCTACCGCGAAGTGTGCGAACGGCTCGTGCAGGGCGGCGCCATTCCCGTGCAGCTGACCGCCAGCTTCCGCAGCGTTCGACAGATTCAGGCGTGCATCAATGCTGCGTTTGCGCCCTTGATGACCGGTGATTCCACCGTCCTGCAGGCCGATTACGTGCCGCTGTCCGCGTATCGCAAGGATCCCGGACGGCAACCTTCCGTGATCGCGCTGCCGGTGCCCTCTCCTTACGGCACGCGGAACATTTCCGCGATGGCGATCGAGAAGTCAATCCCCGACGCCGTCGGCGCGTTTGTCGACTGGATCGTTCGCGACAGCGGATGGAAGGTGACCGAGAGGACCGGTGAGGAACCGGTCCCGGTTCAGGCCAAACACATTTGCCTGCTGTTCCGCCGGTTTCTCAGTTTCGGCGAGGACATTACCCAGGCGTACGTCCATGCGCTCGAAGCGCGAGGTGTCCGCCATGTCCTGGTTGGCGGCAAGACATTTCACGATCGCGAGGAGGTCGAAACCATTCGCGCGGCGCTCGCCGCGATCGAATGGCCAGACGATGAGATGTCGGTGTTTGCGACGCTGCGTGGTGCGCTGTTCGCGATCGGCGATGAAGAGCTGCTCGAATGGAAGCTTGGAAGCGGCTTGGGAACCTTCCATCCGTTTCGCATTCCGGCTTCGATTCCGGCGCACCTGACGCCGATCGGATCCGCCTTGCAACTGCTTCAACAGCTGCATCGGCGCCGCAACTACGTTCCGGTGGCGGAGACGATTCAGGAATTGCTGAACGCGACGCGGGCTCACGTCGGCTTCGTGCTTCGAGCCGGCGGCGAACAGGCGCTCGCCAATGTGCTCCATGTCGCCGAGTTGGCGAGGCAGTACGAAGCGTCCGGCGGCATCTCGTTTCGCGGCTTCGTCGATGAGCTTCGGGTGGCGGCAGAGACCGCACAGGCTGCGGAAGCGCCGATTCTCGAAGAAGGCAGCGACGGCGTTCGGATCATGACGGTGCACAAGGCCAAGGGGCTCGAGTTTCCGGTGGTGGTCCTTGCCGATCCCACCTGCAAACTGTCGCCGGCAGAAGCCAGCCGTTGGCTGGCTCCGGACAAGCGGCTGTGCGCGTTGAAGCTGGCCGGCTGGGCGCCTATCGATCTCGTGTTGCACGGAGAGGAAGAGCGAGCGCGCGAGCAGGCGGAAGCCGTCCGTCTTGCGTACGTGGCTGCGACACGAGCCCGCGATCTGCTAGTCGTTCCCGTGATTGGCGACGGCGCCTACGACGGCGGCTGGCTCGATCCGTTGACCGCTGCGGTGTATCCAGCCGAGTCGGGGCGCCGCGAGCCCGCTCGCGCCGCTGGCTGTCCGGCGTTTCCGTCGAAAGACTCGGTGATGAATCGTCCGGACGGCGATCCCGCGCGCCCGTATACGGTTGCGCCTGGCGCGTTCGAGTTCCGTAGCGGCCAACCGCGAACCACGAATCGCGAACCGCGAACCGCGAATGATTATGCCGTCGTCTGGTGGGACCCCCATCTCCTGCATCTCGGCGCGGTGTCGACCTTTGGACTTCGGCGAGACGACTTGATTGTGAAAGACGGGGATCTGTTCGCCGTCGAAGAACGAATGGCGGACTACGAACGGTGGCAGCGCGATCGCGCCGAGACCATCGAGCGCGCCGGCCAGCCGACCCTTCGGGTCCAGACGGCCACCGCATGGGCGGCTGCGGTCGCCGAGCTCGGGTTGGACGACGAGATCGCCGCGGCGAGCTCGATCGAGATCGTCGAGATTGCCGGCGCCGAGCGTCGTCCGCGTGGGCCCAGGTTTGGCACCCTGGTGCACGCGCTCCTTGCGACCGTCGCGCTCGATGCGAGCGCCGACGACGTCGTGTCGACCGCGGAAACCCAGGGGCGCCTGCTCCTCTCGACGATGGAAGAGATTCGTGCGGCGGCCGCGGTTGCGACCGCTGTTCTGCAGCACGATCTCATGGCGCGCGCGCGCCAGGCGCCAATGCTCACCCGTGAAACGCCGGTCACCTGGCTCCAGAAGGACGGCACGATGATCGAAGGTGTCCTTGACCTCGCGTTCGCCGAAGGGGGCGTGACTGTGATCGTCGACTTCAAGACCGATCACGAGCTCGCGGCGGGTGAGTCGCGGTATCGGGCGCAGGTACAGCAGTACGTCTCCGCCGTCGAGCGCGCGACCGGACGTCCGGCGAAGGGCATCTTGTTTAAAATCTAGTGTCCTGTCCGCGTGGATCGCGGCCGGGAATTATGTCGCGAACCACGCGGACAGGACACTAGCTGGTTTGTGACGCCTCAACAGGTTGAGCCCGAATGATACCCATTACGCCAACGCTGTCCCTCGCCGACGACGAAATCGAAGAGCGCTTCGTGCGGGCGTCCGGTCCGGGCGGTCAGAATGTGAACAAGGTCTCGACCGCGGTACAGCTGAGACTCGACGTCGACGCCTCGTCGCTGCCCGACGAAGTCAAGCACCGACTGCGCGGCCTGGGTGGGAAGCGCATCACGGCCGAAGGGGTCCTGGTGATCGATTCACGGGAGCACCGGACGCAGGCGCAGAATCGCGACGCGGCGCGTGAGCGACTCATCGCGCTAATCAAGCGCGCCACTTTCCAGCCGCGAAAACGTCGGCCAACTCGTCCAGGAAAAATGGCGAAAGAAGAACGGA
This sequence comes from Vicinamibacterales bacterium, assembly GCA_051986585.1. GTDB lineage: Bacteria > Acidobacteriota > Vicinamibacteria > Vicinamibacterales > 2-12-FULL-66-21 > JALZOC01. The sequence goes on along the minus strand of JBPYFA010000053.1, from coordinate 337 downwards.
TCGCGTCCAAGAAGCGACGCGCCGAGGTCAAAGCCAATCGCCGGCCGCGCCACTCCGTCGACGACTAATGTCCTGCGATATTTATAATCGACGTTTTGTCCTTCGAGGTTCGCCCTTCGCCAAGCTCATTGATCGAAGATGCTGCTGCTGCCGCGACGGCGCGAGCGCACCGAACAGGAGTTCCGTGATCGGTTGGCGGTCAGTCTGAATTTCACTGGCCCTGCGGACTGCGGACTGAGATCTGGCAACTGGGAACTGGCAACTGGAAACTGACATGCAATCATTCAAAAACCACGCGCACCGACCGGTGCTCACCGCCGTTGGCTTTTTCTTTGCC
>JBPYFA010000052.1:0-4950 GCA_051986585.1 Vicinamibacterales bacterium | reverse complement strand
ACACGGCCAACCCGCTCACCTTCGCCAGAAAAGCGCTGGCCGACGCTCGAAAAACCGGAATCACCGTCATCCATTGCCGTGAAGGTCACATGCCAGACCTGAGCGACTGCCCCTATAACAAGATCCTGCGCAGCAAGATCATCGGGAAAAACGCGGTCGGCATCGGCGAGAAGCCGCAAGGCGGCATCGGCCGCCTCCTGCTCCGCGGCTCCGAGAGTTGGGGCATCGTCAAAGAGGTCGAGCCGATCGACGGAGAGGTGCTGGTCGATAAGGCCGGAAAGGGCGTCGGCTATTGCAGTGACTTCTTCCTGGTTCTGCAGCAGCTCGGGATCACACACCTGATCCTGTGCGGGATCACCACCGATGTCTGCGTGCACACGATCATGAGAGAAGCCAACGATATCGGCTATTGGTGCCTGCTGCTCAAGGACAGCGTCGGCGCCACCGACGTCGGAAACCACGAGGCCGCAGTCAAGTCGGTGAAAATGCAAGGCGGCGTGTTTGGATGGGTGTCTGACACAGAACACCTGCACGAAGGCCTGAAGGAGGCGCGGCTCGTAGCCTGAGTTCGGTCGCTATTCGCGGTGGGGAGTGGGGCGCGCGGCGACGGGCCGGTCTCTGTGTGCCCGCTCACTCTGATTCGGCATTCCGGTTGGGCAACGCCACGCACCACGCACCCCGATCCGAACGCAAATCCCGATCACAGGCTGCTTACGACGTGCGGCCCCATGCCTGCGCCTCAATCTTCCAGACGCCGTCGCGTTTTCCGAATGTGTAGGCCAGCGTGCCGGTGCGAACGACCGACTGCCCCTTGATCGTTACGGTGAGTGTTCCAGAGATGACCGCATATGCGCACGAACCCTCGACGTTCCAGAATCCCATTTCGTAGGACAAGTGCTCGTAGGTCACGCCGAGGTCGCGACGCCATTGTTCGACGTCAGCAAGCCAGTTGGCTGGCGCATTCGGGTTCAACCAGCGATAGGGAGCAATGCCGTCGCTGACGATGGCGGTATCCCCGAATACGCTGACAAACAGATAGCCTTCCTTCGGAATGGCCATCGCTGCGGGCTTGGTCCAATCGTTCGACTTGGAAACGTTTGACATGTGGCTCCTCGTCACTTGACCTTCCACCATTGCGTCCGGATCGATACTCACGCGACACGCCGAACGGACAGTCTTCGAGCAGTCACGGTGAGACGCGCGTCACCGGACCGAAAATGTATTTCACCCGGAAGCCGGCCGTCGGGAATGGATGCGACATCGCAGAAAGCGTGCCGCTGATTGCGAACGCGAAACCGCCGGGAAATCGGCGCTGACGGCTCCGTTTGGCAGTGCGATCGCGTGGCTCCGTTATTCCGGAGGGAGACCCTCAATTACCGGAGTATGTCGGGATCCGGACAGACGACTGACGGCCAGTGCGCAACCCATTCAGCTCGGATTGACTGTAGTTCCGTGGCCGACCTTACGCATTCGATGCGCAAGCCGGATGCATGGAGTCCGGTTCCGTGGCCATGACAGGATTTCTTCATAGCGATCGAGGTACTGATCGACCATTCGTGTTGCCGAAAACCTCGCGCGGGCAGCGTCGCGGCATGCCTCCGGATCAATTTCATCGACCCGGCGAATTGCCGCAGCCATTTCAGCGACGGTGTTGACAATGAAGCCGGTCACGCCGTGCTGGACGAGTTCCGGTAAGGCCCCGCGAGCGAACGCGACCACCGGAGTGCCGCAAGAAAGCGCTTCCATCGCGAGCAACGAGCTCGTTTCTTCGACCAGGCTTGGGACGAGCACGCACCGCGCCGCACTGAGCAAGAGGCGCTTGCGAAGGCTCGACGCGCGTCCGATGAACCGGCTGCGCCGGCCGAGGTGAGGCTGCACGTGGTGTTCGAAATAGCGGCGATGCTCGTCGTACGGAAACAGCGCGCCGCCGATGAAGATGGGCACGTCCGCGAGCAGGGCGGCTTCAACCGCAAGGTGCACGCCTTTCTCAGGACAAATGCGGCCGATGAACAGGGCAAAGTTGCGTCGCCGGGTTGTGCGTGGGAGCTCGTCGACTTCCACTCCATTCTCGATTGGCGGCAGCAGACAGGGAACGCGGGGCAATCGTGCGTGCTGTGTCTGCGAGACGCCATGCACCCATGTATCCGGCCGCCGCAGTTCGGTCAGGTGCGCAATCAGCAGCTCGGGGGGGAGATGCAGGGTTGCGAGTGCTGGTGGACCGTCCGGCGGCAAGTACATGTCGAAGTCGTGTCCATGGAAGTGCAGCAGATCGACCGACTGCCGAGCCAATATCGTTTCGAGAACGCGCCGGTGCCGCCGCGCCGCTTCAGCATGGACGCGTGTATCGAAGGTATCCTCCGATCGCGGCGGGCTCACGAGTTGACCGGCCACGCGCGAGCCTTCGCACGCGAGCACAATCGAACGATGACCTCTGCTGACGAGCCCGCGATCGAGCAGATGCACGATCTGCTCGGCACCGCCAACCGCGTCTGCGCTCACCGGAGCGAGAGGATACGCGACGCTGAGAATCGTCAGTGACATACCGCCGGATCCAAATCGAACACCCGTAACGCCCGTGCAGCAAGCTCCCGCCAGCGCGCTCCATCGACCCCCCAGGCGAAGTGTTCGTAGAACAGCCGCCCGGGATGCGGCGGATCGATGAACCGGTACGATGGTGCCGCGCGGAACCGTTCGCAGTCGCTCTTGAAGTAGGCCAGCACGTGTTGCTGCGTCGCGAAACAGGTCAGCATCGCATGCTTGATCTGGCGCTCGGATGCATCGAGCGCCACCGTGGTGATCGGGTCGACGCTCCACTCGATTCCAGTGCCGAGATGCGACTCGAGAAACGTGCCGGTTCTGATGCCGTGCGGTCCGGCGTGGTACGACGTCATCTCGACGATCTCCGGGACAGCCGCCTGCTCGCGACGCAGCAGTGCTTGTGCGACGTGGACGGCAAGCGCGGCGGCATCGTGGTCGGGATGGCCGCCTTCGTAGGCATGCGTGATGACCAAGGCCGGCGCCTCGTCCCGGAAGAGTGCGACCAGTCGCCCGATCAACGCCTCGAGCTCGAATATCGCCTCTTGATCGACAACGCCAATCTGGTGGCAACGCACCGGTCCGATCCGCGGATGCGACAACGCCGCCTCGAGCTCCGCACGTCGAGCCTGCGCGTACTCAGCCCGGGAACAGAACCCTGCGGCCGTCGCGTCGCGCATGTCGCGGGGCGCACCGTCGGTGAGGTGGATTAGTCGACTGCTTCCGCGTCGCAAAAGTACGGAGGCGGCGCCGATCACTTCGTCGTCCGGATGAGCGGCAACAATCGCAATCGAGGAGTTCCAATAATTCGCGTGAAGGCGCACATCGACGCGAGACGCAATCAGGGTACCTGCCGGTCTGATGAGTGGTCAGGAACACTTCAGATGTCACCGAAGTGCCTTACATGAGGGGACTACCATGACTCGTCGGCAGCGAGTACGCGGCACACCTGAGCTAGTGATCAACGCACCCCACCTCGACGATTCTCGCGTGGTCCGGGGATTGCTCCGAAGCTGGGGGCGAGGCCCGCGTACCGCAATTTGGGCGTGAATGCGGTCTCAAAGTAGGTAATGTTTCGGATTCGACGGAAAAATCGTCGGATCCTGCCTTGATGACGGACACAACTGCTGGTTGGAATCGATGCGAGTGCGCTTGACGCGCAAGTTGGCGCAGCGTGTAGACGGGATTGACCTGTCGCCCTTCCGAGAAGGCGACGTGCTTGACGTATCGGTGCGTGAAGCCGAGCTGTTGGTGGCTGAAGGATGGGCGGTGCCGGTCAGCAGCCAATCGAATCGGGACGTTCGCAGGCGTTCGGCTGCGCTGGGAAGGGCGGAAGCCGCCGACACCCAGCGCGCTACGAACAAGCGGCGGTTGCAGGCACTTCAACACGCCCTTGACGATCATCGATTCGAGCCACACCAAGACAGGCGGCTCGAGGACCGGATCCGCGACGAGCTGCATGACACGCACACCCGAATTGTGGACCCATCGCCAGACGTTCCCGTGGAGAGCGCGTCAGGCGAGTCGGCGCCGAAGGCTGCCACGAGTTCGCCGTCGACAGATCGGCGCCGCCGCACTCGTCGTTCACGGATCTCTCGGCATAACCATGAATGACAACCGCAACAACACGGAGCGGACAGAGCCCTCGACGACCAACGAGCGGAAGCCGACCGATCGCCGGGCGGTGCTGAGGCGCGAGCAGGACATGATCCGCCGATTGGCGGAGGTTGAAGAATTGGCACGCGCCAACCGGCGGGAACTGGAACTGCAATTCCGCCGGATTGCGGACATGCAGGTTGAAATCGACAGACTCTCGAAGCGCAGTGTGAACCATCACACCTAATGACCTCGCCAGCGGCGCGTCCACATCACCGCTGTCGCCCGCGTTAAAGAATCGACACGACGCCACAAACCCTAACAGCGTCGCGCGCAACGTGTCACAACCTCAGCGGTCGATCACCGCCGTGAGTTACACTCGTGTTACACTCCGGTCAATGGCTCGGCGATTGTTCATCGTGGCGATTATCGCCATCTCGCTCGGCGGACCGCTCGCCGAGATCTTCGATCGCTGGGATCAGACGATGAAGGATGGCAACGACACGGAAGTGAATGTCGTTGTGGCGGCGCTTTGCATCGGCGTCGCCTTCGCGATTGGAACGGTCGTCGTCGCCAGTCGCATCCGGGCGCTCTCGTGCACGTCAGCCGGACGCGTCATCCTGACGCAGGTGGCTGTCCATGATCTCGTCTCGCTCCTCGCGCCAGTCCCCACCTCGAGCCCGCCCACCGTTCTTCGCGTTTAACGTCCTCCGTTTTTCGGCCCCTCGCGGTCGACGTGTGCCTTGGACCGAATGCCAGGGCGGCGTGTCTCGTCGGCCGCCATGACGATCACAAGAGCCGGGGAAACGAAGGGAATGA
>JBPYFA010000051.1:0-7806 GCA_051986585.1 Vicinamibacterales bacterium | reverse complement strand
GCGGCGACGCCGAACAGCAAGTCGGGGCTGCTTGGCATGACCAGCGTCGATTGGAGCACTTGTGAGACCGCGGCGGCGAACACGAGACCGAACGCGGCGCCAATGATGACCGGCATGAGCGCTTGACGAATCATCAGCCACTGGACGTTTCCCGCGACGGCTCCGAGCGCCATCCGAATGCCGATTTCGCGAGTGCGCTGGCTGGTGACGTACGACGTGACTCCATAAATCCCGATGCCGGCGAGCAGGAGCGCGACGCAGGCGAGCGCCAGCACGACCGGCGCGATGAGCCCGGGCATCGCCAACTGGAGACGCATCAACGGGCTATCCTTCAATCGCATGACGCGGAGGTCGGCAGGGACGTGTCCCTGGATGTTTGCGATGGTGCTCGCGACGGCCGACGCAACCTGAACCGGATCGGCATCGCTGCGAACGAGCAGGTTGTATTCGGTGCCCGCGCGCGTCGAGAGGTACACGTACGAGGGATCGACGCGCGACACGTTTGCGCTCCGCACGTCCTTCGCGACGCCGACGACCTCAAACTCCTCGAGATGGCCTCTGAAATCCATGTCGAGCGACAGCCGCTTGCCGATCGGATCCTCGTTCGGCCACAGATGGCGCGCGGCCGACTCGCTGACGATCGCGGTGCTGCCATCCTGCTCGTCGCTGTGTGTGAACGTTCGGCCTCGCGCGATGCCGATCCCCATTGTTTCGAAGTAACTGCCCGAGACACGGTTGGCAAGCGTTCGGCTGGTTCGCTTGCCCGCTGCCGTTGTTCCATCGCCGACGCTAACGGGAGGGGACCAGGTTCCGCCAAAGGGAAACCGATCCGTGAGCGCCACGCTTTGAATGTGTGGAGTGTCGGCAAGGCCGATGACGATCCGCTGTTGCATTGCTGTCGCCTGCGCGGGATCGGTTCCCGAGTTCATCAAGACGACGAACACGCGAGACGCGTCGAATCCGACGTCGGCGGTCTGGGCGCGAGTGAGTCCTTTCAGCAGCAAGCCCGCGCACACGAGAAACGTTACCGAGGCGGCCATTTGACCGCCGATGAGCCAAGACTGAGCGACACGGCGTCCGCCGCGAGGCGTCCCCTCGTCTTTGAGCGTCTGCGACACATTCGATCGCGAGATCTTCAGAGCGGGCGCGAGGCCAAAGAGAAGTCCGGTCGCCACGGACAAGCCGATCGTGAAGGCGAGAATGCGGCCATCCGGAACGACCGAGGCGACAAACGGCCGATCGGTCAGAAACATGATCCGCACGAGGCTTTCCACGATCGTCCAGGCACCACGGCTGCCCCAGAGCGAGAGGACAAGGCCTGCGACGCCTCCCAGCGCGGCGAGCAGCAGATGTTCGGTCAGCAGCTGCCGCACGATGCGCCCGCGGCTGGCTCCGAGCGCCAGACGCATCGCGATTTCCTTTTGCCGTACGGAGCCACGCGCGAGCAGCATGTTGGCAAGATTCGCGCACGCAACCACCAGGATCATCGATACCGCGGCCATCAGCAGGGCGACGACGCCGGCGAAACGAATGTCATTGGTCGCAGCAAAATAGTTGGCGGGCTGCAGCGCCAACGCGATGGTTCGATCGTCAGCGCTATGTGTTTCGGGATGCTCGGTCAGCTGCGCGCCGAGTCCCTGGAGTTCGGCGGCCGCCTCGCGTGGAGAGACCTCAGGCTTCACCCGGACCAGGAGCTGAAGGCGATGAATCCCGGGCCTCTCGAGCCACGCTCCGCCTGGGTTGATCTGCGGCTGCATCATCAGCGGCGTCCAGAAATCGGGAATCTGCGGAGGATTGCCGCTGCCGATGAACGACGGGGGAGCGACGCCGATGATCGTGAACGCGGTGCCGTTCAACACCATCGTGCGGCCGATCGCCTGTGGGTCTTCCCCGAATTGACGACGCCAGAACGCGTCGGCGAGCACGATCACCGGCGCGCCGCCGGGCACGCGGTTTTCCTCGGGGCGGAAGGTGCGGCCGATGGCCGCGTCGACGCCAAGCGCGCTGAAGTAATCGTCAGAGACGAGTTGTCCCTGCAGCCGCGCTCCTGGAGCATTGGTTGCCACCATTTCCGGCCAGCTGGCCGCAACGATCGCCGAGAGCCGTTCGCTGTGCGTTCGAAAGTACGAGTACTCCTCGAACGAGAACGCGTATTCCACATCGCCCTTCGCCCCACTCTGGAACGAGCGTTGGATGCGAAAGAGCCGATTGGCGTCGGCCACTGGCAAACGCTTGAACGCTGCCGCGTTGACCAGCGTGAACACCACCGTGTTCACGGCAATCCCGACCGCGACCGTCAACACCGCGAGCAGCGTAAATCCGGGATTCTTCGCAAACATCCGGACCGCAAACCGCCCATCCTGCCACAACACGTCGAGCTGGCGCAGGCCGCGCCGTTCACGCTGATCTTCTTTCAATTGGCTGACCCCGCCGAGCCGCACGCGCGCGAGACGCGCCGCCTCTGCCGCGTCCATCCCGCGGCTGATGTGTTCCTCGGTCAGCCGGGCCAGATGGTCCTCGAGCTCGTCTTCGAATTCCTGATCTTCGGCATCGCTCTTCAGCCAGCCGACGACTCGCGATGAGAGCACCCGAAGGGAGGAAAACATCATCGGTCTGAGGCGGAAGATCCGCTCCTCTGGTTAAGCCAGAGGAGAATGGCATTCTTCCTCTGGGATGTCAATAGGAGGGAATACGAGAGTTGGCACGTTGGAGTTTCGCGACGCGGGGCTAAAGCCCCGCGCTACTTGCGTCGCCAACCATCGAACCAACGAACCATCGAACCAACGAACTATCGAACAACGAACTATCGAACAACGAACAGCATTCGCGGAAAATCAAACTTCCCCGACACCGCGTCGATGATGTTGATTTGGCAGGTGTACAGACCGGGGGTGAACGAGGAGGCGGGCAATTCAAATTGAAAGAGCGCCGCGTGGCGATCGGGCGCGTCGACGGCAGTGCGTTCAACAACGGGCGTTTCGAAGACTTTGACCTTGCCGCGATAGAAGGCAAGGCTGGTACGCAGTTCGGGCGTCGCCCCGTTGCTCTGGCTGGGATCGTAGACCTCGTAATAGAAGAACAGCTTCTGATCCTTGCCGACGACGTGGGTGAGATTAGGCAGCAGCTGGACGCCGTCGCGGACCAGTGGATTGTCGGTCTTCGTTTTTGCCGCGACGGTCTGCAGCTGCGTGCTCAGCACGACCGAGCTGACTTTCATCGGCGCCTGCTTCAGTTCAGGGACGACGATCGGCGCTTCGAACGAGCCCATCTGGCCGGTCGTGTTCTCGCGCACGACCACCTTCACAGAAAAGCGCCCCGGGGGCAGCGTGACGCCGGACTGATACAGGATCTGCTTGCCGGCGAGCGTCTTCTCGGTACCTGGCGGGAGCTTCAGCGTTTCCTTGAAGCGGCCCACCGGGAAGCTGCGCTCGTCGCGCACGACGCCGAGCACGTCGAGCGTCACCAGGTCCTTGGTGTTGGCCACGGGCACCGCCGAGCCCGGCACGGTCAACGAGACGGGAACGTAGTACTTATCAGCCGCGAGCCGGAACCAGCCGCCCGACACGAGCACGGGAAGATCGGTGGACGAGACGGCGGCAAACAACTGCTCCTCGAGCTGCGAATCGCGATCGGTCTTCGACGTGTGGGTGAAATCGCGGTCGGCGTAATATCCGGCTCGAGCTTCGACGCGCAGCCCATCGCGTTTGACGCGCACCTGAATCCGGCGGAAGCGTCCGTCGCGCGTCGCGTTCGTGCTGCTGTAGCCGAGCAGGTAGTATGCGGACATGTCGCGCTGCACGCGCGCGAACGCGTCGCCGAAATCGTTCGTATCGGTGAACGCCCGGCCGCCGGTGTCGGCCGACAGCGTCGTCAACGTATCCTGCGACGAGGCGAGCTGATCGTACTGCTGCTGGACCCCTCGGCCTGAAAACATCGCCTGGCCGCGTCCGCTCGCCTGTCGCGCGTCGCCGCCGGGGACGACGGCTTGCAGCCCGCGCGTGTCGACGGCGTAAATCGAGACGTTGGCGCGCACGGCGGCATTGATGGCGGACCGCAGCTCGACCTGGTTGTCCTGCCCGCTGCGTTGCATTCCTGCGCTGAAATAGAGAATCGATTTCTTCTGCTCGATCGACGACAAGGCTTCGGCCAGCGTCTTCAACGCGCGCAGCCGCACGTCGTTGTTGAACATGTCGAGCTCGGTCGTGTCGGTGGCCGTGTCGTCGGTGGCCGCCGCCTGCGCTTCGTCGGTCGCGGCCGTGCTCGCCTCCGCCACGGGCGTCGACGTGCCGTCGGTACTCGCAATCGTGCCCAACGCCTGAGATACCTTGGCGCGGTCGGCGGTGAAGTCGGTCAGCACGTTGAGCGTCGAGCCGACCGTGGCGACCGCCACCAGATCGGCCGGCGACATCTTCTCGTCGACATACTTGTTGGCCGAGTCGACCGCGCGCTGGACATCTTCCGGCTGCATCGAGCTGACGTCGAACACCAGCGTGATGAGCCGTCGTCCGGCGAGCATATCCGACGTCATTGGCTTGGGCGCCTCGACCGCTTTCACCGGTGCGACCGTCGCCGATGCGGCGCGCTTGCTCTCTTCCGCCAGCTTCTCTTCCACACCCGCCAGCAGGTCGGCCGATTCGACTGCCTGCGCCTTCTTGTCGTTCACTTCCTCGAAGTTGAAGTTGGAAATCTCCTGGACTTTCCCATCTTCGCGGACTTCGAAGTCCGACGCCTTCAGGTCACGGACGACATTGCCAGACTTGTCGCGGACGATGACGTCGACGGAAACGACGTTCAGATGGGATCGGAAGACCGACTGCGGCTGATTCGACTGGGCGGACGGAGTCGTCGACGTCGCCGTCGCGGCGACGATGATGACGATCAGGATGACGGTGTAACGAAAAAGAAAAGAGCGCACTCTGGATCGAGCTCCTTAAAGAGAAAACAGGAGAAGGGAGAAAGGAGAATCTATTCTTATGAATCCTTTTGTTCTCCCTTCTCCTTTCTCCTTTTTCCTGTTTGCTCTAGTCAGTGGCTGTGGTTGATTGTGAACTAGAAACGGAAGCGCAAGTTCACCGTCGTCGATCGCATGCCGCGAACCGACAAAATCTGGCCGAACGTCGGCGAATTCACCACCGTGTCGAGCGTGCCGTAGTTCACCATGTTGAGCAGATTTGTCGTGTTCACCTGAATCGTGAGCGCCCGATTACCGCCCATCCGGATGTCGCGCGCGAACTGCGCGTTCAGCAGCTTGCTGCCGGGCCCGATGATCATGTTGCGCGATGCGGTTCCATAGGTTCCGGTGGGCGGAATCGTGAACGCCTGGGTATTGAAGAACCGATCAATGGTCGGATTCGACAGTCCGACCTCGGCGCCGTTGTAGTTCGCTCGCAGTGTGCCGTTGGTGCCTCGCGCCACGTCGCTCGCCGAGGAGGTCACACGCGGGGTATAGGGGGTCCCTGATTGCAGCGTGAACGTCATCGTGAAACGCCAGTCGCGGAACAGCGTCTGGCGGACACCCGGCTGATTGAGCCACTTGCGATTGGGCCCGAAGGGGAGCTCGATGTTCGTGTTGGCCGACAGTTGATGACGGCGGTCGAAGCTCGAGAGCCCCCACTCCGCGTTCAGATTTTGATCGTCCTGTGCGACCGTGGTCCCGCCCCCTCCGATCGACGACGCATCGTCGCGCGATTTGGCAAGCGTGTAGGTCGCGCCGTAACCGATGCCTTTCGATGGTCGGCGGGTGATGCGGAACGTTGCCGCATTGAGAATCGACGCGCCATCGGATGTTTGCCAGAGGAACGGTTGGACGTCCGGAATCCGCAAGCCGTCCGGGCCGCGATTCGGCGCGCGCACCATGTCGAGGCTGGAGCCGCGCGTTCGCGTGTACCCGGCGCCGACGTTGAAAACTTGACGCAGGTCCTTGGAAAAGTCCGCGTTCAGCGTTTCGACGCGCCCGAGCGCGTAGTTCTTGTCGATGCCGTAATTGTTCGTGACGCCGGTTGAAACCTCGGCGAACGGGTCCTGGATCGATAACGGTGCCCCAATTGTTCCGATGCTGCTGTCGGTGACGGCAAACGGCGGCTGGCCGGAAAGCTGGCGCGCGATTGACGAGTACGAACCGGAGTTGTAACTGACGCCGTAGCCGCCGCGCAGAACCGTTCCCGGTTTCATCCGCCAGGCGAAACCGACGCGAGGCGCAATGTTGTTCGTGTCGGTATTCAGCAGCGCCTTGGGGAATGATCCGCTGAAGGGACCACTCTGGCCCGACAGCACGGGCTCCGCCGCGGTGAAGGCCGGTGTGACGTCGAGGTTCACCATGTGGCCGTCGACCTCGTAGTACGGCCAAATCAGTTCGTAGCGGAGCCCAAGGTTGAAGGTCAGCGCGCTCGTGCGGCGGTAGTCGTCCTGCCAGTACGCGCTCAGCGATCGGCCCGACATCTTCACATTGCCTGGACCGTACTGCACGGTCGCCTGCTGCGGCAGTCCAAGCAGGAAATCCGCGAAGTCCACGCCGGAACTGCGAATCGTCGGCAATCCGTTCGAGGCGTACAGACCGGTGAAGACGAAGGCACCCCGGGCATTGTTGTTCGTGTTGTTGTTCGACTGATCGAACTGGTAGTTGCCGCCGATGTGCATCGTGTGTTTGGTACCGACCGGACGAGTCAATACATACGACATCGTCATACGCTGATCGGTGCGGAGCACAGGGGTGATATCGCGCACTCCGGTAAACGTCGAGAACGACAGCTGCGGCACGCCCCAGTCGAAGGGATCGGTCGAGACGCCGCTAATGCCGGCGTTGCCGGCGACATCATTCACGTACGCATACTGGTTCGACGATTGCGAGGTGGTTCGCGAATAACTGACGTTCACGTTGTGCAGCATCCGACGATGCTGGATGTTGAGCGAGACCGGCACCGAAAAGGCCGATCCAGTGCTCTCGCCGCCAAGCGTCGGGAAGACGTTGTTCACATCGTTGATGTTGCGACGGTATTGCAGCTGCGCCGTCAGATTGACGCTCGTGCCCTGCTGCCCTCGCCCGCGTCCGCCCGGTCCGCCAAATCCGCCGAAGCCGCCGCGTCCGCCGCCACCGCCTCGTCCGCCCGCGCCGCCGCGGCCATTGTTCTGCGTGAAGCTGTGGGTCACGCGTACGTTGACGTTGTCGGTGGTCGATTGATTCGTGGTCGCGTAATGGAAATTGCGAGTCAGGCCGTCGAGGTTGGGCAGCGGGATGAATTTCATCAACGACAGCGCGGTCGGACTGATGCTCGTGACCGGAATGCGATTGCCCTCAAACGGCAGTCCGGTCACCGGGTCGTAGAGCTGCGTCTTGACTTCGGAGAGATCGCCGAGCCGCATCGCCGCCGTCGGTACGGTCGCGTACTGATCGAACAGATCGCCGCCGCGCGTGCCGGAGTAGCTGGCGTTGAAGTTCGTCCGGCGATCACCTTTATAGATACCGGGGATGCGAACGGGCCCACCCAGCGTGACGCCGAAGCTTTGCCGATCGTAGGGCTGCTGCTGCGCTGCCGAGCCGGGTCGCAACTCGTATGGCGCGGCGTCGAGCGCCGATCCGCCAAACGTGTAGTTGGTTTGCACGTTGTAGGCGTTCTGTCCCCGCCCGCGTCCGCCGATGACGAAGTCGCCGCGTCCGCCGCCGGGCCCACCCGGCCCGCCGCGTCCGCCGGGGCCGCCGAAACCTCCTGGTCCGCCGCGTCCGCCTGGTCCGCCAAATCCCTGTCCATCCGCGCCGCGGCCGCCGGGACCAAATCCTTGCGCGAACTCGCCGGTGGCGGGATTGAATTC
>JBPYFA010000050.1:0-2894 GCA_051986585.1 Vicinamibacterales bacterium | reverse complement strand
GATGCGGGTTTGATTCAGTCTGGTTTGCCGACCATATCGTGATTCCCAGAAACGTGCGATCGGCGTATCCATATTCCGTTGACCGAGTCTCTACGTTTGATCCCGAGCGGCCAATTCACGAAGTCCTGTCGACACTGGCTTTCCTCGCAGGATGTACCGAACGAATCCGGCTCGGCCCAAATGTTTTGATCGTCCCGTACCGAAATCCGATCGCCACCGCAAAGCAGTTGGCGGCCATCGATGTGCTGTCGGGTGGTCGGCTCACGGTCGGTGTGGGCGTAGGCTGGATGGAGGAAGAGTTCGACGTACTTGGGGCACCGGCCTACGTGGAGCGCGGCACCGTAACCGATGAGTACTTGCGTCTATTCAAGATCCTGTGGACAGAGGAGCATCCCGAGTTTCACGGCCGCTACTGCCAGGCCGCAAACGTCGGTTTCCTGCCGAAGCCCGTTCAGAAGCCGCACCCGCCCATCTGGGTCGGCGGGCATACGGGCCCCGCGTTGCGACGCGCGGCGACACTAGGCGACGCGTGGCTGCCATTGGGCACGACACCGCCAGTTGTGTTCTGGCCGGAGGAATTGAAGCCCAAGATTGCTCGTTTGCGAGAGCTTACACGTCGAGCGGGTCGAAGCGAGGACCTGGTAAACGTATGTCTGGGTGCGTTCGTTCGCATCGAGGACTCGGCGAACCGAGATCGTCTGCCGATGAAGGGACACCCAGAGCAGATCGCGGAAGATATTCGCCAGTATGAGTCGATAGGAATACACGATTTCATCCTGTACCTCGGACGTGGCGGCGATGCTCCAGTGGTCGCAGAGGCGATCGAACAGTTTGCGCGTGAGGTGATGCCCCTGGCCGGCTAAAGGTTGTCAGGCTGGAACTGGACGTGACCTGACTGTCGTTCCTGATGGGGGCAGGAGTCCTGTTACGTGAGCGTTTTCCGCAGGAATACGCGCTTGTAGCCTTCTTCCATCCGTCTTTCAGTTTCCTCAAACCCGAGGCGGCGATAGAACGCCAGGTCTTCCGTCATCGTCTCGTTTGTATACAGCCGCACCCGGGTCAGACCGGCCGACAAGGCGTACTTCTCTGCAAAAGCCATCAACTGTCGGCCGAATCCTCGATTTTGGTAACGCGGATCGACGGCGACGTTGTCCACAAACATGGCGTCATCTGCCGGCCAAAGAACAATCAAGCCGCGCAGTTCACCGCTCTCGAGGTCCTCCAGAACGTGGATCACACCGCGCGCAATAAGCTCGGGATAGTGGGAGAGCATGGGCGCCGGCTTTGCGCCGATCCGGACAATGTATTTGGCGTACGCCTGGCGGACGCAGGCGACGATCGCCGGGCAGTCATCGATGATGGCCGGACGAATGCCCTCGCCGCTCATTGCCGCCTCAACGTGAACGCCGTCAGTGTGGTGCATGACCGCCTCTGCCGGCGCTCGGGAAGGCGTGGACAACACTTGCCCCACCCATGGTCGAGTCCATGATAAAGCGGACACCGTGGTCCGAGGGCGGGCAATCTCCGTCGAGTCCGCCGTATCCTGGTCAGCCACCATGATCTACCCAGTCACCGAGCACGTGGTCCGATCGGCGCGGCATAGCACGTTCTATCTGGCATCCGGCCCCGTGGACGGCACGCCGATAATCTTCTCGCACGGCTGGCCGGAACTCTCGATCAGCTGGCGTCACCAATTGGGCTGCTTCGGTGATCTCGGCTTTCGCGCCATCGCCCCAGATATGCGCGGCTATGGGAGGTCTAGCGTATATGCGAGGCACGAGGACTACGCGCTCGAAGCCAGCGTCGAGGACATGCTCGAACTGCTTGAGAGTATCGGCCGACGCCAAGCGATCTGGGTTGGGCATGACTGGGGCAGCCCGGTAGTGTGGAGCATCGCCAGTCACCATCCGGAGCGGTGTTTTGGCGTCGCCAATTTGTGCGTGCCGTACCTCGCCGAGGGGTTCGCCCCGCGCACGCTGATCCCGCTCGTCGATCGACGCGTGTATCCGGAATCCGAGTACCCGGTCGGTCAGTGGGACTACCAGCTGTTCTACGAAGAGCATTTCGACATCGGGCGTGCGCAGTTCGAGGCAAATATCCCGAACACGGTGAAAGTCCTGTTCCGGAAAGGCAATCCGGAGGGTAGGGGCAAGCCGGCCCGAACCGCGACGATCCGTAGACAGGGTGGTTGGTTCGGCGCGGCCGGTCAGGCGCCCGACGTACCGCGGGATAATGACGTCATCGGCGAAGTCGAATTTCACGCGTACGTGGCCGCGCTCCAGCGGAACGGATTCGTCGGACCGGATTCCTGGTACATGAATCACGAGCGGAATCTCGAGTACGCCGCACGATCGGTCAACGCTGGACGACTGGAAATGCCCGTTCTGTTTCTGCACGGCCGCTTCGATTACGTATGCGAAACTGTGGACTCGCCATTGGCCGAGCCCATGCGCCGCGACTGCTCGGACCTGGCCGAGGCGATCATCGACTCAGGGCATTGGATGGCGCAAGAGCAACCGGTCGCCGTCAACGCTGCACTGGCGCGGTGGCTGGCGACGCGGTTGCCGCAGCTCTGGCCGGACACTCCGCCGCCCAACAATGCAGACGCGACCAAGGAGCACCAATCGTTGGCTACGGCTCGAATTTCCGCAACCTAGCCGGTTGCGGTACGCGTGTTGTCCGTCTTTAGAAAGTTGCGCTGTCCCATGGCGGGGTTGGCGTGCGCGATGCGTTGTTTACGACGTGCTCGCTTGCTGAGACCGGACCCCCACGCCAGTGTCACTCTGGACCGGCGTCCACACGTTTGCGACGTTGTAACCGAAAGGTGCGCTTCCAGGCGAGGCTATGGACGATCTACGGTGCGCAGGCGTAATTCTTATCCAGGTAGAACTCGA
>JBPYFA010000049.1:0-8700 GCA_051986585.1 Vicinamibacterales bacterium | reverse complement strand
GACGCGCCGTCATCGACAGACCGTTGTCGGAGCTCGTCAGCCCCGACATCGCGCAGTGGGTCTCGGCACCGGACACGACCGGACGACCCGGCGAACCGAGCGGACCGGATGCCACGGCAACGTCGTCGGTCCGAACGCGGCAAATCACCGACGAGCGGCTCGGCGGGATCTTCGCCGCCACTGTGACGCCACTCATCAATCACGAGGACAATCCGAGCGGGCGCGTGCTCGTGGCACGCGATATAACTGCGCAGGTCCGGCTGGAATCCGAGCGCGAGGCGCTCCGCAATCGTCTCGCTCAGTCGGAGAAGCTGGCGTCGCTCGGTCAGTTCGTCGCGGGCATCGCCCACGAGATGAACAATCCGCTGCAGGGCGTGCTGGGACATCTCGAGTTGCTGATCCAGACCTCTGATGCCGCTAAACCGGTCAAGCCAACGCTGCGCCGCATCTATCAGGAAGGTGATCGGGCGGCGAAGATCGTTCGCAATCTTCTGATCTTCACCGGTTCGCAGCGCATGTCGCGGCAACGGCTTCGGGTCGATCGCGTCCTCGCACGCGCACTGGCCAGCCGGGCCGCATCGCTCCGGCGGAATCAAATCGAGGTGACGCGCCAGCTCACCGAATCGCCCCGGATCTCTGGCGATGCGCTCCTGCTGCAACAGGCATTGCTCAACATTTTGATCAATGCGGAGCATGCCATTGCAGCGACCGGAAAGCCGGGACGAATTCAGACCACGATCGAACCGGCGGGCGATGGAAAGACGGTTCGCTTGACGATCGAGGATTCCGGCCCCGGCATTCCGGCGAATGTTCTTCCGCGGATTTTTGATCCGTTCTTCACGACGAAAGAAGTTGGCGAAGGAACCGGTCTCGGCCTCGCGATCACCTACGGCATCGTTCAGGAACACGATGCGACCATTCACGCCGCGAATATCCCCGGCGGCGGCGCCCGGTTCACGATCGAATTTCCGGCCATCGAATAAGGGGACGAGGGAGACCCGCGGGCCGACCCGGCGGCACGCCGAGGAAAGCGCGGACAAGGCAACGAAAGGTGCGGAAAAGCACAAGGAGTCTGGTAAAGTACGCTGGCGCGCGATGGATGAAGGCTTCCTGACGACCGAGGAGGTACTTGATTACCTCCACGTGAACCTCCGGACCGTCTACCGGCTGATTAAAGCGGGCAAGATCCCGGCAGTCCGGGTGGGACGGCAGTGGCGATTTCGGAAGCGCGACATTGATGCCTGGCTCGAGAGTCAGCGCCCGCGCGCCACGCGGAGCTCTGCAGCCACCGCGCCGCGCACGCCGCCGCCGGCGGCCGGACGTCCGCGCGTGCTGGTGGTCGATGACGAAGCGACGATCCGCGATCTGCTGTCCAAGACGCTCGCGCTCGCGGAATACGACGTCGATCTGGCGCCCGACGGCCGCACCGCGCTCGAGCGGCTGCGAATGATTCCCTACGATCTCTTGATCACGGATCTCAAGATGCCGGGCGTCGACGGGCTCGCGGTGATCCGCGAAGCACGGCGGCTGAAGGCAGACATCCCGGTGATCATCATCACCGGCTTCTCGACCGAAGCGAGCGCGATCGAAGCCGTCAATCTCGGCGTCTCTGGCTATCTCACCAAGCCGTTCCGGGTCCCGCGCGTCCTCGCCGTCGCCGCAAAAGCCTTAGGCGAATAGATTTAGCCGGGACGCTCCCCAGAAATCCCCAGACGGAGGTGGCCTGGCACCTTTCCCGTTACCACCTCTTGCATGGGGTTGCACGGTATTGCCTCCTGTATCCGCGATTTACGCCGAATTTGGTGGAACGGCTGCCTTTCGGACCGAAAACCTCTTGACGACAGGTTACTGCTGACTTACCTTGGTTGTCGTTACTGTCATATAAAGTTCTCAATAGGACGTTAACGGCGGTTTGCAGTGAGTTACCAATGGGAGCAGGAGTCATGAAAAAGGCAGTCTGGAGCGGAGCAGTCGCGGCCGCCGTCGTGTTGCTGGGATCGTCATCTGCGTTCGCGCAGCAGACGGCAAATGCGTCCATCGCCGTCACGGCCAACGTGAATGCCAAAGCGAAGCTGACGCTGGGTACCAACGCCATCAATTTTGCGGACGCGGACCCCGACGTCACCCCGGTGTTCACCTCGGCACCGGTGTCGGTCGACGTCAAGGCGAGGACGAGCAACGCAGGCAACGTCACGTTGACGGTGCTGGCGTCGAACGATCTGACCTCAGGTTCTGACGTCATCGCCATCGGCACGTTGACATGGACGGCGACGGGCACCGGCTTCACCGGGTCGGGCGCCAACAACAAGACCACCGCGCAAACGCTGGGATCGTGGAGCGGATCCGGCAATCCATCGGGCACGCAGACGCTTTCGCTGCCCAACCTCTGGTCGTATAACACCGGCACCTACACCGTCACGCTGAATTACACGTTGACGGCTCCCTAACCGATAAGAAATGCGGGGCCGACGCCGCCAAACCGGCGCGCCCCGCATTTCACATGCGACTCGCGGTTTCTCTTCTCTTTATCCTGGTGCTTGTGGCCGGCAGCGCGCCCGCCGCAGCCCAAACGCAGAACGCCACGCTGAACGCCTCGATCAACGGCCTGGCGCGGCTCTCCCTGTCCTCGGCAGCGCTCACATTTCCCGACGCTGATCCAGACACGGTCCCCAGCATTCAAGCGTCGCAGGGTCCGATCACCCTGACGGCGAAGGCACGAACGTCGCTCAACGGGACGATTACGCTCACCGTCCAGGCGAGCGATCACTTGCGGTCTGGCATCGACGTGATTCCCGCTTCGAACATCACGTGGGTCACGAGCGGCGCTGGATTCAGCAATGGGACCTTGAGTGCGGCTACCGCACAGATCGTGGCCGCCTGGACCGGCTCCGGCGTGCGCATGGGGACGCAGACGTTCTTTTTCCGGAATCTGTGGTCCTACGCCACCGGCACGTACACCTTGACGATGACCTACACGTTGTCCGCGTCATGAGGAAGTTGATCGTATTCCTCATTGCGCTGTTCCTGGCGCCCGCCAGCGCGACGGCGCAGAAACTCGAACTCGGGATCGCGCTGTCGCCGCCGGTCATCACGTTTCCTTCCAGCGACCCGGATACCGTCCCGCTCGTCTCGTCGGCTCCGGTGCAAGTCACCTATCGCGTCCGAGGGAACGGGAACGCGCCGTGGTCGCTGACCGTGCTCGCGGCAGGCGATCTGATTTCGGGGCCGTCGCGCGTCGATATCTCCAATGTCACCTGGGTGGCCACCCCGGCGCCTCCCTTCCAGAACGGAACGCTCAGCAAGACGGTCGCGCAGCGCGTCGCGTCGGGGACCGGTAATGTCAATCCCGACAGCATTGGGTCGATCACTTTTCGATTGGCGAACTCATGGACCTACAGCACCGGCTCGTACAGCCAAACCATTCTGTTCACGCTCAGCGTGCCCTGATCGCCGCAAGTCTGGTTGCGCTGCTCGCGTACGGCGCGCCGGCCGACGCGCAAGTCTCGGTGGAGGTATCGCCGCTTCGAGTCGAGCTGGTTGCCGGCCCGGGAAGCACGACAACCCAGGCGATCACGGTATCGAACGCCGGAAAGGATCCAGTACGCGTCCGAGCGTTGGCCACCGATTGGGATCTCTCGCGCGACGGCGCTCCACAGTTTGAAGGCGTCGTCCAGGACGGACCGTACTCGGCAACGTCGTGGATCCGGGTCGCTCCGCCGGAGCAGGTGATCGAGCCGGGCAAAGACGCCACCGTACGTTTCAGCATGGCGGTTCCTGCGGGCATTCAGCCTGGCGGCTATCGCACGGGCGTGCTCTTCGAGTTCGGGCCGGCGGCCGCCGATCCGATCGGCCGCGGCCGTCAGGTGATGTTCAAGAGCCGAATCGCCACGCTCATTTACGTGAGTATCGGACAGCCCGCGATGGCCGCCGAACTGACCGATCTGACCGTGAGGAACCGTGGCCCGCAAACGCAGATCGTTGCCACGGTCAAGAACTCGAGCCGCCGATATGTGCGCACGCGCGGCAATTTGATCCTCTTCGATCAGACCGGCCGGAACGTCCGGGAAATTCCGGTGCCCGATGTTCCCCTTCTGCCGGAAAGTGAACGTGAAGTCACCATCACGGTGATCGATCCGGATACCCACGATGCGGTCACGCCGGGCGAGTACAAAGTCGAAGTCCGAATGGACGTCGGCCTTCCAGCGTTGCTCGTCGGCGAGACAACGCTGAAGGTTGTGCGTTAGGACGATGCGGCCAGCGGGCCGGCTCGCAGTGATGGTTGGATGTGCTGCCTGCCTGCTGCTGGAGCCGCACGGGGCAATCGCTCAGGAGGGGTCGGTGCACCTGACGACCGCCGTCCAGACGCTCCAGGGGGATCCCTCCCGTTTCGCCGGCCAGAACGATTTCGAGCCGGATCTCGGTATTTCATGGCTGCAACCGGGATCGCGCTTCGGTCTCTTTCAGATGGAGATTCGCGGCGCGCGGCGCGGCGATACGCTGCACACCGGGCGCATGTATGGGGCGCTGCGCGACGCCAACTACCGCGGCGTCAGCTGGACGCTTGAAGCGGGCGACAGTTACTTCTCGCCGCCTGTCGTCGCTTACGGATTCTCAAATCTGTTTTCGCCCGCTGTCACGTTTAACGGCGCGGCCATCGGTGCGCGCGCCGATCGAACCTCGCTCTCGGTCGTCGGCGGCCGCACCACGGCGTGGCGCAACATCTTCGGCAACGATCCGCAGGGGTTGGGCCAGACGGTGGGAATGGTTCACCTCACTCACCGGGCGATGAGGAATCTCGAGCTGAGCGGCCGAGCCTCTCGTGTCCGCACGTCGTCGCTCGACGAATTCAGCTACACCATCGATGCCAGCGATCAAGTCGGCGGCGGCGCACGCTATCTGCTGACGCCGTCGTTGCAGCTGGTCGCCGATGGCAGCGTCGTATCGTATCGCCGCGTCGGCACGACCACACGCGAACGAGATGGATCGTATATCGGCGGAGTCAACTGGCTGCATTCACGCGGTTGGGTGCAGATCAATGCCTCTCGTTTTTCTCCTGGCGATTTTCCGGCCTTGAACAACCCGCTGCAGGATCGCGAGCAGGTGTTCGCCGCCGGCGAGTACGATGTGCTGCCTCGCACTCGAGTGACCGCAGGCTGGGAACGGTTTCGATCGAACCTGGATCCAGAAGCGTCGCAGGCCTCGACCCGGCCGACACCAGAAACCAGTGGCGATCGGGGTTTCGGCGGCGTGCGCGTACAAGTGACGTCGCGTTCGACCATCGGATTTCGAGGCGAGCAGGGGGACCGCGCTTCGCGACCGATCGGGCCGGGATCGGCTTCGGACAGCGACACCGGCATGTGGGCTGCGGAATGGCAAGCAGCATTCGGCCGGACCAATGCCTTCGTTCGCTATTCCGCTCGCGAGAACGTCGAGCATGTCAACGAAACCGGTTCCTACGACCAGCGCGACGCATCGGCGCAGCTGTTCGCCAATCTACCCGGGGGGTCGCAGGCATTCGGGCTGGCAGTGCTTACGCGCACCGCATCGGTTGGCGGATCGGGCAACACATATTGGCAGGCGGGTGGCGGAACGCAGGTTCGCCTCGGCGGCCGGGATCTCTGGCTGCGCAGTGAAGCAAATGCCGCACGAAACACGGACCTGTCGACGCGAAGCTTCGTCCCGCGTGAATCGTTCGTGTTTGGCGTCAACGGACAGTTATCGAAGGGGACCAACGTCGCCTTCAACCTCAACCTCGATCGTACCGTGTCGCCGACGGCGACCGGCGGCCCGTGGCTCGCACGATCGATCGTGCGTGTCACGCACATGCTGCCAACGGGATCAGTGTTCGTGCCGTCGAACGCCTCGGCCACGGCGGCAGAGGCAGGACGAGGCACCGGAACAATCAGTGGCGTCGTCTACGCTGACTGGAACGGAAATGGAAACCAGGATCCCGACGAGAACACACTCGAGGGCATTCCGCTCAGCATCGGCGCGGGTCATGGAACCTCCGGTAAGGATGGCCAGTTCGCGTTTCTCAACGTCCCGGTTGGACTGCGATCGGTCGGCCTCGACACGAGCGCGCTGCCGGTGGACTTCGATCCACCCGTCGTGTCGGCACTGCAGATCGAGCTGTCGCGCGGTGAAACGACGCGCGTGACGTTCGGGTTACTGCCGCTCGGATCGATCCGCGGGAAAGTGATCCGCGACGCTAACGGAAACGGCAAGGCGGATCCGAACGAGGAGATCATCGACGGCGCGGTCGTCATCCTCGACGGAGGTCTTCGCTCCGAACAGGTCCGCAAGGGACGCTATCAGTTCGACGCGGTGCGCAGCGGCGGCCATCTGGTCAGGCTGCTGATTGAGTCGCTGCCCGATGGCGCGGCGATCACCGGAGACGCTGAAGTGCCCGTGACGCTGTCGCGCGGGACCATGGAGGCGGATATCACCTTCCTTGTCTCGATCGACAAGCGGCCTGAGATCCGCAAAGTGTTTCCGCCGCGTGGCGGTGCCGCGAGGGCCGGAAGCGGAGCGGCTGCTCCGCGCGCAGTCGCCGCTGCACCGCGGCCGGCAACAGCGCCCACAGGATCGAGGACGCCGTCCGCATCGTCGTCAACGACGCCGCTCGCGAACAGTTCGACGTCCGCAACCGCGACGAGCCCGGCAACGATGTTCGCGATTCAGATTGCCGCGCTGAACGATCCGTTGCGAGCAAAGGACGCCGTCCAGCAGCTGAAGGCGAACGGATTGCCTGCGTATCTGGTCAGCCCGCCGGCAACCGATCCTGACGCACCGTATCGAGTGCGCCTCGGACCATATCGATCGCGCGAGGAAGCACAGAAAGCGGCCGCGACGCTCGAGGCGCAGCGCAATGAAAAGGTATGGGTTACCAGGGAGAAATGATTCAGCGCTAAGGCGCGGTGAGCACAAATCGCAACGGGACGGTGTAGGTTCCTGCGCCATTCGCGCGCAGCGCGAAGACGAAACGTCCGCGGCGCACGCCGCTGCCGACCCACTGTCCGGCAATGGCCGGAGAGTCCGGTGAGACGACTCCGGCCTTCGTTCCGTTTCCTTCGCCGCTGAAACTCAGGGAGCCGTCACGCGTGTTCGGCCCGCCCGACGCTCCGACCGATTCGACCGAGAGTACGACGGGCGAGGTTGCGTGCGTTCGGGCAGCGGCAACGAAATCGACTGACTCTGTGGCGGGTGCGTTCGGGTCGATCACATCGAACTGGAGCACATCAGCCGAGACCTGCAAGGTCGTGCGGCTGCTGAACGTCGCCAGGACGGTGATGCTGCCAGAGGCTGTCTCGGCGGCATCTGCGTTCACGGCAACGGTCAGCAGACCTGCCACGAGTGCAAGGAGCAACGTACGCATATTGCTGGGGACGTCGATCGTAGGCGGTCGCGGCCCGATTCGCTAGGCTTTGAGCGACGTGCACCAATGCGACTCTTGCGGACAACTCAGGCATTTCTACGGCACGATGCGCTGATGTGAGCGGAGCCAGGCGACCCCGCTTCGAAGGTCGCGATTACAGAGCCGTAACTGGGGCGATCGCTATGCTAAAATTACCTTTCTGCGCGTGCCTGTTGGCACCCTGTCACCCTCCCGAATGATCCAACTGTCGTCTCTCAGCAAGAGCTTCGGCGATCGCGTGCTGCTCGATGCGGTCAGTTGGCAGATTGACGATCGGGAGCGTGTCGGCCTCGCCGGCCCAAACGGCGCCGGAAAGACGACGCTCCTCAAGATCCTGGCCGGACTCGACGAGCCCGACTCTGGAAGCGTCATCAAACCGTCCGGCCTCGCCGTCGGCTACCTGCCACAGGACGGCCTCACACACAGCGGACGCACGCTGCTCGAAGAAGCCGGGCTCGCATTCAAGCCGCTGCTCGACATGCGCGCGGAAATTCAGTCGCTCGAAGACCGGCTTGGCGACGATTCCGCCGACGAGACGGAACACGCGGCGATGCTCACGAAGTACAGCGAGCTGCAGGAAAGCTTTCGCCGTATGGAAGGCTACAGCATCGATCTCAAGATCACCACGGTGCTGCGCGGACTTGGATTCTCGCCGGACGACTTCGACAAACCGAGTGAAACGTTTTCAGGCGGCTGGCAGATGCGCATTGCCCTGGCCAAGCTGCTCTTGACCCGTCCTGGTCTTCTGCTGCTCGACGAACCGACGAACCATCTCGATCTCGAGGCGCGAAACTGGCTCGAGGAGTACCTCGCCGATTATCCGCACGCGGTGATTCTCGTCTCGCACGATCGGTTCTTCCTCGATGCGGTCGTCACGCGCATCACCGAGATCGGGCTGCGCAAGCTGACCGACTACGCGGGAAACTACAGCGAGTATCTGGTCGAGCGCGACGCGCGGATGGAACGGCTCCGGCAGCAGAAACGCGAACAGGACGACGAGATCGAACGGATGCAGGCGTTCATCAACCGCTTCCGGTATCAGGCGACGAAGGCGGCGCAGGTACAGAGCCGGATCAAGATGATGGAAAAGATCATTCCCATCGAGATCCCGCCCGAGCGGAAGCGTGTGCACTTCACCTTTCCCACCTGCGCAAAAAGCGGCCGGACGGTGCTCGATCTGCGGGGCGTTCGGAAAGCGTATGGCACACGTGTCGTGTTCGACTCGGTGAACGTCCACATCGAGCGCGGCGATCGGATTGCGCTGATCGGTCCCAACGGCGCCGGCA
>JBPYFA010000048.1:0-10565 GCA_051986585.1 Vicinamibacterales bacterium | reverse complement strand
TCGATCCGCTGACTGGCTGACGCGATTCGCAATTCGCAGTTCGCAATTCGCAGTTCGCGGTTCACTGGTTCGCGGTTCGCGGTTCGCGGTTCGCGCTTCGCGCGACAGCGGACCAGTGCCCGTGGTATATCGATCGGCATGAAGGGAATCAACGTGCGTTGGCGAACGGCCATCCATCTCTCCGCTTTGGCAGCGATCTGCGCGACCGTCCTGATGCCAGCTGTTGCCCAGTCCCACGGATCACGAGCCACGGGGCAGCCCGAGCACATCGACGAAACATTGCAGAATCAGATGAACAACTATGCTCGCCATCACCGCGGAAAGGTCTCGCTGTTTGCGAAGCACCTGCGGACGGGCAAGACGGTTGCCTTGAACCCGGATGTGCCGGTCAATACCGCGTCTGTGATCAAGCTGCCGATCATGCTTGAGGCGATGCATCAAGTGAAAGAGAAGCGCGTGTCGTTCGACGACATGCTGCCGCTTCGCAAAGAAGACCAGGTATCCGGCTCCGGCGTGCTGCTCCTGTTTCATACCCCCGCCGAGATCAATTTCGAGACCGCCATCGTGTTGATGATCACGCAGAGCGACAACACGGCTGCTAATCTCGTGCTCGCTCACGTCGGGCGAGAGAACGTCAATCGTCGCTTGCAGACGATGGGACTACAAGCGACGATGAGCATCCGCCCGATCAGCAGGCCGAAGGAAGGCGATCAGTCTCCGGAACTGAAGCCGTTCGGCATCGGCCGCACGACCGCGCGCGAGATGGCGGCCGTTCTGCAATCGATCGAGCGGTGCGATCTCGCCGATCAGAACCTCTGCGCGCGGATGGTCGACATCCTGCAGCACCAGTTCTGGCGCAACTGCATCCCCCATTACCTGGAAGACACGGACACCACCGAGGTGGCGAGCCACATCGCGAACAAGACCGGCAGCCTCGATCATGTGCGGAACGATGTCGGAATCGTGTACACGAAGAACGGACCGATCGTCATTTCCGCGTTCACCTACGAAAACGTCGACACCAGCTGGACTCCCGAGAACGAGGGGGAGCTGCTGATTGCGAGAATGGCGAAGGCGATCGTCGACGGGTGGGCGGCGGATGGCCTCGGCGCGGAGAAGTGATGTCCGCTAAAGGATGCGCGACCGAATCCATTCGGCCAGTTGTTCCTCTGAGAGGCTGCCGTCCGCAAGCATGAGAATCCGGGTGACGACCTCCGGCTCGGGCGCGTCGAAGTCGAAGCCATTAATGCCGAGGAATGTGACCATCGCCAAAAAGCCAATGCGCTTGTTGCCGTCGCGATAGGGATGATTGTTCACCAGTCCGAAGGCATACGCCGCTGCCACAGCCCCCGTGTCGACGTTTGGATCGTATTGCCATCGCTGCCGCGGTCGTGCCAGCGCAGATTCAAGTGCATTCTCGTCGCGAATACCAGGCAGACCGCCGTGCTCGCGTATCTGGTCAGTGTGGACGGCATCGACAACCAGCCGGGCTAGCCACACCGGCTCTTTACGCCGCTTCGGCACTGGTCACTTGGCCAGCTCGCGTAGAGCATTGCGGTATTTCTTCGCAGCCTTTGCGGCAATCCTCAGTGCACGTTCGGTCTCCTCGGAATATGGAGTGAGCAGGATGCCGCGGTCCGTTTCCACCGCCAACACGCGGTCTCCTGCCTCGAGCCTGAGCCGATCGGCCATGTCTTTCGGGAGCGTCGCGCTGACTGACCCACCCGCCTGACGGAGTGTTACTTCCTTCGTCATCCGATTTGAATTGTAGCATATTAGTGCTACAGCGGGGCACGTCTGGAGAAACGCTTTCAGGTTGACGATGCTGCCGACGCTCGCTAGGCTGGGAGTGCGTCGCAGGGCGCATCCCGTCCGCGGGAAGGGCCGAGCCCACCTGTCCGACTCGAACGATCGCCACTCTCGATCTTCTTTCAGCCCGCCGGGCGGACACGGGCGTTTTGGAAGGAGATCCCATGGCGACTCTCCCGTCGCGGCCATCCCTCGAACAACTACGTAAGCAGGCAAAAGACCTCTCGCACGAGAAGCACATCAAGCTCTCCATTGCGCAGTCCGAGATCGCGCATCAGTACGGGTTCGCGCGGTGGGAGCGGCTTGTCGAATATGTCCGTGCCGCGCGCAGCCACGGGGCACTCGGCACCTCGCTCATTCGGCCGGTGGAGCTGCGGCCCGGGCGGCCGTACACGCTTCAAGACGGCAACGTGGTCACAACAGACGATGTGTTCGACATGTTTGTCGCGGCGCGTGCTGGTGACCTGAAACATATCCGGCGCTCGATTGCGCGCGCATCCGGGCTGGCACTCGTCGAATACAACTACACGCCGCCAATCCACTTCGCCGTCCGCGAAGGGCACCTCGCGATCGTGAAGCTGCTCATCGACCACGGTGCGGATCTGGCCTATCGCAGCTATCCGTTCCAGGATTCGCTGCTGACGATCGCGGAAGACCACGAGCACGGGGATGTCGTCACGCTGCTGAGGCGTCGGATCGAGCGACGATACCAGCTCGCCTCGGGTATTCGCGCGATCATCGACGCGGCTGACGCCGGAGATCTGGATAAAGTTGCCGCCGAGCTGCAGCGCGATCCCTCTCTGGCGACGGCGGCGAACGACACCGGAGACACGGCGCTGCATCACGCCGCGATGCGCCGACATCGCGCGATCGTGCAGGCACTCCTCGACACGGGGGCGCATCCCGATCCGATCCGAGGCGATGGCTATCGCCCCATTCACCTCGCGTTGATGAGGACCTTTATCGCTGGTGGGCCCGTGGAGGATGGTCGCGCCATCGCCGATCTCTTGTTGGCGCGTGGCGCTCGTTACACGATGTTCCTTGCAGCCCTGATCGGAGACAACGAGTTCATCCGCCGCACGCTTGCCAGCGATCGTTCCGCGGCCTGCGAGGAGGACACGAATCATCACCGTCCCCTCTCGGCTGCAGCCCGTCGCGGCGATATTGAAACGGTTCGATTGCTGCTCGAGTACGGGGCTGATCCGAATGCGCCCGAGGAAGGCGCGCCGAGAGGGCACGCGCTTTGGAACGCCGTTTATAGCGATCGCCATGATATCGCTGCGTTGCTGTTGGATCGTGGTGCCGACCCGAATGGCATGGTGGAATCGAGCGGGACGCCGATGGACATGGCGCGCATGCGCGGTCGGATGCTGCATCACCTAGGCAAACCGACTCTTCTGGAGCTGCTGCGTGCGCATGGCGGTCGCGAGCCTGACGATCATCGCCACCAAATCGGACGGGCGATCGCCGACCGCCGGTTCTCGGATGCCGAACAATTAATCGCGGCTACTCCCGGAATCCTCAACGACGAGGAGTGGGGCGACGGCGTTCTCGCCGGTCCGGCGAACGCTGGCGATCACGAGGTCCTCGAATTCCTGATCCGGCTCGGGGCGCGTGTGCCCCCAGTGTCTAAGTGGGCGCCGTACTATTACTTCAAACATGAACGCACGGCCGCATTTCTGCTCGAACATGGCATGGACGCGAACCACATGAACTGGCACCGCCTGACGCTGTTGCACCACATGGCCGCTGAGGGGGAGCTCGGGAAGACTCGACTCCTGCTCGATCATGGCGCACGCATCGATGCCATCGATGAGGAGTACCGGTCCACGCCGCTTGGCCTCGCTGCGCGTCGCGGACAGCTCGGGATGGTCGAGTTCCTGCTGGCCCGTGGTGCGGACGTCCACCAGGCGGGCATGCCCTGGGCGACGCCGTTGGCGTGGGCGGTGAAGAACGGGCATGACCCGGTAGCGGTCCGTCTGCGTACGGCCGGTGCGAAGGCGTGAGCTGGTCGGCATTTTCTGACGCTGACGTGTTGAAGGGCCCGATGCAAATAGTGCAACCGCGGGACAGCTGCGGTTCGACTCTGTTCGAGGTTTCCACTGGAACGTCTTTCGCAGTCGCGCTGCGGATGCCAATCGTGCATTGCGATCAAAAGATGTGGCGGGTTGTGCGCACCTGGAAGCTTCCGTCCCAGGCGTCGTTGGACCCGGGCGATGGCGCGCTCGGTGACTGGGGTGGCACCATCATCAAAGCGGAGAAACGGACAATCATGGTGGTCGTCAACCTCGCCACCTATCTCACGACCGTATTCTCCGCGCGCCCCTCGTCGAACTTTGTTGCGGCGTTCAAGGCGGCATTGACCGCATCGCTCGAAGACCTGAACGTCGACGCGTCAGCGATACGTGCGGAAACAAAGCGGGTCGAGCGGGTGGCGTTGAAGCGCATGCCGAGGAGTGAGTTCAACGACGTGCTCGAGTACGTCAAAGACTTCTGCGAAATCGAACTGATGTACCACACGGACCTGCGCCGGGTGCAGCGCAACTTGAACGAACTGCCTCACGCAACTGGTGTTCCGGCGGCGATCGTGTCGTCGCTGTTCGAGCGCGGACCAGGGTATCCGTCGCACTGAAGGTGCAAATCCGGTCGGCCGTGTGAGAGAAGGCAGACGCGGCGTCGCCCGGCCACAGCCCCGACTTTCGGTGATAGTGTTCGCATCATGCCGGTCACCGCCGGTCTAGAATGCTCGGCGTAGCTGACAACCGCACCACAAGGACTGCGCTTGACTATGAAACCACTCACTCTCGCCATCGTCTGCGTTGTCGCGTTGCTCCAGCCACTCGATCAAAAAGGTATCGAGTATGGCAAGCCGAACGGTCACGCGCTGCTCCTCGACGTGCATGTGCCGGACGGCCCCGGACCGTTCCCGGCCGCGATCCTCGTGCACGGCGGCGGATTCGACGGCGGCAGTCGCGCCACGAACATGTCACCGACCTTTCAGCCGCTTGCGGATGCCGGGTTCGTCTGGTTCAGCATCGACTATCGCATGGCCCCAGAATTCCGATTTCCTGAGGCACGCGAAGACGTCGATGCATCGATCAAGTGGGTGAAGGCGAACGCCCGCACCTACAAGGTCGATCCCGCGAAGATCGTGATCGCGGGCGAATCGGCGGGCGGCTTCCTCGTCAACTACGCAGCGACGCACGAGACGCCCGCGACGCGAGTCGCGGCGGTGGTCGATATCTACGGCCCGGTGGACTACGAGAAGATCGCGCGACAGCGACAGGCCTACCCCGGTCGTTTCAACATGGCGTCGATCAACGGGCATCAGAAAACGGGCGGCGGCATCTGGTTCTTCGGCGCAGAAGGCTACGACGAAGCGAGCTTCGCGAAGCTCAAGGAAATCTCGCCGCTCTACGCCGTGCACAAGGGCATGCCGCCGTTTCTTGCGATTCACGGAACCCGCGACGATCAGGTCCCTTACGAGCAGTCGACGATCCTCTGCGAAGCCATGCGGAAAATTGGCGACCGCTGCGACATCATCACGGTCGAGGCGGGAGGGCACGGCATGGGCGGGTGGAAAGATGCCGACCAGCAGCACTACAAGGCCGAGATGATCGCGTGGCTGAAGCGGGTACTGGATATCGATTAGTTCACACACTCGCCGGCGGAACGAGAAACGAGAGGGCAACTGGCGATGACGATTACTCTCGAAGAAGTGTGGCGAAATCGAAGCGACGACCAGGTGATCGCGGCAGCCCAGCATTCTGAGGAGTACAGCGAAGCGGCCCGCGTCGTCATTGCTGCAGATCCTGATCATGAGCGCTGACGCTGGGCTCCGGGATCGGTGATCCGGGGCCGGGATCCGGCTCTGTGGTGACCGTGCTAGCTGGGTCTGCTACAATTGCTCACTCCCCACAACACAATATTCGATGACTCGCTGGGCGTGACGGCGTAGCCAGCACCGCCACGCGTGTCAGTTCGTCAACCTTTTGAGGAGTCGCACCACATGGCGCAGTTTCGGGCGACGCCGGCAGACTTCGACGAAGTCATCAGGAATCAGCAGTGGCGCGCGTTGCGACGGCAAGGAGCCTATCCAATCGGCGCGCTGCTCGTTGCGTTGCTTCTGTCCTTCGTTCTACGGCCGCCCGCCTTCACCGCATTCGGGATGGCGATCGCGTGGACGGTCTCGATGATCAACGAGGTGCGCGCCATCAAGATGGCGTATCTGTGGCGATTTGCCTGGGCGCAGGAGGAGGCCGTCGTAGACATCGACGATGAAGGGATTCGCCTGACGACCGCTCGCGGATCTGGGTACATCCGGTGGACCAGCGGGATTGTCGTTCGCGTGTGCTCGACGTGTTTTGTCGTCGAGGAGGAGGGTGAGGACCTCGCGGTGGTCCCGAAACAGTATTTGGACGCGAATGAGCTTTTGATGCTTGAGACCAGAGCCGCCGCAGTTGGCGCCGAGCTAGCCCGAACGTGAGCCGGATTCGAGCGTTCGGTCTGATCTTGCGGCACGGACCGGAGCCTTACTCTCGCGCCCTTAGGAACGCCGCCACTTCGTACATTGCATTGCGTTCGGCTCGGTCCGCAGCAGTCATGCCGTGAGGATCTCGCACCCGCGGATCGGCGCCATTCTCGACCAGCGCTCTCGCGACTTCCATTGCCTTCGTCTCATCATGCGGAGGCAGCCACATCAGGAGCGTCTCCCCGTCTCCGGTCGCCCGGGCGCGTTCCGGCTTTTCGGCCAGCAACTCCCGCAGCCGATCGATATCGCCCGCGTAGCCGACTTCCCAAGTGCTGCAGCTGAACCGGCTCAGCAGCGCAATCATTTTCGTCGACCGGCAGTGCATCGCACCCCCGAGCGGAGTGTTGCCATACTTGCGGCCGATTGGATCGACAGTCGCGCCTCGAGCGATCAAGAGCTCGCCCACGTCAGCGCTGTCGTGGTAGGCGGCGATATGAAGCGGACGTTCACCATCGCTGCTTTCAATGTCCGGAGAAGTCCCTGATTCCAGCAGCAGTTCCGCGGCCTCGCGACGGTTGTAACGGGCCGCTGCGAAAAGTGGCTCCGTACGGTGAAGACACTCCGGATGCGCGGCGATCTGTTCGCGGATCGTCGGCAACTGTGAGTTCCGGCATGCCGCGATCAGCGCTTGCATTGGACTCAACGAGATCGGTGAGCCACTGGCGCCATATCTGGCGAGCAGCGCCGCGATTTCTGATCGGCCGCCCGCGACGGCCATCTCGTAAAGAGAGCGCTGATCTCTGCTTCGCTTTGGCGCAGGTGTCTTGGGATTGGCCCCGTGTGCCAGGCACCATTCGGCGAGTCTTACGTCATCGTGCTCGATTGCGTGGCTGAGATGCCAGCGGGCCCCCGATCCGTACCCACCCATGTCGAGCATCGGCCATTCCGGATCCGCCCAATCCGCAGCGCGTCCCGTCCGCACTGAATGCGCATAGATGGTTTCGAGAAACCAGAGGATATTGCCGTTGAAGCCGATGTTGTAGAGCGCCTGAATGTCGTAGGGATTTGCGCCGCGAGCGAGCAGCAGATCCACCAGCGCGTTACGGTCGGGGTGCGGCCGCCGGCCCTCTTCCCCTTCGCCGATCGCGCCGACTAATGGCGTGTACTGACTGCCGCCGGCCATGAAGAAAACGTGTGGATCGGCGCCATGGTCCAGCAACGTCCGCGCGATCGCGACGGCGTTTGCCGAAACCGCCGGCAGCGGGAGCCGCGTGAAGCACAAATACGACAACGGCTCCCAGCCTTTCGACCCCCAGTCGCGCTTCAGGAGATCCCCTTCGCCCCCCGCATCGGTGCGCCCTGCACCTGGCTCGCCGTTGGCGCGCGTCGCCCAACCCGGATCCGAGTCAAGCGCCCGCGTGACGGCATCGATATCGCCACAGACGACCGCCGTGTAGAAGTCGGCGGCGCCGATTTCCGGGTATCGCTGGAGCAGCCGCAGCGCGGTGTGCTCTGCGCGGATGTGATCGCCTCCGCCTCGCACGTGATGATCCGGACAGGCATTGTCGAGGAATCGAGAGACGACTTCGGGCGGCAGAGTCGGATTGGACATGCGCGGCCTCGGAGAAAACGGAGAGCACGGAACAAGATTTAACACGGAGACACGGGGGCACACAGTTTATGGCTAAGCGCCATTCCGTATGCCTCGACCGCCCGGTGCTAGCATGACGTGTGCAGGGAGGCGCAAACCGTGCGATCAACGTTACGCAAGATCATCGTTCTTGTGACGGTCCTCTGTTCACCGGCTTGCCACGACGCAGGCAGCACCGCGACGGACAAGGCCGCCGAAGCGCCCACGACGTCTGCCGCTGATAAGCCGTTCGTCGCCGCTGGAAAGATCAACCTCGACCTCGATGGCGGCGGCTACGAGATCAAACCCGCCGCAGATAATCACATTCGTGTTGCCGTAAGCGACACAAGTACTACGAAAGTGGATGTGGCAACCAGCGGTGGCGAGGCCACGGTGAAGATCAAGGACACTCCACACAGCAACTTTCACGCGGTCGTTGAACTGCCCGCCACTGCAGACGTCGTCGTTCGGCTGAGCGGCGGTGAGCTGACGATGGCCGGCATTACTGGAAACAAAGACGTGGAGAGCTACGCCGGAAACGTCCAAATTGCGGTCGGCGATGCGAACGACTATTCGCACGTCGATGCCGCGGTGAAGGCGGGGGACCTCAATGCGAGCCCGTTCGGCGGCTCGAAGTCGGGTTTGCTGCAGGAGTTCACCTGGTCGGGTCAGGGAAAGTACACGCTGCGCGCCCATCTCGGTGCGGGAAACCTGATGCTGACAGGTAAGTAGACCCAGCCTTGAGTTGCGGTCGCGGTTCGCTCGGGAAAATCAACTGTGCCATGCTTGAAGGAACGAGTGTTACGCCGACAGGCTGCCAGAGGCACAACGGACCGAATCTTTGTGGGGTGGGGAATACCGAGAATGTTGTGCCAAGATTCAACTCGGTGCCGACCGAGTTGCTGAGTGGACAGTCACGGGAGAGGACATGAACTGGAAACTCATTCTTCAACTCTCGATGTTCGGACTCGTCATGGGAATCGCGACTGTGTTCGTGATCCCATCGACCATCGAACCTTTGTTCTGGCTGGTCATCGTCGTAGCGACGGCCTACATCATCGCCCACCGTGAGCCAGGCCAGCCCTTCGTTCACGGACTTCTGACCGGTGTGGCCAACAGCGTGTGGGTGACGGCATCGCACGTTGTGCTGTTCGCCCAGTACATAGCGCGCCATCCGCAGGAAGCCGCCATGATGTCGTCGATGCCGCTTCCCGATTCGCCACGGTTGATGATGTCGCTGGTCGGGCCGCTCATCGGGATTGCGTCCGGCGTCGTAATCGGCGTCCTCGCTGTGTTAGCAACGAGAATGCTGCGTCGGAACCAGTCCGCGTGACCGGACGATGAAATACGCGCGCGGCACCTTGCTCGTGCTCCTCGCGCTCACTGGCCTGATGCAATGCCTCGAAGGCCTTGCCTCCATCGTCAATCCCGCCGGCATGATGGCTGGGCTGAAATTGGCGATGACGCCGGACGTCGAGGTGCCGCTCACGTTTCTTGGTCTCGCCATGATCGTGCGAGCGGCGGTGACCGGGATCGCGCTGGCCTGGATTCTGAAACGCAAGCCTGAGGGACTGTTTCTCGCGAGGTTTACGGCGGTGACGATCCTGCTCAGTGCACCGGTCGTCTACCTGAAGTTGCATCGGATGGATCTCGCCGGTGGCGATTTCGTGCAAGGATTGCTGCTTCTCGTGCCGGCGCTGGTCTTCAAGGAGCAGCCAGGTCGGGGAAGCCTCTAAGCACTCGCGGTCTGCTATCCTTCCCGCGTGACGACAACAGAAACCTTGCCAGAGAAGCGCGGTGCGGGCGGAACACCGGGTGGCGTTGGCCAATTCTTCATCGGCCTGACCATGGCGGTCGTGGGAGTGTACCTCCTGCTCAACCAGGTGCAGGTCACTACCTCGTTCTGGAGTTTCGGGCGGTTTGGCGGCTTCGGTCCGACGCTGTTGCCGCTGCTCGTCGGCGTCGCCTTTCTGTTCTACAACGGACGATCGATTGTCGGCTGGCTGCTGACTTTGCTCGGTCTCGCGATCATCCTCGCAGGCGTCTTGATGAACATGGACATCTATTTCCGTCAGACGACCCTGTTCAACACGATTGTGATGCTGGGATTGCTGTTCGGCGGACTCGGACTGATCGCCCGATCGCTTCGGACCGCATAAGCGGCTGAACGATGAGCAGAGCAGACGCGGACGAGGGCTTCCTTCGGCAGGCGATCGAGCTTGCCCGCCAGGCTCGCGGCGCAGGAAACCATCCATTCGGAGCGTTGCTCGTCGTGGACGGTCGCGTTGTCCTGACGGCCCGCAACACGATCGCCACCGATCGCGATCCAACGGCACACGCGGAAACCAACCTGGTGGCGGCCGCGATTGGTCAGCTGTCACCCGATCAGATTCGACGAGGCATCCTCTATACGAGCTGCGAGCCGTGCGCCATGTGTGCCGGAAAAATGTACTGGGCCGGCATCAGGTCGTTGGTCTATGCATTGCCGGCCGAGGAGTTGGCGAAGTTGGCGGGCGGTGATTTTCTGATGCCCTGCAGGGAACTGCTGGCGCGGGCAGCGGATCGGGTGCGGATCGTCGGGCCGTTGCTCGTGGCCGAAGCGCGCGACGTCCACGTCGGCTACTGGCAGACAGCTCCGCCAGCGTGAAACCCGAC
>JBPYFA010000047.1:0-16935 GCA_051986585.1 Vicinamibacterales bacterium | reverse complement strand
CGAGGAAACGCGGCTGGAACAGCGGCGGGCGTTGGGGCCGATTCTGAATGCCGAAACGTTCCAGACGCTGTCGTCGGTCGTTCGCGTGGAAATGGGGGCGACCTCCCGGCGCGGGAAGCTTCGGCCGCAGAACGACGATCACTACCTCGCGATTCAGTTGGCGCGCAGTCAGACGGTGATGCGAACCAGCCTGGCGGCGAGCGACTTGCCGGGGCGGTTCGACGAGCAGGCGTATGCCTTCATGGTCGCCGACGGTCTTGGCGACGGCGGCAAAGGCAGCATGGCGAGCCGCGTGGCGCTCAGTACGTTTGCCCACCTCGCGTTGCATTATGGCCAATGGAACGTTCGCATCGACGGATCCACCGCAACCCAAGTGATGGAACGAGCGCAGCGCTTTTACGAACGGATCAACGACGCTGTCCTGAGACAGGGGGAATCCCATGCCGATCTTCGTGGGATTGCGACGACGTTGACCGCCGCCTACAGTGCCGGCGACGATCTGTTCATCGCCCACGTCGGGCATTCTCGCGCGTATTGCTATCGTGACGGCGACCTGATGCGGCTCACCGCCGATCACACGCTCGAGGAGCGCAATGCCGCCGGCCCGCAACTGCAATCCGTTCCGCGTTCGTCGCAGGACCTGCAGCACATCCTCACCGATGCGCTTGGCGGAAAGCGAGGCCTGCCCGAAGTGCTGATCGAGCACTTCCGGATCCGCGACGGCGATCGATTGCTGCTGTGTACCAACGGCCTGACCGACGTCCTCGACCACGAGCAGCTCGCCGACGCGCTCAGCTACCGCCGCGCGCCGCAGGAAGACTGCGACTCACTCGCGTCGCTCGCACTCGAACGCGGAGGGGAGGACGATGTGACCGTGCTCCTCGTCGATTATCGTGTGCCGAAAATCTAATTCGCAATTCGCAATTCGCAGTTCGCGATTCGCAGTTCGCAGTTCGCAGTTCGCAATTCGAGGATTCGCGATTCGAAGGATTCGAGGATTAGTGATTCGTGATTAGCGATTCGAGTATTCGAGGATGAGCGATGAGGGATTAGGGATTCTTGTGCGTCGGGACGGATACATAGCCGTTCCGTGCCCGTACCTTGTATCCCTCGCGATTCACTCGTACGCGGATGCTGTGATACTTGCCGTCGCCAGGATGGGGCGATGAGTAGCCGATCACGTACTGCGTATTGAGTTCCTCGGCAATCCGCGAGGTGGCGCCGGCCAGCTCGTTCGTGTCGCGGACGACTTCCGTGTGCCCGCCGGTTTGATTGGTGACCTCACCCAGCGCTTCGGGGTTCACGCGCGCGTTGATCGCCTGGCGCACCGGTGAGTCGATGGCGACGGCAAAGATGAAGGCATCAGTCCGCAGCAGCGCCGAGCGCAGGTCGCGCAGGCTGGTATCGCTGGCCGTGTCGGCACCGTCGGAGATGAGCACCAGCGCGGCCCGGTCGCGGGGACGCTGATCGATCATCGACAGCGCGGTCAGCACCGTATCGTAGATCGCGGTCCCACCGGATGGCCGCACGCTGTCGAGCGCTCCGCGAACGGTGGTCGCCTCGCCCGGCGACGTCCACGTCGTCAGCAGATGCGGCGTGTGATTGAAGGTCATCACGAACAACGAATCCTCTGGCGAAAGCAGCTCGAGCAGAAATCGCTCGACCGCCGCGCGCGCGTCGAGGATGCGTTGACCGAACATGCTGTCGCTGACATCGAGCAGCAGCCCGAGGCCGACCGGGACGCGATCGTGCGTGAACTGCGTGATGACTTGCGGTTCGCCGTCTTCGTAGACGGTGAACGCGTCGACCGGCAAGTCGGGCACCAGCCGCCCGTCGCCGTCGCGGACCGTGGCCGTGACGGCCGTGAGCTCGATGCTCGACCGCAGCATCCGCGGCGCGCGCTGAATCGGCGTCGTCTGGGTAGCGAGCACGACGACGCTGGTGGCCGCGCTGAAAACGGCGAGACTTGTGAGGCGAAGACACCTCGCGATCACAACCGACAGTGTACTCCGGCCGGCCGGATCGCGGCATGTCAGGCAGTCGCACACGCGCGGTGGGCTTGACCGTCCCCGCGGCCGTGTGACATAAAGACCGGATGTGCGGAATGGCCGTGTGCGCGTGTTGTTGTCCGGTGTGCTCCGGACCCCGCGCTGTACGCCTGTTCCCGTGACCTCGTAATTCCCATCGGATAAGGCTCAAATCAGTTCGAGGCCCGGCAGCCATGTGCTACCGGGCCTTTTTTGTTGCAGAGACGGTCGTGAGACGCGAGGTCAGAGAGCTTTGATGACGTGGTCGACAGCGGTGGTGATCGCATTCGCTGCCGCGATGGCGGCAGGCGAACGGCCGGCCGCGGCGCAAAACGATGGCTCGCAGACGTCGACGCCGGCGGTCACCGCCGGCTGGCAGGATGGGTTCGTCCTGCAATCGGCCGACGGGGAAAACCGGCTCGTCATCGGCCTCACGGTTCAGGTCGACGCCCGGCTCCCTATCGACAGCGACGAAACACCTCCGGCAACGTTCACCGTTCGCAAACTGCGTCCCACGTTCTCTGGCCGGATCGCGAAGTACTTCGAGTACAAAGTGATGCCGGATTTCGGTGGAGGAAACGTGACGCTGACCGACGGCTACTTCGACGTTCGGGTATCGCCGAGATTCCGGATTCGCAGTGGCAAGGACAAGACGCCGGTCGGCTACGAGTTGTTGATTGGCGATCCGTATCTCGTCTTCCCAGAACGCTCGATCGCGTCATTGCTGGTGCCAAATCGCGATATCGGGTTCCAGGCGCAAGCGGATCCGTCGCCGCGCGTCTCGTTCAGCGGCGGGGTGTTCAACGGCGTTCCTGATGGGGTCAGCTCGACAACCGACCTCGATCAGAACGGGTCGAAGGATCTCGCCGGCCGCATTGTCTGGCAGCCGTTCAGATCTGCGTCGAGTCCAGGTGGTGCACTGAACGGGCTGGGATTCCATATCGGTGGTTCGATCGGCGACCAGCAGGGGGCTTTGCCGTCGTTCCGCACGTTGGGCGGGTTGACGTACTTCACCTATGTCGTCAGCGCGACCGCGTCGGGCAGCCGCGAGCGAGTGTCGCCGGCCGCGTTCTATTACCACAAATCCTTCGGCGGCTATGGCGAGTACATGCGTTCGACGCAGGAGGTTTCTCGATCCGGCAGCACGTCGACGATCACGAATCAAGGGTGGGAAGTCACCGGCTCGTACGTGCTGACAGGTGAAGCGGCGTCGGATCGCGGTGTCCACCCGAGGCACAACCTGGATTTCGAACACGGTGACTGGGGGGCGCTGCAAGTGGCGGCGAGGTACTCGGAACTCCGGATCGATCCGCTCGCATTCACTGACGCTCTCGCCAGCGCCAACGCCAATCAGCGCGCGCGAGCCGTCACAGTCGCTGCCAACTGGTACCCGAACGCGTTCATCAAGTACTACGCCACCTTCGAGCGAACGCTCCTCGACGGGGGCGTGGGACGGCGAAAGGAAAACGTGTTGCTGTTCCGGGCCCAGCTGGCCTTCTAGACCGGAGATTCAGGCTCATGATGAAAATGCTTCTTCGCGTGATATCGATCCTCACCGTCGTTACTGCTCTTGCCGCATCAACCGCAGCACAGACCCTACTCAATGCCTCGTACGATCCGACGCGCGAGCTGTACCAGGAATTCAATGCCGCTTTCACCAAGTACTGGAAAGCAAAGACTGGCCAGAGTGTGACCATCAAGCAGTCCCACGGCGGGTCCGGCGCGCAAGCGCGTGCCGTGATCGACGGACTGGAAGCGGACGTCGTGACGCTCGCGCTGGCGTACGACGTCGACGCCGTGGCCCAGGCTGGCTTGACGACGACGACGTGGCAGAAGCGCCTGCCGCAGAACAGTTCGCCGTACACGTCGACCGTCGTGTTTCTCGTCCGCAAGGGGAACCCGAAGGGCATCAAGGACTGGTCCGATCTGTCCAAGCCTGGAATCCAGATCATCACTGCCAACCCGAAGACATCTGGCGGTGCCCGGTGGAACTATCTCGCCGCCTGGGGGTATGTGCTTCGCCAGCCCGGCGGCACCGACGAAAAGGCCCGCCAGTTTGTGACCGATCTCTACCGCAAAGTGCCGGTGCTCGATTCCGGTGCCCGCGGATCGACGATTACGTTCGTTCAGCGGCGGATTGGCGACGTGTTGCTCGCGTGGGAGAACGAAGCGTATCTCGCGCTCGACGAATCTCCTGGCCAGCTCGAGATCATCGTGCCCTCGACGAGCGTGCTCGCCGAGCCGCCGGTTGCCGTGGTCGACAAAGTGGTCGATCGCAAAGGCACGCGCGCGGTTGCCGAAGCGTATTTGCAGTACTTGTATTCGCCGGAAGGACAGGAGATTGCGGCGAAACGGCACTATCGGCCCCGCGATCCGGCGGTTGCCGCGCGGTTTGCCAACAGCTTCGGCAAACTGAAGCTCTTTACGGTCGACGAAGTGTTCGGCGGGTGGCAGAAGGCGCAGAAGACGCACTTCGCTGACGGCGGAGTGTTCGATCAGATCTACAAGCCAGGCACGCGATGACCAGGATGAGTGTCCGCCGCCGCGTCCTTCCGGGTTTCGGCCTCACGATGGGGATCACGATCCTCTACTTGAGCCTTGTCGTCTTGATCCCGCTAGCGACGTTACCCGTACGAACGTTCGGGATGTCGTGGGCGGCGTTCCGCGACACCATCACCGACCCGCGCGTAGTTGCGTCGTATCGGCTGAGCCTGACGGCATCGCTGACCGCAGCCGTCATCAATGCCGTCTTCGGATCGATGGTGGCCTGGGTGCTCGCCCGCTACACGTTCCCCGGCCGTCGAGTCGTCGATGCGCTCATCGACCTGCCATTCGCCCTGCCGACAGCGGTGGCCGGCATCGTGCTGACGACGCTGTATGCGCCGACAGGGTGGCTCGGAGCGCCGCTCGCCAGATACGGAGTGAACGTGGCGTTTACCCCGCTCGGTGTGACCGTGGCGCTGATCTTCATCGGTCTGCCATTCGTCGTGCGCACGCTGCAGCCGGTGATCGAGGATCTCGATCCCGAGGTGGAAGAAGCGGCGACGAGCCTCGGTGCGAGCCGGATCGGTGTTCTGCGCCGGGTGATCCTGCCGAACCTTTTTCCGGCGTGGCTGACGGGGTTCGCGCTGGCGTTTGCCCGCGCGATCGGCGAATACGGCTCCGTGGTGTTCATTTCCGGCAATATGCCGATGCGGACCGAGATTGCGCCATTGCTGATAGTGACCAAGCTCGAGCAATACGATTACGCAGGCGCGACGGCGATCGCGATTGTGATGCTGGCGCTGTCGTTCATGTTGCTTCTGGCCATCAACGGCCTGCAGACCTGGGCGCGGCGGCGAGTGGCGCCATGACGGCATCTCGCAGATCCCGGCTGACCGAACCCCGGGGCGTACGATGGCTCATCACGGCGATCGCGCTGGGATTCGTTGCCATCTTTCTGGTTGTCCCGCTTGCCGCGGTGTTCGCCGAAGCATTTGCCAAAGGGTTCGAGTCGTACCGCGACGCGATTGTCGAGCCCGATGCGGTGGCCGCGTTGAAGCTGACGCTGGTGGCTGCCGCCGTTGCGGTGCCGCTGAACGTCCTGTTCGGGCTCGCGGCCGGCTGGGCGATCGGCAAGTTCCAATTTCGCGGGCGGCAGCTGCTGCTGACGCTGATCGATTTGCCGTTTGCCGTCTCGCCGGTCATTTCCGGTCTCGTCTTCGTGCTGCTGTTCGGACGGCGAGGCTGGTTCGGTCCCTGGATGCTGGATCATGGACTCCAGGTTGTGTTCGCGGTGCCGGGCATTATCCTCGCCACCATCTTCGTATCCTTTCCGTTCGTTGCGCGGGAGATCATTCCGATCATGGAAGCGATTGGCACCGAGGAAGAGGAAGCGGCGCGCGTGCTCGGCGCCGGCGGCCTGCAGATGTTTCTTCGTGTCACGCTGCCCAACATCAAATGGGCGCTGCTCTATGGCGTGATCCTCGCCAACGCGCGGGCAATGGGCGAGTTTGGCGCGGTATCGGTGGTGTCCGGGCACATCAGAGGGCTGACGAACACGCTCCCGCTGCACGTCGAGATTCTCTATAACGAATACAACGCCCAGGCCGCGTTTGCCGTCGCGTCCATGCTCGGCTGCCTGGCGATTGTCACGCTCGTCCTCAAAGCGATTGTCGAGACCAGGGTCGAACGATCGCGGACGCCGGCCGAGGAACAGACGATTGAAGGTATGCCATGGGAATCGAAGTCCGCGGTCTGAACAAGACGTTCGGGAGCTTCGTCGCCTTGAAGGACGTCAGCCTCAGCGTGGCGTCGGGCGAGCTCGTCGCGCTGCTTGGGCCGTCCGGCTCGGGAAAAACCACGCTGCTGCGCATCATCGCCGGTCTGGAGACCGCCGATTCCGGCTCGGTGATTCTGCAAGGTGAAGACGCGACCGATCGGAACGCGCGCGATCGCGGCGTCGGGTTCGTCTTCCAGCACTACGCCCTGTTCCGCCATATGAGCGTGTTCGAAAACGTGGCGTTCGGTCTCCGTGTCCGGCCGCGATCGACGAGACCCGACGACGCAGAGATCGGACAGCGCGTGCGGCAATTGCTCGAGCTCGTGCAGCTCGATTTCATGGCCGATCGAAAACCGTCGGAGCTTTCCGGTGGGCAGCGTCAGCGGGTCGCCCTGGCGCGTGCACTGGCGGTCGAGCCGAAAGTGCTGCTGCTCGACGAGCCGTTCGGCGCGCTCGATGCACGGGTGCGCCAGGAGCTTCGGCGGTGGCTGCGGCGGCTCCACGACGACATTCATCTGACGAGCGTCTTCGTGACCCACGATCAGGAAGAAGCGCTGGAGCTGGCCGATCGAGTCGCGGTGATGAACCACGGCGTGATCGAGCAGGACGGCACGCCCGAGGATGTCGTCGAACGGCCGGCGTCTCCCTTTGTGATCAGTTTTCTCGGCACGGTCAACATCTTTCACGGACGGGTCGAAGATGGTCGAGGCATCTTCGGTCCGCTCGACGTCGAGTACCCGGTCCATGCCGACTCGCAGCCTCGAACGGCGGCCGCCTATACGAGACCGCACGAATTCGACGTGAGCAAGACCGAAGCCGGTTCCGGGCTTTGGGCCGTGCTCGAAGAAGTCGTACCGGCTGGTGCGATGGTGCGACTCGAGCTGGCCGGCGCGCACGGTGGCTTGATTCACGCAGAGCTTGGTCGCGATCAATTCGACCGACTCGGCGTTCGGCCGGGGGACCGGCTGTACGTCACGCCGAGGAAGGTGAGGGTCTTCGTTGAATAGCACTGGCGCGCGAGCGTTGGTACGCTAGGATTCCGTGGTGTCCGAGGTCGACACCATTCGCCGAGCGTTGCTCGCGATCCTGATCATCGGCCTGATTGGCACCGGGACCGAGCTGCTGCTGCTGAAGCACGACGAAGGGGCCGCTCAGTTCATCCCGCTGGTGCTGATTGCCGCCGCGCTGGCCGCTATCGCCTGGCATGAACTGGCGCACGCGTGGGCGAGCCTGCGGCTCTTTCAACTGACGATGGTGCTGTTTGTCGCGGCTGGTGGCGTCGGGATATATCTACATTACCAAGCCAACGTCGAGTTCCAGCGTGAAGTCGATCCGTCGCTCGCCGGCCGGGCGCTCGTCATCAAGGCGATGACGGCAAAAGCTCCGCCAGCCTTGGCGCCGGGTACGAT
Organism: Vicinamibacterales bacterium; assembly: GCA_051986585.1. GTDB lineage: Bacteria > Acidobacteriota > Vicinamibacteria > Vicinamibacterales > 2-12-FULL-66-21 > JALZOC01. Next base: position 9,238 of record JBPYFA010000047.1, on the reverse strand, counting down.
GACGCAGCTTGGATTGATTGGCCTCGCCTACGCGTATCGCTATCCGACAGGTAGAGGGAGAGGCAGGCGGGACAAGGAATAGCAGAAGTTCTCATCAACCCCGTGCTGTTCAGCGCGGCATTTCAGGAGTGTCATGATGATGGTTCGAACACGTTGGATCCTCGCCGGGTTGCTTGCGCTGACGGTCGCCATGCCGGCCGCCAGCCTTCGCGCACAGGTCGGGAAGTCGCAGGGCGTGGTCGACGCGAATACCGCGCCGGAAGCGGACCTCGCGAAGATGCCGAACATGAACCCGGCAATCGCGAAGGCGCTCGTCGGCGTGCGTCCGTTCAAGAGCATCACCGAGCTGAACACGTTCCTGATCGGCAAGGGGCTGACCCAGGAGCAGGCGATGCAGTTCTACGAGAAGGCGTTCGTGCACATCAATCTGAATACCGCGACGCCGGAAGAGATCCTGCTCGTGCCGGGAGCGGGCAAACGCATGGTGCGGGAGTTTGCCGAATACCGCCCGTGGAAGTCGTGGGCCCAGTTCGACAAGGAAATCGGCAAATACGTCGGTGCCGACGCGACCGCGAAGCTCGCCCAGTACTGCTTCATTCCCGTCAATCTGAACACCGCGACCGATGAAGACATTCTGAGCATCCCCGGCGCCGGGCCGCGGATGGTGCGCGAGTTCAAGGAATATCGGCCGTGGAAATCGTGGGCGCAGTTCGATAAGGAAATTGGCAAGTACGTTGGACAAAAAGAGACGGACCGGTTGAAACGGTATGTCGTGATTGAGTAAGAGCGAGTCGATGGTTCGGTGTTCGATGGTTCGATGGTTCGATAGTTCGTGCGAACCCACGAACCCACGAACCAACGAACATCGAACCAACGAACCGTCCTACCCCGTATTTCTCATTCCCGCCGCGATCCCGTTCACCGTCACCATGAACGCGTTGGCGATCTGTGGATCCACGGTTTCCGCTTCGCGGAGTCGCCGGAGCAGTTCAATCTGGACGAGATTGATTGGATACACGTACGGATTGCGGACCTCGATCGATCGGCGGAGCACCGCATTCTCCGTCAGCAGCCGTTCCTTCCCGGTGGCCTGGAGCACGGCCCGAATCGTCATCTCGAGCCGGCTCCGAAGATCGGTGCCGACGGACTGCAGGTCAGGTGGCACCAGCCGCCGATCGTACTCGGCCGCAATCCGGGCGTCGGACTCGGCAAGCACCATGGCGATCAGATCGAGCGTGGATCGGAAAAAGGGCCACCGTTCGTACATCTCGCAGATCACCTCGAGTTGTCCGGCATCGATCGCCGACCTCAGCGCCTCGCCGGTTCCAAGCCACGACGGCAAAAGCAGGCGCGTCTGCGTCCACGCGAATACCCAGGGAATGGCACGAAGCGAATCGACGCCGCCGTCGGCAGTTCGGCGCACCGGGCGGCTGCCGATCGGTACCGATCCCAGTTCGAGCTCCGGCGTTGCGGTCCTGAAGTACTCGATGAAGCGCGGATTGTCGTAGACGATCTCTCGATACACGGCGCGTGCTTCGTCGGCCAGCCGGCTCATGACCGGGCGCCATCTCGGACTCGGCGGGTCGTGCCGCTCGAGCGTCGCCGCCAGGGTTGCTGTGGTGTAGAGCTCGAGCGTGCGCGTGGCAATTTCGGGCAGCCCGAACTGCGCCTGAATCATTTCTCCTTGTTCGGTTGCGCGCAGCCGGCCATCGACTGACCCGGGCGGCTGGGACTGGATCGCCAGATAGGTCGGCCCGCCTCCACGGCTGATGCTGCCGCCGCGGCCGTGAAACAGCGTCAGCTCGACGCGCGCCTCGCGGCAAACCTCGACGATTGATTCCTGCGCGCGATAGAGTGCCCAATTCGACGCCAGGCGACCGCCGTCCTTGGCCGAGTCCGAGTAGCCGATCATCACCTCCTGACGGCCATTGATCCGCGCCCGATAACCGGGAATCGCGAGCAGCGATCGCAGCGTGTCGGCGGCGCGCCCGAGATCGTCGATGCGCTCGAACAGCGGAACGGCGCGGAGCCGGTTTTTCGAGTGCGCCTGCAATGCTTCCACCGCGAGGACGTCCGACGGCGCCTGGGCCATCGATACGACGAATGCCGACAGCGATTCCGGGTTCATGGTGCCGGCGAGCTCGAACGTCTCGAGCACGTCGCGGACGGTGTCGTCGGCCTCCAGCTGCGGCGGCGCCAGCGGCTGCTGCTCGCCGAGTGCGTTCACCAGGAACGCCTGCCGCTTCGATTCGTCCCACTCGAGGTACGAGCCGAGTCCCCGATGTTGGGTGATCGCGGCGAGAGCCTCGGCGTGGCGTTCAGCGTGCTGCCGCAGATCGAGGCGCACGAGTGTGAGGCCGAATGCGGCCGTCCGCCGCAGCACGTCGGTCAGGCGTCCATCCGCGATCACACTCTGCCCGGTCTCGACAAGCGACCGATAACAGAGCTGCAACGGCTCGACCAGCTCCGAGATCGAAGTGTAGGGAAGGACGCGGACTGCTGACGGGCGATCGGAATCGCCCTTGAGCAGATCGGCGCGTGACAGATCACGGCCGAGCGCGTCCCGGGTGGCGCGCAAGCGATCGCGGACTTCTCGCAGGACGGCACGATACGGCTCGCGTGCGCCGCTGGCGCGGGCACGGAGTTCGGACGAGGCGGCGGTCACGGACAGTTCCGACCGCAGCGCTGCGATTTCCCGCTCGTACAAGTCGGCCGCCATCCATCGCGCGACGCTGCAGGCGAGACGCGTCACCTCCGGCGTGACCGTCGGGTTCCCGTCCCGATCGCCGCCCATCCACGATCCGAATCGCAGCGGCGCGGCGTCGAGCGGCAGACCACGCCCGGTTGCCCGCGTCAGCGCCGCAGTCAACGAACGCAGGAATCGGGGAACCGCGTCCCACAGGGTCTGCTCGAAGATCAGCAGTCCGGCGATCGCCTCATCGACCGGCGTCGGCCTGCGCGCGCGGATCTCGTCGGTCTCCCACGCCGATAGGATTTCGCGCCGCAGCGACGCCACGATGTCGGCGCGCTCGGGCGCGGTCAGATCGACGCGATCCTGGGCGGCGAGGGCGCCAGCGATGCGGAGGTGTTTCTGAATCAGTGTGCGTCGCGTGATGGCGGTCGGGTGTGCGGTCAGCACCAGTTCGACACGCAGCGACGTGGTCGCGCCGTGCAGCTCATCTGGCGAGACGCCTTGCGCGATCAAACGCGAGAACGTCTCGTCACACGATCCGCGCTGTGGTGGCGCCTCCGGATCGCGCAGATATTCACGCCGGCGGCGGACGCGATGATGCTGCTCGGCGATGTTGGCGAGCGTCAGAAAGTGCGAGAACGCCCGGGCAATGGGCACGGCCGATTCCACCGGCAGGGCTCGCAACAGCTCGGCCAGCACGTCGAGATCGCGATCACTGCCCGCGCGGCCGCTTTTCGACAACGCGCGCACCCGTTCGACGATGTGAAAGAGCGCGGCGCCTTCACGCTGCCGCAATGTATCTCCCAGCAGCCCTCCGAGGAGCCGCACGTCGTCTCGCAGGCGTTCGTGTGGATCGCGGACGTCTGTTGGCATACGGACCCATTATTATGCTTTGGCGCAGCCGGGATCTGCTCGCGGCGAAGACGCCGGCGTATCTTGAGAGAGCGCTGCGGGCGACCCCCGCGCGCTGGCCGCGTTCGCGGCGCTCAGTCCCAGGCACAAACGGGAACACATCGAGTGGATTACGGAAGCAAAGAGAGAAGCTACGCGTCAGCGGCGGATCGGCAGCAGGATCGATTGGCTGGTCCAGGGAAAACCACGCAACTGGAACAACGAGCGGAAACGCTGACGCCCGGGCGTCCGCGAACTCGTGAACGGCGTTGGCTCGCCTACGCGGCGCTCGCGGCTGCGATTGGCGGCATGTCGTGGTCGGCGCTGTTCGTTCGCTGGGCCGCTGTACCGGCTCCGGCATCGGCCTTCTACCGCGTGTTGATCGCGTCGCTGATCCTGCTGCCGTGGCGCGCGATTCGCGGCGGCCCCGGTTCTCGTCCGCGCGCCGCCCTGCTCGCCTTCGCCGGCGGAGCGTTCTTTGCTTTCGACCTGCTGTTCTTCAACAGTGCCGTGCTTCGCACGTCAGCCGCGACCGCCGTGTTGCTCGGCAACAACGCGCCGATCTTCGTCGGCCTGGCAACCTGGTTCGTGCTCCGCAAACGGCCTCGTGGTGCGTTCTGGGGTGGGCTCGCTCTCGCGCTCGCCGGCTGCGCGTTCATCGTCGTGGCCGATACCTGGCGGCACGGTGCTGCGCTTCGCGGGGATGCCGTTGGCGATCTGCTCGCGCTAACCGCGGCCGTCTTCTGGGCGGCCTATATGGTCACCACCGAGCGGGCCAGGACCGAGATGGATACGCTCACATTCAACACGGTGGCGATCACCGCCAGCGTGCTGACGCTGCTGGGCGTGTGTCTCGTCATGGGCGTCCCGTTGACCGGTTATTCGGCTCGCACATGGGCCGCACTTCTCGCCCTCGCGCTCGTATCGCAGGTCGGCGCCTACTACGCGCTCGTCTACGCGCTCGGCCATTTGCCGGCGACGGTGACGTCGGTGTCGATCCTCTCGCAAGTGCCGTTGACCGCACTCCTTGCCGCCATATTTCTCGGTGAGCCTCTCTCCGCGGCACAACTCGCCGGCGGTGCGATCGTGCTTGGCGGAATCTATGTGGTCACAAGGCCGTGAGGTAATTTCTGATTGCCAACTGATTGTCGCAAACCGCAAACCGCAAACCGCAAACCGCAAACCGCAAACGGCAAACCGCGAATTGCGAACCGCGAACCGCGAACCGCGAACCGCGAATTGCGAACTGCGAACCGCGAATTGCGATCTGATACCATCGCCGCCTCATGGCTCGCCCCTTCTATCGCAGCCTTTACATACAGGTGCTGATCGGCATCCTGCTCGGTGTCATCCTCGGCGTCGTGGCGCCCGCCACAGGCGCCGCGATGAAACCGCTCGGCGACGGGTTCATCAAGCTGATCAAGATGCTGATCGCGCCGATCATTTTTGCGACGATCACCGTCGGCATCGCGAGAATGGGCGCGCTGCGCGACGTCGGACGGATTGGGATCCGGACGCTGGTCTACTTCGAAGTGGTGTCGACTGTCGCGCTCGTGATTGGGCTCGTGGTTGTGAATATCCTGCAGCCCGGGAGCGGGCTTCATGTCGATCCGACCGCCGGTGCGCCGGCCGCGGCGGCCGGGGCGCCAACGAGCACCGTCGAATTCCTGCTGAACATCATTCCGACGACAGTGCTCGACGGCTTCGTCCGCGGCGACATTCTGCAGGTGCTGGTGGTATCGCTGCTCTTCGGCATCGCGCTGCTTTCGCAAGGGGAACGTGCGCACCTGCTGGTGACGGGAATCGAGCAGCTGTCACATGTGCTCTTTGTCGTCGTTGGCATGATCATGCGGCTGGCGCCGATCGGCGCCTTCGGAGCGATGGCTTTTACCGTCGGCCGCTATGGCATCGCTTCGCTGCTCTCGCTCGGCAAGTTGATGGCGGGTGTGTACATTACCTGCCTGCTGTTCATCCTGATCGTCCTCGGCATCATCGTTCGCCTCGCCGGCCTTTCGCTGATCCGCCTGCTCCGCTATATCGCCGAAGAAATCCTGATCGTCCTCGGCACGTCGTCGTCGGAATCGGCGCTGCCCCGACTGATGATGAAGCTCGAGCAGTTGGGCTGCAGCAAACCGGTGGTCGGGCTCGTCATTCCAACCGGCTACTCGTTCAACCTCGACGGCACGTCCATTTACATGACGATGGCGGCCGTGTTCGTGGCCCAGGCGAGTGGACTCAAACTGTCGTTACGCGAACAGCTGTCGATTCTGGCTATTTTGTTGCTCACGTCGAAGGGAGCTGCCGGTGTGACCGGCAGCGGCTTCATCACACTGGCGGCCACGCTGTCGGCAGTGCCATCGATTCCTCCGGGTGGTTTGGCGCTTCTCGTGGGGGTCGATCGATTCATGTCGGAAGCGAGGGCGATCACCAACCTCATCGGCAACGCGGTTGCGACGGTTGTGATTGCGCGGTGGGACGGCGCGCTCGATCTGCCTCACGCTCGTCGCGTGCTCGCTGGAGATCTTCCGGCGCCAGTGCCTGAAGTTGAACGAAGCCGTACGGTTACGGGCTAAAATCGAATGGCTATGTCGACGACTTTTACGTCGCTCATCGCGCGCGCGGCGGTTGTTGCGGGGATCGTTTTGGCCTCGGCCGGCACGGCATCGGCTCAATTGCCGGACGGTCCCGGGAAAGACACCGTGGTGAAGGTCTGTGGCACCTGCCACGAGCCCAATCGGGCGGCCGCACAGCGGCTCACGCGCGAAGGCTGGGAGCAGACGGTTGCCGACATGCGATGGCGCGGTGCGAAAGGTACTGACGAAGAGTTTGCAACCGTGATCGAGTATCTGGTGACAAACTTTCTTGGCGAAGCGCCTGCCAGGCTCAACATGAATCGGGCGACGTCGGTTGAACTCGAGAGCGTGGTGCTGCTCCTGCGCAAGGAAGCGAGCGTGTTGATCGCGTGTCGCGACAAGACCGGCGGCTTCAAGTCGGCTGACGACATCAAGAAGTGTCCGGGGGTCGATATGAAAAAAATCGAGGCCGCCAAAGACCGCATTACGTTTTAAGGCCCGCCTTGCTTTCGTAATTTCGATTTCGGCGAGCGCATTTCTGGGTCCTGCACGGCCTCGGCCAATCGAGAATCAGAACAACTGCGGCGCAAACTCGATGAGGTAGCTCCGCCAGTTGAGCCAGGTGTGTCCGCCGGGGCTTTCCGTCATCACCGGCGCGAATCCATGCTTTTTGAGGAGTTCAACCGTACTTTTCGTCGTTGGCATCAGGCCGTCGTCGACACCGGTCGAGAACCAGAGCACCTTCAGTCCTTTTTTACTTGCCGCGTTGTCGAGTGACGCCTGGTTCTGCTGTTCCCACGCGGCGCCAAACGGAGGAGCAGACGCGCCGGCTGCGGCGGCGGCGCCTCGACCGCCACCCAGAACTCCGGAGCTGTAAACGCCGATGTAGCTGAATTTTTCGAGATTCGGGATGGCGATGTTGAGCGTCTGGCTGCCGCCCATCGACAGACCGGCGATTGCGCGATGCGACCGATCGGCAATCACGCGGTAGTGCTTCTCGACATACGGCATCACATCCTTCAGGAAGTCGTCGAGGAACTCATCGCGCGGCGGCGGTCCGCCGGCCGCTGCTGCCCCGCGTCCGCCGCCGCCGGCGTTGGTGTGGCCGGCGGGCATGACGACGATCATCGGTTTCGCTTTGTTGCCCGCGATCAGATTGTCGAGGATGAAATTCGCGCGCCCGACCGACGTCCAGGAATCGTCGCAGTCGCCAGCGCCATGCAGGAGATAGAACACCGGGTAGGTGCCTTTTCCAGACTCGTAGCCCGGAGGCGTGTAGATGTGCATCCGGCGCGTGCGGCCAAGACTCGTCGACTGGTAGTACACGGCCGAGACGACTCCGTGCGGGACGTCTTTCGTATCCATCAGATCGGAGCCGGGAACAGTCGCTACACTCCACGTTGTCGTGTTGGATTCGCTGATCGCCGTATTGCGTGGATCGATGACGCCGACGCCGTTGACGACATAGACATATCGATAGGCACCCGGTTCGACGGCGCCGGTCGTCATTTCCCAGACGCCGTTGGCGCCTTTAGTGAATTCCAGATTCGTACGCGCCGGCGCAGGAATATCGCCCGCGCGAAGCGACACGCTGGTGGCGTCTGGGGCGTAGAGACGGAACACGATCCGTTTGTCGGGAAGCACTTCCGGGGAAATGAATGCCGGCGCTGCAGCCTGACCGCCTCGCCCGGGGGCTGGAGAGGCGGCGGGTGCGGGCGCCGGACTCTGCTGCATCGCGGCTGCGACGATGAGCGGGAGAACACGTTGAATGAGGTTCATAGTGCGACAGAGTGTAGCACCACGCCCTGGAGGTTACGGAGAGAACGGAGTTCACAACGAAGCAACGGAGTGAACGGAGACGTCGAAGAAGAATAGGGCTTTCGTTTTCAGCAAGCCTTGACATTCTCCTCGTATGGAGGACGATCGGTGATGCGCGGCACGGGCGCGCGTCCACTCGACATGATTCTGTACAAGAAGAACAGGTCGTTCTTTCTGTTCTTCCTGATCGGCGCGACGCTGTCGGGCTGCGGCCGCTCGACTCCTTCGATTCACCTCGACGCGTCGAATCCCGCTCGCCCATCGATCGAGATCCAGGGGCTGTCTCACGCCGACCTGGCGGCGCTCTCGCGCGCGAGCCTCACCGCCGACGAATGGGCGGCAATCCTTCGGGTGACGGTGCAGCGATCGCCGGGCGCCTCCGGCGATCTGCCGTCGATGGCTGGTAAATACACGACCGACGCCACGCTGCGATTCTGGCCCGCAGTTCCACTGGACGCGGGACGCACCTATGAGGTGCGATTCGATCCCTCAGCTGTTGCCCGAGTCGGCCTGGCCAACCTGAGAGGAGTGTCTGCGACGATTTCCATGCCGGCGTCAGGGAAGCGGCCGCCCACCGTGGTCGCGAGCGTCTATCCGACGAGCGATGTCATTCCATCGAACGAGCTGCGGATGTACCTTCGGTTTTCAGCGCCGATGGGACAGCAGGGCGGCCGCGAGCACATCACGTTTCTCGATCGCAGCGGTGCCGAGATCCCGAACGTCATATTGCCGCTCGATACTGATTTGTGGAATGCCGATCGCACTCGCTACACGGTCGTGCTCGATCCTGGTCGCGTGAAGCGCGAGACTCTGCCCAACCGTCAGATAGGTCGGCCACTGCGTGCCGGCGAAGACATTTCCATCGTCATCGGGAAAGACTGGCTCGACGCGAACGGATTGCCCTTGGCCGCCGAGTTCAGGCGGAGCTATCGCGTCGGTCCGGCCGCGGAGCACGCATTGGCAACGAAAGACTGGCAGATCGCTGCGCCGACGGTGGGAACCAGGGATCCGGTGACCGTGACATTCCCTGCGCCGCTCGATTATGGCTTGCTGCAGCGTTCGCTTGCCGTAAGCCGCGGCGTCACTCCCGTTGCTGGCGATGTGCAAATCGGCGCGGGCGAGACACGATGGGAGTTCGTGCCCCGTACTGACTGGGAGCGAGGCCCGTACGCGTTGACCGTGCAGCCGATTCTCGAGGATCTTGCCGGCAACCGAATCGGTCGTGCGTTCGAAGTGCGGTCGCGAGGCGACGCGCTGCCAGCCG
>JBPYFA010000046.1:0-18467 GCA_051986585.1 Vicinamibacterales bacterium | reverse complement strand
CCGCCAGCTGCTGCGCAGCAAGGATCGCTTCCTGTGCTTTCTCGGTGTATTTGTTGATATTCATTGCTACTACTCTCGCTCTGACGCGGTGCCGAAGCACGGCGCCTCGGTGTCGCTGCCTATCTCTCCAACTTCATCAACCCTTCATACAGCGCGCGCTGTTCCTTCGACAGCGAGCGGGGGAGCTGCACTTCGACCGTTGCATAAAGGTCGCCGCGCTCCTCCGGCTTGCCGACCGTTGGCATGCCATGCCCCTTCAATCGAAAGACCTGCCCGCTCTGCGTCGTCTCTGGAATCTTGAGCCGCACCGAGCCGGTAATCGTCGGCACCTGCGCCTCGCCCCCGAGCACGGCGGTGGTTACAGGAACGGCCACGCTCGTGTGGAGATCGGTGCCTTTGCGCTCGAACACTGGATGCTGCCGGATGCGGACGCGCAGGTAGAGGTCGCCGGAGGCGCCGCCGTTGGAACCTGATTCCCCCTCACCAGCCGCCCGCACGCGCGAGCCGTCCTTGACGCCGACCGGAATCCGAACGTCGACGCTTCTAGCGTGGCCGCCCTGTTTGATCGAGATGCGCCGGGTGGCACCGTGATACGCCTCTTCGAGCGTCAGCTCGACCTCGTGCTCGATGTCGCGCCCTTTTTGGGTCCGCGGGGCACGCCCCTGCCGCGCACGACCGGCGCCTTCCCGCGGGGCGCCGCCACCAAAGAACGTCCGGAAGAAGTCCGAGAACGGATCCTCGTTGCCGAAGAGATCGTGCATCTCTTCTTCCGTCATGGTGCGGTATCCACCAGGCCCGCCCATGTTGATGTTCCACGCGCCGCCGGAGAATGGACTGCCGCCGGGAAAGCCCTGACCCTGCTGCTGCGCCTGCTCGTACATCCGCCAGTTGGCGCCGAGCTCGTCGTACTTGCGCCGCTTTTCCGGATCTCCCAGCACCTCGTAGGCCTCGTTGATTTCCTTGAAGCGTGCCTCGGCGGTCTTGTCGCCCGGGTTCACGTCCGGATGATGCTTCCGGGCGAGCTTCCGGTACGCCTGCTTGATTTCTTTCTCCGAGGCCGTCTTGGCCACGCCGAGCGTCTGGTAGTAATCCTTGAATTCCATCGATGCGCGTCAGTTTCCAGCTTCCAGTTACCAGCTTCCAGTTACCAGCTTCCAGTTTTCAGTTTCCAGTTTCCAGTTACCAGTTTCAGTTACCAGCTTCCAGCTATGTGGACTTGCGACTTGCGAACTACGAATTGCGAACCGCGAATTGCGAGCCGCGAATTGCGAGCCGCGAATTGCGAATTGCGAATCAGAGCCCAATCGTGTCGCTGATCCGTTTCAGCTCCTGTGCGATGCGACGACGGGCGTCCCCACGGCCTGTGTCCTGGGCGAGCAACGGCCGGAGCCGTTGCACTGACTCCGCAATCGACAGCAATCGCTGCACACCCGCGAGATTGATGCCTGCCTCGTCGACGAGGTGCTTGATCAGCCGGAGCCGATCGAGCTCGTCGCGAGAATAGAGCCGCATGCTTCCGATTGTCCGGGTCGGCGATACGAGCCCCAGCCGCTCGTATTTCCGCAGCGTCTGCGGATGCATCTGCAGCAGACGGGCCGCGGTGCTGATAAAGTAAAGATCCATTTGCATGGCAAGTTGCGTCGATCCAAATGTAGGCCTTGATACGGAGCGCGTCAAGGTCTGGTCGGAGGAATGGGCGTCCAGCTCAGCGATTTAGCCACCGTTGGCGTGCTCGTCGTGCTGGAAGGCTTACTCAGCGCAGATAACGCCCTCGTTGTCGCGGTCATGATCCTCGGGCTGCCGCGTCGCGAGCAGAAGCTGGCGCTTCGCTACGGCCTGCTGGGGGCGTTCGCCTTTCGCATCGTCGCCACCCTGCTGGCGGTCTATCTGATCCGGCTGGCCTGGGTGAAGCTGCTCGGCGCCGCTTACCTCATCTATCTGACCTATCAGCACTTCTTCCAAAGCGGCGACGCGGCCGAGCGCAGCAAGCCTCGGCCGGCGCGTCCCTGGCTGGGCCTGCCGGCGTTATGGGGAACGATCCTGAAAGTGGAACTGGTCAACGTGGCGTTTTCGGTCGACTCGATTCTGGTCGCCGTTGCCATGTCGTCAAAAACCTGGGTCGTACTTGCCGGCGGCCTGATCGGCATCGTGGCGATGCGCGTCGTCATCTCACAGCTGCTGGCTATCGTCCGGCGCTACCCAACGCTCGTCGACGGCGCGTTCGTCATCATCGCGATCGTCGGCACGAAGCTCCTCCTGGAATATGGAGATGCGATGGGCTGGCTGCACTTCGAGGTGCCGCGATGGGTTTCACTGACCCTGATCGCCGTGACCTTCCTGGTTGCGTATATTCACGCCCGCCGAAAGGGCCCCGTTCCCGATGCGGACGAGGACGTGCAGGCAGTGTTGGCGGATCGAGACAATCCTTGACACTGTAAATGCTGAAGGTTGAATGCTGAATGCTGAATTACGGAGAATGCCGAATGCCGAATGCTGAATTCAGGTACGAGCAATTCTTTCAGCATTCAGCGTTTTCAGCGGTGCTACTTCAGCGACAGATTGAGCGTTTTTGTCTCCCCTTCATCGAGTGAGAAGCTCGTCGCCTTCGGCTTGAGGCGTTCGAGGACGTCCGGGTCGTTCCATTCCCCCTGGGCGAGATAGTCCACGGCGATCGCGTAATAGCTGCCGGCCGGAAGGTTCTTCACCTGGAAGCGTCCCTCCTGATCGGGACGAGTGCCGGTGACGTAGCGGCTGTTGGGCAGCAGCCATTTCTGCGTGTCGTCGGAGAAGACGACCAGCGTGTAGTCCTTGAGCGGTTGCGATCCATCCTTCACCGTTCCATTCACTTCGGTCAACTTCGACGTCAGTGTCACCTCGACGCCGGTGACGGCTTCTCCAGACTTGAAGTCCATGCCCGTATCGGTGATGTCCTGACCATTCACCCGAACCGACTTCAGCATCCAGCCAGGGGGAAGATTGCCGACGCGAATGATGCGCGCACCCATCAGGCCGCGGAGCTCGAATGTGCCGTCCGCTTTCACGCTGCCGGGACCGCCAAACGCAATGGCGGGACCGTCGCTGTCGAGCGGCGTCGCGTTCACGCGGATACTGGTCAGCGACGTTGGCTTCGATCCGTCCTCGAAGCTGACGCGGCCGGTGGCGGACGCGCCCCTGGTCGTCACAATGACGACGTTCGAGAGATCTTCACCGCTCACCGTTACCGGCAGCGAACCCGTCTCGGCCTCGGCACCGCTGTCGCCGCCGACACGCGCCGTGAACATCATGTTGTCGCCGCTGCCCGAGGTCATGATTTGCAGCGTCCGCGACTGGAGCGTGTAGTCACCGGGAGCCAGGTTCGCGATCGTGAAGTTCCCGTTCTTGTCGGTTCTCGCGTTGTTCCCCATCATCATCATGCCGGCGCCATCGGAGTTCCGTGGCACCGCATTGATCATCGATCCCTCGACCGGCTTTCCCTCGGAGCTGATCACTGTGCCGGTAATCTTCGCGAGCCTGACCGGCAGGAGCGCGAAATCGGTGTTCTGCGCCTCCTGGCCGACCGCCAGCGTGATCTTCTGCGCTTCGGCGCCGTTCGCGGTCCCGGGGAAGTACGTCGGGGCGTAACCGGAATTCGGGTTCGATCCGGTTGGACCGCCGGTAGGGGAGCCACCGGCCATCGTCGACATCGCGATCTCCATCGCCATCATGTCGCCGCTGCGGAAGGTAGCGTTCACGTAGTAATCGCCCGGCGACAGCCCATAGATCCGGAACTGGCCGAGGTCGTTGGTGCTTGCCGTCCGTCCGGTCGGCTGAAGCCGCCGGCGGCCGCCCGACCATGTCGATCGCATCGCACTGACCATGGCATCGGCAATCGGATCGCCGAACTCGTCGACGAGTCGTCCCGATATGGCGCTGCCGCGAGGCATGGAGAAATCGGCCTTGTCGAGCAACTGACCGTCGGTGAGATCGAGCGGCTTCCCTGACTCGAACGGGCGCGTCTGTCCATACTGCACCGTGACGAATCCGGCTTTTGTCGCCGACAAATTGAACCGGCCGGCGGGCAGGTCGCGGAACTCGTAGCGCCCTTCGGCGTCCGTCATGGCGCTTTTCGAGCCGATGTCCTGACCGGTGATGCGGACCTGCGCACGGCGCACGGGTCCCCCCGATTCCGCGGAGAGCACCCGCCCGCGCAGACGTGCTGTCCCGGTCTTCGGCTGCCGCGGTCCCATCCCCGGGAGCTGAATCGGCATGTCCGATGGCGAACCGTTGATGATGATCTGCTGGGCGCGAAGATCCGCGGCCGCAAGCAGCACGCAGGCAGATACCGACGCGACGCGAAGAATGCGCATAGAACCTCTAGTTCGAAATAAGCCGTATCCGTCGAATTTTCCCATGGAGCGACAGGTTAAGGATGTTAAATCTCTCCATCAACGACAGCCAGTTTCCACGCTGCACGGGCAGACGGCTTACGTCGAAGACTCGAAGTTTCGAAGAATCGAAGGGCCAAAACGAGAAGCACGCAGTTGTACATGTTCAAAGCGCCTGGCGGGAGCCGGCCGTCGGCCGGCCTCGAACGAGCGGCTGATCCCGAAACACAAACACCTCTGGACCGACCAGGTGCTTGTGTTTCAGGATCAGTCGCTCGTTCAACCGCGCGAAGCGCGGTCCCGCCAGGCGCGTAACGGATCCGTTTCAGCGTGAGGGTGAAGAACGCCCGGGTTTCTCAATCAGCCAGTTTCGACGCTGCACGGGCCGCCGGCTCACGTCGAAGATCCGAGGATTCGAAGGAAGAAAAGTCGCTGTCTTCGATTCTTCGATTCTTCGTACCTTCGACGTCAGACCGTGGGTCGTTTCAGCCCGAGGGTGAAGAACGCCGCGCTAAGAGGTGTGCTGCCACAAAGCCCACGGCGCTCGCAATCACTCCGGCGAGAGCAGGGGAGAGCACCCCGTAGCCGCGCCCATCCGTGGCCACCTGCGTCACCGCAAGAACCGGGACCCCGAACAGAATCGACGCGAGCCCCTCGCGGCCACTGGCGTTGCGAACATAGAGTCCGCCGGTCACCGGCACGAACAACGTGACGGTCAGAATCGCATAGAACACGCTCACGGCAGCACGCACCGACCCATACACCATCGCGACGGCGACGCCGCACACACCCGCGACGAGTGCCGCAATCCGCGCCACACGCAGAACGTCATCGTCTGTTGCATCCGGACGAATGAAGCCGCGGTACAGATCCCGCGACGCGGAGGTCGCCAGCATGAACAAGACCGCGTCGGCCGAACTGACTTCGGCCGAGAAGACGGCCGCGAGCGCGACGATGCCAATCGACGGCGGGAGAGCGGCGGAGAGGAGTGTCGGTAGCGCAAGGTCAGACCGGTCGAGCGACGGATAAACATGGCGAGCCGCCAGGCCGATGGCTGCTGGCGCACAGGCAAAGATCAGCAGCACGACACCGTTCCAGGCGATCCCCCGTCGCACAGCCCGTTCATCGCGTGCGCCGTAGGCCTTCTGCAAGAGGCCAGGCGAAACGATGAATGCCGGCGCGAGAAGGAACATCAGTCGCCATCCGGATCCGGGACCACTGCTGAACCAGAGATCGGTCTGCGTGCCTGCGTGTGTGGTCATCGCTTGCCAGCCGCCGGCGTGGCCAATGGAATACGGAACCGCGACGGTGAATCCCACAAGGATCACCACCAGCTGAACGAGGTTCACCCACGCGGAGCTGAGAAGACCTCCTGCGACGAAATACGAGACCGTGACGAGCGCACCGATCGCGCATCCGGACAGGATCGAGAAACCGCCGGCGACGTTGAGCACCGCTGCCACGCCGAGCAGTTGGGCGGCGAGAATCGTGAGCGTGCCGAGCCAGATCAGCGACGCGACCAGGCCGCGCATCGCATGTCCGTACTTGCGACCGAGGAAATCACCAACCGTCAGGTCGCCGTGCGCGCTCGCTTCGCGCCACATCCGCGGTCCGACCGAGAACGCCAGAATCAACGACCCGATGCCCGCCGATCCATTCCACCACCAGGCGCTGAGGCCTTCCGCATAGCCGAGTGAGGTCGCACCAACGGTGGAACTGGCGCCGATGTTGGCGGCAAGGAACGTCGAGAAGATCAGGCCGGCGCCAAACCCTCGTCCACCGACGAAGAAATCGCTCGCGCGTGCGTGGCGGCCGATCCAGAGACCGAGCGCGACAAACAGAGCGGTGTAGGCGACAAGCAGCGCGAACGAGACGGTCAACTACTTCAAATCCCGGGCTGCAGGATACCCCGGGATACTTGCCGCCGCGCGGATCGCGCCAACGATCGCGTCTGACATTGCGTCGGCGGCAATGGCGCCGAGGCGACTGAGATCGACGGCGCCGCTGCGCGTGCCGGTCGCCAGCGCAAAGATCGCATCGCCATCAACCATCGTATGCGCGGGATAGATCGCGCGCGCATACCCGTCGTGCGCCATCTGCGCGAGCTTGGTCGCTTGCGCCTTGGTCAACGCCGCGTTGGTCGCGACGACGCCGAGTGTGGTGTTCTCGAGCGCGGCTTCCGGCGGTGGAGTCAGGATTCCACCCGGGGCGGATCCGCTGCGCAAGATCGTCCGCAAATCGGCAATGCCACGACCGTCGTCGGACCGCGCGCCAGCGATGAAGCGTCCCGTTGCGGGATCGACGATGTTCCCGGCCGCGTTGACGGCGACCAGCGCGGCGACGATGAGACCGCCGGGCAATTCGATCGCGGCGCTGCCGATGCCGCCTTTCATGGCGCGGTCCGATCGCAGAAGCTTGCCGACCGTGGCGCCGGCACCTGCACCGACGTTGCCGTCCTGCACGGGATCGGTGGTTGCTGCGCGGGCGGCGGCCAGACCGCAATCCGCTCCCGGGCGAACCGATCCATCGCCCACCTGAAGGTCGTAAAGGATGGCCGCCGGCACAATCGGGACGACACCCGCGCCAGTAGGAAACCCGACGTGCTTTTCTTCGAGGTACTTGACGACGCCGTCTGCAGATGCGAGACCGAATGCGCTGCCGCCGGCAAAGACGATCGCGTGAACCTTGTCGACGAGATTGGTCGGGTTCAGGAGATCAGTTTCCCGAGTCCCCGGCGCGCTGCCGCGAACATCGACACCAGCCACTGCGCCCTGCTCCGCAAGGATCACCGTGCAGCCGGTGGGGCGTTCCTTCAGCGTGTAGTGGCCGACCTTCAGGCCGGTTACGGATGTAAGCGTGTGATTTGGTGGACGCTGACTGGGTGCCATGGGTGCCAGGGGTGCCACGAGTGCCAGGGGTGCCACGAGTGCCAGGGGTGCCACGAGTGCCACGGGTGCGATGAGTGCCGTGAGTGCCAAGAGTGCTGCGCGTCCGCGCACTCGCGGCACCCGTAGCACACGCAGCACCCTTGGCACGCCTGGCACCCGTAGCACGCCTGGCACCCCCGGCACCCCTGGCACCCCTGCCACCCCTGGCACCCCTGGCACCCCTGGCACCCAAATCATGTTGCCACTAAGTTGCCACTAAAGTGAGCGGCCGTCCGGCCGCGTAACGTTTAACGGTATCTCCGACGGCATCCGCCATGGTGTCGCCGAAGCGAGAGTGATCGTTCACCGCCTTGGCGCGCACCATCGGGAGACCGATCTCCTGACACACTGCCGCCGCTTCGACATCCAGATCGTAGAGCACCTCGATGTGATCGCAGAGGAATCCGATCGGCGCGAGGACTGCCGCCGCTAGGCCCCGATCCCGCTCTTCACGGAGGTAATCGCATACGTCGGGGCCAAGCCAGGGGTCTTCTGGCCTGCCGCTGCGGCTTTGGAAAACGAGCGACCACTCGTGAGCTGCCCGCCGTCTGTCGTTGATCGCCCGTGCAACGGCGTTCGCCGTCTCGTCCAGCTGCCTTTGATACGGATATCGCTCCGCCATCGACACCGGAATGCTGTGGGCGGTAAAAACAACACGTGCGTCGTTGCGAACGGCCGCGGGAAGCCGATCGATCGCCTCGCACACGTGGTCGGCATTCGCCTCAACGAACCCGGCATGCGTGTGCCAGTCGCCGACGTACACGACCTCGACGTCGTCGAGCCCGGCCGCTCTCAAGGTCGCTCTGGCGGCGTCCACGTTCTCGCGATACTGAGTGCAGCTCGAGTAACTGCGCTGCGCGGCGGCCAGAAATCCGACCGCGCGCCTCACGCCCGCGCGCGACATCTCGGCAAGTGTGTCCGCCAGGAACGGATGCCAGTTTCGCATCCCGACATAGACAGGCATCGGCATCCCGCGGTCTGATAATCGCGACCGCAGCAGGTCCGCCTGCTTCAGCGTCAATGCCGTCAGCGGCGAAACACCATCGAAGAGCTCGTAATGATGCGCCACTTCTTCGACGCGGCCTGGCGACACACGTCGTCCACGCAGCACGTTCGCGAGAAACGGCCGGACATCAGCGGGGCCCTGCGGCCCGCCGAAGGCAACGATGAGGACGGCGTCAAAGGGCAAAAGGCTGTTATTGGTTTTCGGTTTTCGGTTTTCGGTTTTCGGTTATCCGTTTTCGGTTATCGGTTCTTGGTTTTCGGTTCTTGGTTTTCGGTTCTTGGTTATCGGTTGTGCACCCTTGGTTTCAGTTCTCAGCGTCAACGAATAACCAAAAACTGAAAACCCCAACCAAGAACCAAAAAACTAAAACTAAGAACAGAAAACCAAAAACTAAGAACAGAAAACCAAAAACTGAAAACCAAAAACCAAAAACCGATCTGATTATATTGTTCCGTCCGCGATCTGGCCTCATGACCTCATCGACGACATCATTCTCATCGCGCTTTGGCCTTTCCCGGCCGGTGTGGCTCCTGGGGTGGGTGAGCCTGTTCACGGACATGGCCAGCGAGATCGTCTATCCGCTGCTGCCGCTCTTTCTGACGCAGGTGCTTGGTGCCGGTGCCATGTCGCTCGGCGTCATCGAAGGCGCAGCTGAGGCGGCCAACAGCGCGCTGAAGATTCTATCGGGCTGGCTCGCGGACCGCTGGCGTTCCCAGAAGAAGCTGGTGCTTCTCGGCTACGGCATTGCGTCCGCCGTTCGTCCGCTGATCGGCTTCGCTACCGCATGGCCGCAGGTGTTGGCGATTCGGTTCTCGGATCGTCTCGGGAAAGGGATTCGCGGAGCGCCGCGCGATGCGATGCTGGCCGATTTCGCTCCGGCCGAGGCACGAGGCCGGGTGTTCGGTTTCCACCGCGCGATGGACCACGCTGGAGCCGTCACCGGCCCGCTGCTGGCCACCGCGTTCCTGTATTTTCAACCTGGCAATTACCGGACGCTGTTCTTTCTCACGATCATCCCCGGCATCATCGTCATCCTCTTCATTCTGCGGGTGCCCGAGCCTGAGCGCACTCGCGCGAAACCGGCCGACGCTAAAGACCTTGAACCACATGGCGGAAACGGTCACGCCAGTGTCTGGAATCTCGGCCGGCGGTTCTATTTGGCCATGGTTGTCATCCTGCTTTTCAGCCTTGGCAATGCCAGCGATGCCTTTCTTCTGCTCCGTCTGAGCAACCTTGGCGTGAAATCGGTCTGGATTCCGCTCTTGTGGTCGGCGCTGCACGTCGTGAAGGTCGGATCGTCGCTTGCAGGCGGTGCATTGTCCGATCGTTTTGGCCGTCGTGGACTGATCGCCCTCGGGTGGTTGTGGTACGCGCTCGTATACGCGGGGTTCGGCTACTTCGATACGAAGGGCACCGTGATCGCGATCTTCCTGTCGTACGGGTTGTACTTCGGCCTGACAGAAGGAAACGAAAAGGCCTGGGTTGCCGATATGGCACCCAAGCACGCACGGGGGACGGCCTTCGGGATCTACAACGCCGCACTCGGCGTCGGCACGCTCGCGGCGAGCTTGATCTTTGGCGCCATCTGGACCCGCGTATCTCCGTACGCGGCCTTTCTCACTGGCGCGACACTCGCCATCGCGGCGGCACTGTTACTTTTCACGATGTTTGCGGGATTTCGTAGGAGTGCCTAGGAGTGCTCCTGGCACCCTTGGCACCCTTGGCACTCAGCTTAAATCGTTCATTGGTATAATTGTCCCGCTCGCCCTACGCGCGTCTGAACCTCCTGATGACCCGAATTCTGGTAACCAATGACGATGGCGTCCATTCGGACGGGATCCATGCGCTGGCGCAAGCTCTGGCCGAGCTTGGAGAAGTGACGATTGTCGCCCCGCATATCGAGGCCAGTGCGATCGGTCATGCGCTGACGCTGCGGCGCCCGCTGCGCATGGAGCAGCTGCGCGATCGTGTCTACGAGGTCGATGGTACGCCGACCGACTGCGTCAACATCGCGCTCACGCAGGTCTACACGGCCGGCGCGCCGCCGGATCTCGTGATTTCCGGCATCAACAAGGGATATAACCTCGGCGACGACGTGACGTATTCGGGGACGGTATCGGGTGCGCTTGAAGGTTCGCTGCTTGGGATTCCCAGCATCGCTGTGTCGCTGGCGAGGACCCGGCGCCAATACGACTTCAGCCACGCCGCCAGCGCGGCCGCCGCGATCGCAACCACCGTGCTGCGCGGTGAGCTGATCACGGCGCGCACCTTTCTCAACATCAACGTGCCGCCCGGCAAGCCGAAGGGCTTCCGCGTGACCGTTCAGGCCAGGCGGAATCACATCACTATCGTTGCCCCGCGAACGGACCCTCGAGGGCAGGCGTACTACTGGATCGAAGAGGGCGAGAACGATTGGCAGCCACACGACCGATCGGACTACCAGGCTGTGCGTGACGGCTACGTGTCGGTCACACCGCTGCAGGCCGACATGACCGATCGCGAAGCGCTGGGGCGGCTCGAATCGATTGCGCTGGAGTCCGAATCGGTCAAGAAGTGATCCGGTAATTTCTGATTGTTGATTGCTGATTTATTGCGCCGCGTTCCGGGCCGCCACCAGCTCGGCGCGTCCGGGCTGATCCCCCCGCTCGCAGATCTGAAGCAACCGATCATAGTAACGACGGGCACCAGTTCGATCCCCGGCCAATGACGCCGACCGGGCGGCACCATACAGCGCGCGGAACCGATTCGGCTCCTTCTTCAACGTGGCTTCGAACTCGTTCTTTGCAGCCGCTGGTTGTTTGAGCAGGAGCAACATTTCGCCAAGCAGTTCCCGCGCCGGAGCCAGCGGACCCGGGGTGACGGCCGACTTTTCCGTTCCGTCTTCCATCGCCGCGGCCGCTCGCATTTCGGTAAGGGCATCGGCGTCACGGTGTTCGGCAAACAACAGCCAAGCGGACGCTGATCGCCGCTGGATCTCTGCCTGCTCGGCCCAGTAGGCCTCCTTCGCGTCGGCGAGCTGCCGTTGAATCCGTTGCAGCGCATCAATCGAACTGCGCACCGTTGCCGCATCACCGACCCGTCCAGCTCCAAGCGCGCGAGCGAAATAGGTCACGGCTTCGGTATATGGAAATTTGCTCGACCGGGGTTCGAGCTTCGCCGCATCGGCCCACGAGCCACGCTCGAGCGCGTAGCGCGCGGGGATCGCCGCGAGCGCGAACAGGCCCGCCGACCCCGGCGCCGCCGATCCGATCGCCTCCGGATCGAATCGCGCGGCGACATCAGGCAACGTATCGAGCAACTGGCGCGCCCGGGCGTCCTGTCCGGTCTGGAGATAGGCGTACACCTGATAGTCCATCGCGTGCAGTTCTTCGGCGGTCGATTTCTCGCGCTTCGCGATCTCCGCAGACCTGGTGTTCGCCTCGATCGAATCCTGCCAATAGCCCAGTCGCGTGAAGGTGTGCGAGGGCATGTGCTGCGCGTGCGGCACCTCGGGAGCGATTTCCGCGTATCGACGCGCGGCCGCCAGCGCGCGATCCGCCAGCGGCGGCGTGTCGTAGGTATGAATGATGTAGTGGGCGAGCCCTGGATGATCCGGATAGCGGGCAACCAGCTTCTCGAGGATCGCCCCCGCTTTCAGTTGATCGGCAAACGTCTTGTCGTTCGGCGACGCCGCCTCGGCGATCGACAAGGCATAAAAGATCGCAGCCTCGTCGTCTTTGGGATTGGCGGCGGCCAACGAGCCCATGGCATCGCGATACGCGGCCACACGCGCGGGTTGTGCGGTCTTGTCGTAATCGGAATACAGCCGCGATACCGCGTCGACGTAGGCGCGCTCACGATCCGTCTTCGCGCCAATCTTCTTCGCGCGGTCGACCGCTGCAAGTCCCTGCTGAAGCACCGCCGGAGGACGAACGCCTGCGGCGAACGGATTGCTCCAGCGGCTGAGCGCAATGCCCCATTCCGCCATGGCGCAGGACGGATCGGCCTGCAGGGTGGCCTCGAAGCCTTCGATCGCGCTGCGGAACTCGAACGAGTGGAGCAACGCGACGGCGCGGTTGAACTGCGGTTGCGCCGCTGTGTTGCAGGACGTCAGGAACGAGACCGTGCCGATCTTGCCCATGGTGCCGTGCGAGTGTTCTTGACGACCAGCCGAGCCCGAACACACAAGGACGGCGGCAGCCAAGGCGAGAGACGAAGCGTATGTCCGCATCGCGATAGTTTACTCCTCCTAAGTACGCGCTTCCGCGTAGACTAAGAACGTTTCAGCAACCGCCTCGCGCGGACGTCAGGAGTTTGGTGATGGCTGTCTTCAAATGGGCAGGCGCGTTCGTTCTCATTGGATTCCTCGGCTTCTCTCCGGCGCGAGCCCCAGTCCCGGCGGCGATCAAACCGACGAACGTCATCAATCTTTTCGACGGCAAGTCGCTCGCCAATTTCGACACCTGGCTCGTCGATCATCACTCGAGCGACCCGGAGCGCGTCTTCTCGGTCGTCGATCAGATTGACGGCGCGCCGGCGATCCGAGTCAGCGGTCAGGTTTGGGGAGGGCTCCTCACGAAGGATGCCTACCGCGACTATCGGCTGATCGTCGAGTTCCGCTGGGGAGGATTGACGTGGGGCGATCGGAAGACCCGCGCGCGCGACAGCGGCGTGCTCCTGCACGCGCAGGGGCGGCTGGGGAACACCGGCAAGGATTTCAACGGCCCGTGGCTCCGATCGATTGAGTTCCAGATCATCGAAGGAGGAGTGGGGGACATCCTGCCGGTCGCCGGCTTTGAGGAAGACGGAACGCAGGTACGTCCTTCAGTGACCACCACCACGCGCAAAGATCGCGATGGCGAGACTGTGTACGACCCGAAGGGGACGCCAACCACGCTCTCGAGCGGCCGCATCAACTGGTGGGGCAGAAGCGAGGACTGGGCAGACCGTCTCGGTTTTCGCGGAGCCCAGGATGTCGAGAGCCCCGGCTTCGAATGGACCCGCATCGAGGCCGTGGTCGAGGGCGGCAAATTGACCTACTACGTCAACGGCAAGCTCGTGAACGCGGCGTCCGATTCGTCGTTCAAGGAAGGGCGCATCATGATTCAGTCGGAAGGCGCGGAGATCTATTTCCGGCGAATCGAATTGCACCCTCTCTGATTGTTCGCAATTCGCGGTTCGCAATTCGCGGTTCGCAGTTCGCGGCTCGCGGTTCGCATTTCGCAGTTCGCGGTTCGTTCGATCGCTAGTTCTGGGGTTCCCAACGCACCTCGTCCGTGACGCGTATCTGTCCGCCCTCGATGACTTCGGCAAACGCGCCGCCGCCCCAACGAGCGCGCATCAGTTCCTGCAGGCCGGCATGTGCCGCTTCCATCTGCTCGCAGGGACGCGTCTCGCCGTTGATCAGCAAGCGCGTCGCGCCAACACGCAAGATGCGGCCGCGTGAGTTCTCGAGGTCGATGCCGGTCACCATCAGGTTCGCGCGTCGAGCGGCCGGCGGCAAATCGGCGCCGAGCGCGTGCATCAGTTCAGCCCAGCGCTCCTGACTGATGATGGTCACCTGGCGCTTCCCGCCGCGGTTCGCGTTCCCGCGCAGGCCGCCGCCCACTTCGAGCACGGCGCTGTCGGCCGGATCCATCGGACCACCCTTCGCTCGCTTCAGCCAGATGCGCTCGAGCGTTCCGGTCGCACGATCACCTGAACGCTGCCGGTCGTCCTCACTCATGGTTGCTCTGTCATTTTCCGGTAGAACCGTCATCGTTGAAATCCTCAGGCGCCTCGCATGCTCGGTCATGCGTGAGCTTAGTGCGATTCTACGCGGCTTGGGTTCGAGCGGCAGCATCCAAAGGACCGATTGGTATTTGCAGTCGCTCAAGGCATCCGCTTGACGCCGGTGGACCGACGGATGTACGTTGTTGTCAGTTACTGAGAGGAGTAACGCTATCAGCAAGCCGACGGATCTCGTTCAAGGTACGCTCGATCTTTTGATCCTTCGTGTCCTCGCACTCGAACCGCTGCACGGCTGGGCGATCGCTCAGCGAATTCGGCAGATGTCGAACGAGCAGCTGCGGGTTGGGCAGAGCGCGTTGTACCCCGCACTGCACAAACTCGAGCATCAGGGCTGGATCGAGGCCGAGTGGGCGATGAGCGAGAACAATCGGCGCGCAAAGTATTACCGGCTGACGACTGCTGGCCGCAAGGCGCTGAAAGTGGAAGCCGCCCAGTGGGAACGGCTGTCGGCCGCCATCTCGCTCGTTGTCAAACCGGTTTAAAGCGAGGCCGGCGATATGCGGTGGGCCACAATCCTTCGCCTCCGTTTCCGCTCCCTGGTCAGCCGTGCCGCGGCGGATCACGACCTCGACGAAGAGCTTCACTACCATCTCCAACGTCTGATCGATGACCACGTCGCGCGCGGGTTGCCGCCGACCGAGGCGCGATACCAGGCGCTTCGCGAGATGGGAGCGACGACGCAGCGGAAAGAGGAGTGCCGCGAGGCGCGCGGCCTGACGCTCGTCGACAGCCTGCAGCAGGATGTCGTCTACGCATTCCGATCGCTGCGCAAGACACCTGCGTTCACGATCGTCGCGCTGCTCTCGCTCGCGATCGGCATCGGTGCAAACACGACGGTGTTCACCTTCGTCAATGCCATCCTCCTTCGATCGCTGCCCTATCCAGCATCGGACCGGTTGGTTGTGCTCAACGAACACTCACTCGAGTCGGCAGCGCCACTGAGCGTGCATCCGGTGAACTTCGTCGAGTGGCGCCAGCGAGCACGGTCGTTTGATTCACTCGTGCTGGTTCAGGCACCTCCTCTGAATGTGATCGGGAAAGACGGCCCGGAGCAGGCCGTCAGGCTGCTGACCACGCCGGAACTCTTTCAGGTCTTTCGGGTCAATCCGATTCTCGGGCGCGGATTCACGGAACAAGAGACCCGGCCTGGGGTTCACGACGTCGTCATCCTCGGCCACGGATTCTGGCAGCGCTGGTTCGGCAGCGACCCTGGAGTGATCGGCCAACCGTTGGCGGTGCCCGATGGCTCGCTGACGATCGTCGGCGTCGCCCCGCCCGGGTTCCGCATCGGATCGGTCGAGCCCGACGTGTTCACGCCGATGACGATCGAGCGCGCACATCCGGGCCAAACCGGATCGCGGGCGTTCGAGTGTTACGGCCGGCTAGCGCCAGGTGTCAGCCTGGCCGCGGCGCAGGCCGAGATGACAGCGATCGCGGCGACGCTCCGCGCGGAGTACCAGGTCGACAGGGGAATGGGCGTGTTGGTGTCGTCGCTCCACGATTCTCTCGTCAAAGACGCGCGCCCGGGATTGCGCGTGCTCATGGCTGTTGTCGCAACGGTGCTGCTGATTGCGTGTGTCAACCTCGCCGGCCTGTTGATGGCCCGCGGCATTCATCGTCGCGGCGAATTCGCGCTGCGAGCAGCGCTTGGTGCGAACCGCGCGCGGCTGGTTCGACAGCTCGTGATCGAGAGCCTTGTTCTCTCGATGGGCGGGGGAGCAGCCGGAATCGTGATCGCGATGTGGGCCACGCCTCTACTTAGCGGCCTCGCGGGGAACGCCTTGCCGTCGATGACCTCGACTCCGGTCGGGATCGATGCCGTGTGCCTGTTATTCACCTTCTCTGCGTGCGTCGCAACCACGATCGCGTTCGGCCTGGTGCCGGCAATGACGGCGAGTGATGTCGATCCGCAGACCGCCCTGCGGGATCGGTCGGGCGATGCGTCAGTGGATCGCCGTCATTCTCGACTCAGGAGCGGCCTCGTCGTTCTTGAGGTCGCCCTCGCTGTCGTGCTCCTCGTCGGGGCAGGCCTGCTCGTGCGAACGCTAGCGGCGCTGGTACGAGTGGACCTCGGTTTTCGCTCCTCTGGGACCGTCGCGATGGGATTGTTTCTGGGTGTGCGATCGCCAGAATCCCGAATCGAAGTCGTGGATCGAATTCTCGATCAAGTTGACAACGTGCCTGGTGTGAAGAGTGCCGGAACGATTCAGTTCCTGCCGCTGCGGGGAGCGACGTGCGGCACCGGCGTCTGGCTCGAAGAGCAGGCCGGCCTCCGCGATCCATCACGGGCGCTGCCAACCGAATGCGCGCTTGTCAGTCGAGGCTACTTCGCGACGATGAGTATCCCCGTCGTGGCCGGTCGCGCGTTCGATCGTAAGGATCGACTCTCGAGTCCGCGCGTCGTGATCGTGAGTCAATCGTTTGCCCGACGATACTTCCCGAACGGTGCCATCGGCCGGCACGTGTTCGTCCAAGGCTCGAATCAGGCGTTGGCAGAAATCGTCGGAGTGGTTGGCGACGTCCGCCACAACGGGCTCACATCCGAACCGGCGCCGACCGCGTATCTGCTGCACGCGCAAACGCCCGGCTACATCACTAATCTCGTGGTCCGCACCGTCGGCGACCCGCTGTCATACGTCGGCGCGATCCGCCGGGCCATCCATGACGCTGATCCGGCACAAGCCGTATCGAGCGCCAGGCTCCTCGATCAAGATGTTACCGAGGCGCTCTCCCGGCCACGACTCTATGCGGTGCTGGTGAGTTCCTTCGCCGTGATCGCCATGGCCCTCGCAACAATCGGCGTGTATGGCCTGAGCGCTTACGTCGTCACGCAACGCACGCGTGAGATTGGAATCCGGCTGGCACTCGGGGCCACACGAGAGCGTGTCTTCTTCGATGTCCTGCGCTACGGCGGAGGACTTGTTGCCATCGGACTGAGCATCGGCGTGGGGGCCGCAATCGCAGCTCGTCAACTCCTTTCGAAACTCGTGTTCGGCATCACGACGGGCGATCCATCCACGTACTTGCTCGCCGCGATTACGTTCACAGCCGTTGCGCTCGTCGCCACGAGCATCCCCGCTTGCCGCGCCATGCGGGTCGAACCCATCGATGCGCTCCGCTCCGAGTAGACCAGGCAAAGTCGGGGTTATCTTTCGCGAAAGGATTGACGTAGGATGGCGGTTCCGAGCGAGCTCGGCTGATACAGGCGATCCGAGATCGGGGCTGAGGCGGGTACGTAACACAAGCTCGAGGCTCGCAGGCATTCCAGTTGCAGGCTCGGTTCGCGTCCAGTTGGGTGGCCTGACCTTTTCTCAAATGCTCTTGCGTCAGATCCCGTTGCTTTCGATGCTGCCGAGTTTTGACTCTTCGAGTCGTGTCCCGCCAAGTATTCTGCTTACAAACCCGACAATACCGTCGATGGTAACTATCGTCATTCCCTGCTTCAACTATTCCCAATATTTGGGAAAAGCCATCCGCAGCGTCCAAGCACAGCAATACAGCCCGTTCGAGATTGTGGTTGTGGACGATGGTTCCACAGATGAGTCGGCCACCGTGGCGAAGCGCGCAGGCGTTCGGCTCATACAGCAACGAAATGCAGGGCTCGGAGCTGCTCGAAACGCCGGCCTCGCCGCCGCGAGCGGCGAATTCGTCATATTTCTCGATGCGGACGACGAACTCTTACCCGACGCGCTGGCCAGCGGCGTGGCCGCCTTGCGGGCGCAGCCGACCATCTCCTGCGTCGTTCGCCGGTGCCAGATGATCGACGCGCAGGATCGCGCGCTTCCCGTGCATTATCGAGAAATCGACACCCAAGACCTCTATCGAGAGTGGTTGCAAGCGAATTTCGTCTGGACACCGGGTGCGGCAATGTTGCGGACGGAGCGCATCGCGGCAATAGGAGGCTTTCCTGCAGAGCTTGGGCCTGCGTCCGACTATGCGGTTTACCTCGCGTTGGCGCGACGTAGCGAGGTTGCGTTCGATGCTCGCGAAGTGGTTCGCTACCGCCAGCACGACCACAACATGTCGCTCGACCCGGTGCTGATGCTGCAAGCGGTGCTGGGTGTGTTGGAGCTGGAGGGTCAGCACGTACCGGACGCGTACCGCAGCTGTCTTCGCACGTCGCGTCGCTTGTGGCGCGAATACTACGGCGAGCAGATCGTCCAGCGGCTACGCCGTGATTGGCGCACTCGCGAACTCGGGTGGTGGCACACCATCGCCATCGCCACACTGGCGCGGCACACGTCTGGTCTGATGTTCCGGCAGCTCAGGATCAAGCTCTCGCGCGTTTTTCGCGGGATCGCGCCCGGGCCGTTGGAGAGCGGCCGCTTCAATTCCGACGTCTCGGGACCCTCCGCGAAGTCGATGCGCGGCTGATCGTCTCCCATGGCGACGGCCATTCGC
>JBPYFA010000045.1:0-11375 GCA_051986585.1 Vicinamibacterales bacterium | reverse complement strand
GTACATTGATGAAGCTGGGGTTTCGACAGGGAATCGCTTCAGCCGCGGTTTTCGCCGCGGTGGTCCTGATGCTGATATCAGTGGATGACCGTGTGCGCGATCGATTCGGGGATCTCTTCAGCGGGAGCGGCAGCCTCTCGCCCTGGGGCGATCGAGTCAGCGATCTGGGGAATGCGGTGATGTCTGCCATCCGTTACCAGTCGATCGAAAACGCACCGCTGCTGGTCTTCGCGGCGGCCGGAGCGATCCTCTTCGCGTTCATGCTCAAAAGCTAGGCATCCGTCACTCGACCAACCGAGAGCCGTCGACCTTGCAGAACCACGTGCCCCTCGTCCTCGCCCTGGAGCCCGACCTGCGCCAGGCGACGATCCTCAAACGGATCATCCGCGACCGCGTGCATGCCGACCTGATTGTCGTCGACTCGCGCGATGCCGCGATTGCGTCGGTGGACGCGCAGGTGCCCGACGTGATTCTGCTGACGACATTGCTGTCGCCGCGCGACGAGGCGGAGATCATTGCCCACCTGCGAACGCTGACGGGTGTCGAACACGTGCAGACGCATACCATCCCGCGGCTCGCCTCGTCGACGCAGGATGGAGAAGAACCGGCCTCAGGTGGCGGCCTCTTTGGCAAGCTGCGCCGGAAGAAGGCGGCCGACCCAATACCGGGATGCGATCCGCTGGCGTTCGCCGACGAGATCGGGACGTTCATTGAACGTGCCGCGGAAATGAAAGCGATCGCCGCCGCGGCACCGGCAACCGACGGGCCACGGATCCCGCCCAGGCCGGCCAGCACCGCGACGTCAGAGCCGCGTCAGTCAGTCGGCGGCAACGACGCCGCCCAATCGTCGGAATCGGCGCCGCCAGTGGAGTCGGCGTGGGCCGATCCGTTCGCGTGGCGGCCCAGCAGTTCATCGGCATCAGCGCAACGACAGCAGCCCGCAAGAGAGAAGGAACAGAAGCCAGAGAAGGAACAGAAGCCACGGGAGCCGCTGGTGACCGCTTCTCCGTTGGCGGTCGTCGCCGAGGAGGAGGAGCAACGGCTCGCCGAGGAAGCGCGCCGCGCTGAAGACGCAGCAGAACAGGCCCGTGTGGCCGCCGCGCAAGCGGCCGAAGCAGAACGCGAGCGGGCTGAAGAAGAGCGCCATCGGGCCGAGCAGGAAGAGGCACAACGGCTCGCGGCCGAACGGCTGCAGGCCGAGATCGCCGAACGGCGGGAGCGTGAACGCATCGAAGCCGAGGCGGCGGCCGAGAGAGAACGCGTGCGACAGGAGGCCGAGGCCGCAGCCAAGCGCGAACAGGAACGTCTCGAGGCCGAAGCGGCCGCGAAGAGGGAACGAGAGCGGCTCGAAGCAGAGATCGCCGCAAAGCGCGATCGCGATCGGCGCGAAGCGGAAGCGGCGGTGAAGCGCGAGCGAGCGCGGCTCGAGGCCGAAGCCAAGGCCAAGCTCGAACGCGAGCGGGTGGAACGTGAGGCGGCGGCGAAGCGCGAACGCGCGCGAGTCGAGGCGGAGGCGGCGGCCAAGCGGGAACGGGAGCGGCTCGAGGCCGAAGCTGTCGCAAAACGGGAACGCGCCCGGCTCGAAGCCGAGGCGGCAGCCAGGCGCGAACGCGAGCGGCGCGAGGCCGAGGCCGCAGCCAAGCGCGAGCGGGAACGAATCGAGGCAGAAGCTGCCGCGAAGCGTGAGCGTGCGCGCCTCGAAGCCGAAGCGGCAGCCAAGCGGGAACGCGAGCGGCGCGAAGCCGAAGCCGCGGCCAAGCGCGAACGCGAGCGCCTCGAAGCGGAAGCGGCAGCCAAACGCGAACGGGAACGCCGCGAAGCCGAAGAAGCCGCAAAACGTGAACGCGAACGGCTCGAAGCCGAAGCCAAGGCCAAGCGGGAGCGCGAGCGCCGCGAAGCCGAGGAGGCCGCTCGACGAGAACGTGAACGACTGGAAGCCGAAGCGGCAGCCAAGCGTGAACGCGAACGCCTCGAGGCCGAAGCCGCAGCCAAGCGGGAACGCGAGCGGCGCGAAGCGGAGGAAGCCGCAAAGCGCGAGCGTGAACGGCTCGAAGCCGAAGCCAAGGCCAAGCGCGAACGCGAACGACGCGAAGCCGAGGAAGCGGCCAAACGCGAGCGCGAACGGCTGGAAGCCGAAGCCAAAGCCAAGCGCGAACGAGAACGGCGCGAGGCGGAGGAAGCGGCGAAACGCGAACGTGAACGGCTGGAAGCCGAAGCCAAAGCCAAGCGCGAACGGGAACGACGTGAAGCGGAAGAATTGGCCCGGCGCGAGCGCGAACGCCATGAGGCCGAAGTCGCTGCCAAGCGTGAGCGTGAACGGTTCGAGGCGGAAGCGGCGGCCAAGCGGGAGCGCGAACGGCTCGAGGCCGAAGCCACTGCCGCGCGCGAGCGCGAGCGGGTCGCCGCAGAGGCAGCGGCCGAGCAGACGCGCATCGTCGCTGAGGCGGAGGCGGCGCAGCAGCGACTGCACGCCGAGGCCACACGACGTCGTCAGCAAGCGTCGGACGAGGCCGATGTCGAATACGAGGTCGATCTCGACAGCGATCCATTTTCAGACTTCAGACCTGACACGGTGGCACGGCGTCAGTCGTTACTTCAGTTGATGCCGCTCAAGGAATGGGCCAGGTCGGAGACGCCAACGAAGGCCTCAAACGGCCCGGCGGTAGACAACGACCTCCACGATCTGATCGACGGGCTCGATCTGCCGGCCGAAGTCGCCGCCGTGACCTACGGGGGCGGGTGCCGCATCCGACGTGTCCGCGTTCCCGCACCGCGAACGTCGACGGCGCGATCGGGCGGTGGACGCAACTCACGCCCGGTGATCCTGTCCAAGCGGGCGCTGGATGAAGTCCGCAGTGAACCGCAGCCGGACCGCTGATCGGCGAGCGATCAATCGATCCGCGCATTTTCTGCAACGTTCCGACGAGGATCGATTTGCAGCAACCGCGATCGCGCACAGCGACCTGTTGTCGCTGATCCGCCGCACTGCACGCTAACCCGCACTGACTGACGCGCCTCCGGTTGATCTTGTACCGTCCGTTCTCGGGCATTGTCCTTGCCTTGTCGGCCCGCGTGCCCCAATCTGTCGCCGACCGGTGGTCAACTGGCGAAGCTCTTCTCGTCAGGGGACGCCGATGGATCGTGCTGCACGAAACGCAATACACCGACTGTCGCACGTTGCGATTAACCAGCGATGAGGATGGTCGCGCTTCTGATACCCGGACGTTTCTGCTGCCGTTCGATCGTCCGCGGCACCTAAGGTCAGCGTCATCGCTGGCCGTCACGCGTCCGCGCCGCTGGATCCGGCACGCGACTCGAATGGCGCTCGATACCTTGCCCTTCGGCGGGTTGAACTCCGCCGCCCTGAGCAGCGTTGACCTGCTCCCCTACCAGCTGGAACCGGCGCTCGCGATGCTGCGCCACGGCTGCACGCGGATCATGATTGCGGACGCGGTCGGACTGGGGAAGACGATTCAGGCCGGACTGATTCTGCGACAGCTGTCGGCCACCTATGAGTTCCTCCGGACTCTCGTCGTGACACCGGCGCCGCTACGCGATCAGTGGATGGGCGAACTACGCCGCCGTTTCGATCTCCGCGCCGAGATCGTGACCTCTCCGTGGCTGGCACGAACGGCGGGCGAGCGTCCGCCTGAGATCGGCCCCTGGCAGCTTCCCGGGACTTACATCTGTTCGTTCGAGCTCATTCGTCGCCCCGAGGTCCTGCGTCCACTTGAAGAGGTGCGCTGGGATCTGCTGGTTGTCGACGAGGCGCACGCCGCAACCTCAGCCAGCGCGCGCCGCACCGCGGTGCACGCGATCGCGCTGAGATCGCGACGCGTGCTGCTGCTGACGGCAACGCCGCATGGCGGCGACGACGAAGAGTTTCGAGCGCTGTGTCGAATCGGACTCCCGGACGGACGATCACGGCCGATCACTCTTATTCGTCGTGCCCGGAACGATGTCGGCCTCTCGGAACGGCGTCGCACAAAACTTCTCGCGGTTCACCTGTCCGACCGCGAGCGCCGAGCGCATCGTCTCCTCGAACGCTATACATCCTGCATCTGGCGCGAGGCAGGGCAGCGAAAAGACGAGGGCGCACGTCTTGCTGCGACGGTTCTCCGTAAGCGGGCTCTTTCCAGCATGGCTTCGCTCGCCTTGTCGTGCCGTCGGCGGCTGTCTCTGCTGCAGGCGACGCGGCCGTCGCCGGACGATGAGCAGCTCTTGTTGCCGCTCGATGACGACGACGCCGTTTGTGAAGACGCCGAGCCCGACGCCATTCTCGGTGCACCGGGTCTCGCCGATGCCGGTCGGGAACGACGATGGCTCGAGGAGGTCACTGACGCGGCGGAGACGGCGGCTCGGCACGAGTCGAAAGTCGCGCGACTTCAGCGGTTGCTCGCACGCGTTCGCGAACCCGTCATTGTCTTCACCGAATATCGCGACACACTGGAGCGTCTGCATCAGATGCTCTCTCGGCATCGTCGCGACATCTCGATATTGCACGGTGGGATAACAGCGGCCGAGCGATCGGCGCAGCAGCGACACTTCGACGATTCGGGAACGCTGCTGCTCGCGACCGATGCTGCGGCGCAAGGACTCAACCTGCACCGGCGATGTCGAACGGTCGTTCACTTCGAACTTCCGTGGTGCCCAGCGCGCCTCGAGCAGCGCACGGGGCGCGTCGATCGCTACGGACAAACACGCGTCGTCCACGAAATCCTGCTGGTGGCAGACGACACGGCTGAACGATTGGTGCTCGCGCCCCTAGCTCGCCGTGCTGCGCGAACGGCAGCATTCGGGTCGGGGCCACGGCTCCTTGGCGCACTGTCGGAGTCGCGCGTCGCGGCGGCGATCATCGATCATGCATCGCTGGAAACGCCGGCCTCGCCTCTCGACCACGACACTGTCGACACATCCCTGGCGCTGCGCGGCGACGCTCGAATCGAGGCGGAACGACTTTCTGAGCTTCGGCAATGGAATCACGGCTCCATTCTCAATGCGCTCCCCTCGGGTGTCCCAGTTACCGCCGTGCGCGGAAGACGGACGGGGCTGGCGAGCGGCGCTCTCCATCTCTGCGCGCTGAGTCTGTCTGCGCCAGGGGGCGACGCCGTTCATAGTGAGCTCGTCGTGCTGCACGAGGACTGCGACGTTCCCCGTTTGAGGACCGCCACCGAGCTCCGGACTTTCGCCTTACGCTGCCGCGAACGATTTGACGCGGCTCAGAAAGAGCTGCTGAATCTATTCGCCAACCGCATCGGCGAGATCGCCCGGTTGTGTCTCGAGGTGGCCGACCGGCTCTCCGAACGTGAGCAGATTGTTTCTTCGCCGTTGACCTCCGCCGCGACGGAACTAGTGCAAGCCGGCCTCTTCGATCGACGAGCCATTCGAGCGAGCGAGGAACAACGAGATCGCGATACCGCCGCGACCGAAGAGGCGCGGCAGCACCTTGCCGTCCTGGAAAGTCACCGGCACCTTGTCCCATCGCTCGATCTGCGGGCGATCTTGCTGGTCGACGGCCGCTCACGATCATGATCGCGGGTTTGTCCGGTTCGCTGCTCTCGCACGAGGCCGTGTGCACCGCGCTCGATGATCTCCGACAGGGCGTGCCGCCGGTCAACCAGCGATGGTTTCTGCAGTGGCACAGACAGATTGCGCGTGAAATGGGACCGGCGAGCAGCGCTCGCCAGGTCTTCGATCGGATCGCGGTTCCGCTTGCTAGTGAACTGGGATTTCGCGTGGTTCCGACCAGTAAGACCACCGCGAGTTCAGCGGCCCTTCACGCGGTTCTGCAAGCGGACCATTCGACTGTCGTCTCTCTTCTCGTGACTGCCTGGGGGCGCGACGCTGCCACTGAGTGGCGTGCAGCAGTCCGTGCGGGCATTGCACATGGATTGAACTGGTGCCTGTGCATCACGGGGCCGCTCCTGCGCATATTGGACGCCCGCCACACCTACTCGCGACGATTCGCCGAGTTCGATCTCACAATCGCGATCAACGATGAGATCAGTCTCACCGTTCTGTGGGCGCTTCTGAGCCGTCACGCGTTCAGCCGCGAGGAACCAACGCTCAATCGAGCGATAGCGCTGTCGGATCGCCACCGGGTCGAGGTCCGCGCATCATTGCAGCAAGGAGTGTTCGACGCGCTCACGTTACTCTTGCGGGCGTTTGCGCTGGCGCGGTCTCGTCGTACACGCGTAGCGCCGTCTACGCTGTTCGAAGAATCCCTAATCGTCATCTACCGAATCCTCTTTCTTCTCTTTGCCGAGGCACGCGGCCTGGTGCCGGTGTGGCATCCGGTCTATCGCGACAGCTACACGATCGAGTCGTTGCGGGAGCCGGCGGAACGCCGCATCAAGCCGCCAGGCCTGTGGGAATCGCTTCAGGCGATAGCTCGTCTCGCCCACCGCGGCTGTCGAGCCGGAACGCTCAGAGTCGCGGCGTTCAACGGCCGGTTGTTCTCCCCCGCGCATGCTCCGCTTGCAGATTCGCTGAGGCTCGACGATGGTGCCGTTCGCGAAGCGATGCTCGCGTTGACGACGCGGCCGTGTGGCGGACGAAGACAGCGCATCGCGTATGCGGATCTTGGCGTCGAGCAGCTTGGCGGCGTGTACGAACGCGTTCTCGAGTACGCACCTCGTCCCGCGACGGACAAACCGGACGCGTTCTTGCTGACGCGGATCGGACTTCGCAAGTCGACCGGGACGTTCTACACGCCGCGGGCGCTCACCGAATTCATGGTGCGGCGGGCCCTCGCACCGCTCGTGGAACACGCGACACCGGACCAGATCCTGGCCCTTCGGGTGCTCGATCCGGCGATGGGAAGCGGCGCATTCCTGGTCGCGGCGTGCCGGTATCTCACGTTGGCTTATGAGGCGGCGCTAATTCGGGACGGTTCGCTGTCGTCTGCAGACGTCGACGAATCGGCGCGTGCCGGTTTCCGTCGCACCATCGCGCAACGTTGCCTCTTCGGTGTTGACATCAACCCGATGGCTGTTCAGCTCGGCCGGCTGTCGCTGTGGCTTGCCACCCTCGCGCACGATAAGCCGCTCACGTTTCTCGATCACCACCTGCGGGTCGGCAACAGCCTCGCCGGCGCGACGCTCGACGACCTGTTGCGGCCTGCGCCATCGCGGCGGAAATCGAGCTCGCCGGCCAGCCTGCCCTTGTTCGATGTGGATTTGGTCGACCAGCATCTACGGCAAGTCGTCGGGCTTCGCGGCTCGTTGGCCGATGAACCGGACGACACGATCGACCAGGTGCGCCGCAAGGAACGGCTCCTTGCCTCGCTACAGCAACCAGACGGTCCGTTGGGCGTGTGGAAGACGATTGCGGATCTCTGGTGCGCGCACTGGTTCGATGATCACGCCCGTGCGTCACGACCGTTCGGTCATTTCGGCCCGCTCGTCGACGAGCTGCTTGGGCGTGCGTCCGTCATCGCTCCGCATGTCTCCAGGCCTCTTCTTGAACGCGCGCGGATGCTCTCGGATCAACACCGGTTCTTTCACTGGCAGTTGGAATTCCCGGAGGTGTTCCACGACGCGAATGGAAGAACCTTGTCCCGACCGGGTTTCGATGTCGTGCTGGGAAATCCGCCGTGGGAGATGCTTCGAGGAAAGCGAGAGGTGGCCGACGGTGCGGCGCTCACATCGTTTTCGCGCAACTCGGGCGCCTACCGGTTGCAGAGCGCCGGACACGCCAACCTCTATCAGTTGTTCCTGGAGAGAGCTCTTTCGCTGGCGCGGCCAACGGGCCGGATCGCCTTGGTGCTCCCCTCCGGGTTTGCACTCGATCACGGGTGCTCCCGGCTCCGCTCCGCCGTTCTCGATCGAACGACACTCGACACCTACGTGACCATCGAAAATCGCGACGCCGTGTTCCCGATTCACCGCGGCCTCAAGTTCCTGCTGATCACTGCCAAATGCGGAGGGCATACGACAGTGGTGCCCTGCCGGTCGGGCGTGCGCTCAGCCGCCGCTCTCGACCGGATTCCCGACGTCGGCAATGAGGACACGATCGGTCTCGCGCGATCGGTCATCGAACGATTCTCGGGCGATCACCGCGTGATACCCGAAGTGCGGACGGAAGTCGATGCCACCGTTCTCGGCCGGACGGCGTTTCTGTTTCCGCCGTTGGGATCACCCGATGGTTGGAATCTGCGATTCGGCCGGGAATTGAACGCGACCGACGATCGCAAGCACTTCCTCAATCGTCCAGGCGCAGGGCGGGTACCGGTCCTCGGAGGCAAGCAGATCCAGCCGTTCGTGGCAGAAGTCGACCGTACGGACCAGTACATCTCATCCTCGACGGCGCATCGCTTGCTTGGTTCGTCGTTCACCCGTGCGCGTCTCGCCTATCGCGATGTATCTTCGTCGTCTAATCGGCTCACTCTAATTGCGGCGATCGTACCGGCGCACACCGTCACCACACACACGTTGTTCTGCCTCAAAGGCGACATCGACCCGGATCATCAACTGTTCGTGTGCGCGGTGTTCAACAGCTTCGTCGCGAACTATCTGATTCGGATGCGCGTCGGAACCCACGTCAATGTTTCGATCGTTGAACAGCTCCCGCTCCCTCATCCGGGCCTCGATTCCTTGCCGTTTCATCGCATTCTGACCCTGGTTCGCAGGGTCGTGTCGACCCCCGGCGACGTCGACACTTGTTCGAAGATCCAGGGAGCCGTCGCGCATCTGTATCAACTCAACGCGCAGGAGTTCAACCATGTACTCGCAACGTTCCCGCTCGTACCGCCGGCAGAACGTGAGAGAGCCATGACATGCTTCGTTCAACACTCGGAGACTGTCCTCGAATAGCGGCGCTGGGGCTTGAGCAGTCGCCTCGAGGCGTATACAGTGGTTTGCCGGGATGAATTTTCGGCATCCGCGCGCCGCCGTCGTCGGGATCTGGGGGCTGGTGCTGGCGTTCGCGGTCACCCAGGTGATCGCGTGGCCCCTGGCTGAGGGAACGTCGCATTCGGCTGCTCGCGCGCTGCAGTTCGTGGTGGCGTGGCTCGTGATCCTCGTGCTCGCCATCGTGTCGACGCGGCGAGTGGGCGGGCTGGCGCGCACGATCTCCCAGCACGAACAGGCGCGCACGGCCACCCTCGATCAGGTCGAACAGCTCGAAATGCGCACCGCGATCCTGCAGATCATTTCGAGATCGGTCGACGTGCCGCTCGCATTTCAGGCGCTCGCCCAGCGGATCGTCCGGCTCGTTCCCTGCGATCGCGTCGGCCTCGCGCTGCTCGCCGACGACGGCCGCGAATTTCAGACCTATACCGCTCGCGTGAACCAGGTCGAGCGGCGCGCCCGGCCGCGGCCTGACGTGGTGTTCAAGACCGATGGGACCGCGATTGGCACGGTCGTCCGATCGCGCGAACCGTTCGTCATCAATGACACGAGCCTCAGCGCGGCGGATTTTCTCGACATCAACGTACTGCACACGGCCGGGCTGCGTTCGGCCATGATTCTTCCACTCGTCGCCAAGGGGCGTGCGGTTGGCACCTTGAACGTCGTTTCACGCCAGACGGGCGCCTTTCGCCAGGAGCACGTCGACGCGTTGCTTCCGATCGCGGAAATTTTTGCCGTCGCGTACGTCGCCCAGCACCTGCAGGTCGCGCTCGGCAAGTATCAAACGATGGAAGCGATGTCCGAGCTGACCCTCTCGATCGCCGCCGAGATCAACAGCGCGCTCCAGACGATCATCGGCCACTGCGATCTCCTCGAGCGCGGATACCCCGATCCGGACTTGCAGCGTGATCTGGCGACGGTTGTCCGCCAGGCGCAGCGAATCGCGACGCTGCTCGAACGCATGCGCGCCGCTGCCCAGGAGCGGCTGAAGGAAATGGCGGATGCGGTCAATCAGGGAGGAATTCCCTCGAGCCCTGACGCGTATAACCAGGCGGAAATCAGCTGAGCGCTTCCGTCTTATCTATGTAGTGCGACCAGTACCGTGACCGTCAGTTCAGCGAGGACCACCACGGTCACGGACGCGAAGAACCATTGACCGAGCGAAACGTATTCGGCGAATGAGACGACGACCCGCATGATCGGCGTCGCCATCAGCACGATGAGGCCGGCATTCAGCAGCCACATCGCTACCGTCTGATTCGGATGGAACAGCCAGAGGACGACACCGGCGGCGAGCAGGATCGCGCTGATCGTCACACCAGCGACGAGCAACCGGCCGAGATGAAGCTCGAGGCGAACGAGCGACGACGACGCTTCGCTCAGAGACTCCTCCGCAGGTAGATGATGCTCACAAGGATGAGCACCACCGCCATCAACAGCTTCAGCTGCTTGGCCGGCGCGCGGGAGCCGAACCAGAGTCCACCACGCGATCCCACGAGGACACCGAGCACCGCGGCACCGGCGAGCGGCGGATTGACGTAGCCGTTGGCATACTGAATCGGCACCGAGGCCACTGCGGTCACGCCAATCATCAGCGAGCTTGTTGCCGCCGCCACCCGCATGGGAACGCCGCACCAGGCGTTGAGCACCGGCACCTTGAGGATTCCTCCGCCAATCCCGAACGCGGCTGAGACGTTGCCGGCGAGGAAAGAGGCCGCCAGCGCGACCGGCAGGCGATTCACGCGGTAGACGACCTCTCCACCGCTCTCCTCGTCGTGCAGCCGGCCGCCAAGCGGTCCTGGATCGACGGTCGTGTCGGTAATGACGTTTCGCCGCTCGAGCCGCGTCAACATCAGCACCGCAATCAGGGCGGTAACGATCGCAAAGCCGCGTTCGAGCGCGATGTCGGAAATGCGCGCAATCGTGACACCCGCGGCGACGCCGCCGGCCGCAGATGCCACTTCCAGCAGCATTCCCAGTCGAAGGTTGATCAGGTTCCGTCCGGTGGTCGCGGCGGAGACCGCACTGGAGGTCGCGATCACCGTAACCAGACTGATCGCGGCCGCGGTCTTGAAGTCGAGACCGAACCAGGCATTCAGGAAGGGAACGAGAAAGACTCCGCCACCAAGGCCGAGAAGCGCGCCGAGACACCCGGCAACCGCTCCCGATGCCATGACGATCGCAATGACAGACGGGGTCAGAACAGTCACATCACCGGAACGAATCGCCGCCCGAGCGGATGCTATGATCGGGACGCGTCCCGCAAAGGAATTCTACTCGATGTTTCAGCGCTGCTTCGATGCTGGTCTTGCGCAGGCGTCGTATGTGCTTGCCTGCGATCGCACGCGCGAGGCGGTCGTCATCGATCCCAGACGCGACGTCGATATCTATGTGGCAGCTGCAGCGCAATCCAACGTTCGGTTGATCGGTGCGATTGAAACCCACATCCACGCGGATTTTGTTTCCGGGGCACGGGAGCTGGCAGCCCTCGGAGTCCAGACGATTGCCGGCCCGGGAGCGTCGTTG
>JBPYFA010000044.1:0-21002 GCA_051986585.1 Vicinamibacterales bacterium | reverse complement strand
AGGATGGTGACCGCTCAATAATCGAAGCGCCTTCGGCCCAAACAGCCAGAATCCAGATGTGGGATCCGTCACTCGGCGGCCGGTGACTGTGCTCAGGCACGCGGCGAGCAAGGCTTGAGTCATCCTCCTCGCGCGGGGGAAATCGGAACGGCGGCGCAGGAACCGTGAGCCGAGCGCAACGTCTGCCCGTCCCGAGACGACCGGTGCAAAGAGCCGAGCGATGTCGCACGCTCGATGCTGCGCATCGCCGTCAATTCGTACCACACAGTCGTATCCGGCGCGCTGAGCGAAGCGGATCCCGGCACGTACGGCGCCTCCGACACCAAGCCGCTGAGGCAGTGTCAGCCACCGAACGCCAAGCGACGGCAGCAGATTGACGGTGCCGTCAACCGACCCGTCGTTGACGATCAGAATGTTCTGTCTCGGCATCACCCGCGAGAGATCGGCGACGACGCGCGAGAGGTTTGCTCGCTCGTTGTACGCCGGAACCACGGCAAGGACGCGGAGGCCGCCGGACGCGATGCGTCCCGCCGGCGCCGAGAGTTGCCCATGGGGAAGCATGGAGTGCGCCGGGGCCCGCTCTCGGTTCGATAGGCCGCGCCCGATCCAGATGAGGATGGCCAACGCCCAGGCGGCGTCTCGAACCAGATGGCTGACGCCGAAGGCCAAGGCTGTCCGGTCGCCGGTCTTTCGCCATACCTCGAGGCCGGCCCGCGATCGTTCGAGGAAGAGCGCACCGACGATCACAAGTGCCGTGAAGAGGCAGACGCGCCAGCTGCCGACGTTCGCGGCAGCGAGGACAGCCGCGATCAGGCTGGCGGTGATCGCGGCGAACATCGCCGGCGCGTGCAGCATCATCAGCGTGCCGGACACGTCGTCGCCCGACACTCTTCGTGGATGCCTCACCAGCACGTCGAGACGCCCGTACCCGACGCCGAACTGCTGTCGGAGGTATCCACGGAGTCCTTCGCGCCAGAAGTGAATGCTGGTCGCCTCGCGGCAGAATGCCAGCCGATAGCCCGACTGCTGGAGACGATAACTCAAATCGTTGTCATACCCGTATCCGAGGCTCTCATCGAGCAAGCCAACTTGATGCAGCGCGCTCGCTCGGTACGCGGTATTCCCGGTGCAGATGTGATCGACCAGATGCGTACGGATTTGCGAATAGCGATGTTCCAGGTCACGTCCCATTGAGCGCGCCCAGAAGCCGGCCTCCGCGGCCGTGACGTAGTGTCCCTGGACTGCTGCGATCTCTGGATCGGTAAACGGTTCGATCAATCGCGTCAACCAATCGGCATGAAGGACGACGTCCTGATCGACCTGGCAGACGATCGGATGGACAGCTTCGCGGATGCCTGCGTTGGTTGCGGCCGCGGCACCCCGACCCTCGCCACTGAGCACCCTCAACACTCCATCAGCCTGCAGTCGGGCCAACAACCGCGATGAGCCATCGACGCTCCCGTCGTCGATCGCGATGATTTCGAATGGCCGGCCGTCGCGTTGCGCGATGATGCTGGCGAGTGCGCGCTTCAGTGTCCGACTGCCATTGAGCACCGGCACGACAAAGCTGACACCTGTGTCTGATCCGATCACGCGTGCATCCTGGATTGAGCGCAGCGGTGGTTGAGGACTTCATGATAGAGCGACTCGAGCCGATCGCAGACGACGCCGGAGCCATATCGCTCCCGCGCAATCAGCGCGGCAGTCGTGGCTCGCGGCCGCCAACTGTCCTGGTTGTCGAGGATCGTTTCGATGGCCGCCCGCAAGCCGTTGATGTCGGCGTGAGGAACCGCGAGACCGCCACCCGTTGTCGATACCACCTCGCCACATCCGCTGTCGTTGCAGACCACGACGGGGGTTCCCGACAGGAGCGCCTCCAGAGGCACCAGACCGAAGATTTCATCCCGCGACGGGTAGACGACGACGCTGGCGGCAGCCATCGCATCGAGCCGATCGGCACCGGTCAGCAGTCCGGCGCGAATGACCCGCGCCGAGAGCCTCAGCCGGTTAATCAACGAATCCAGCGCTGAACCGATTCCCATGTCGTTGCCGGCGACCACGAGGCGTGCGTCGCTGCGCGCGATGTCTGCAAACGCACGCACCAGATGCTCGACTCCTTTGCGCGGAGTGAGCTTACCCAAAAACAACACAACCGGTGCGGTCCCAAGCTGCAGTCGCCGCCGAAACGTACCACCGTCGCCCGGTCGATTGAACTCCGTCTCATCGATCGGATTGGGAATCGAAACGATGGCCGATTCCGCGATGCCGATCGCCCGCAGCTGCCTGACTTCAGCCTGCGAAACCGCGACCACCCGGGCCGCACCAGGCAGCAGCCAACGCCCCGCGGTTCGGGCAAACAGCCGCTTCGCCAGGATCCGGCGCTCGATCGGAGGCGCTGTGCCATTCGGCGAGACCACGTAGGGTACGCCCGCGCGCGACAATTCATGCGCAGCGATGACACCGGGGACGTTGTGACAGGCGTGAATGTGGGCGATATCGAATCGCCGGGCCGATCGCCGCATGAATCGGCGCAGACCGACCGGGGTAAAGACTTGCAGGTGGTAGGCGAGCGAGTTGGAGATGTTCCGAAACATTCGCACCTCGACCGCGCCTGGACTCGCTGCCGAAAACGACGCCCGCGTGTGCGCGTCGCACACATCTGTAGTGCAGACAGTGACGTGATGACCACGCTCGGCAAGCACGCGGGTCATCGTCGTCGCTAACCGAGGAATCCCGCCGTACGCCCACGCCTGCTCGTAGTAAGGCGCGACGTGCAAGATGCGGAACGGCATCGAGATCGGGTTCTGCAAGGTTCTGCTGGGTTCTACACGGTTCTACGGGGTTCGGTTCTTGGGTTCTACAAGGTTCTCAGGTTCTACAAGGTTCGGTTCTCAGGTTCGACAAGAAAGCACCTCGCGAACCCAAGAACCGAACATTGTAGAACCCAGTAGAACCTAGCAGAACCCCGCAGAACCTGAGATATTATCAACCACCGCCAATGGTGTCAGTGGCGACCACACGCATCCGGCAGCGGCACGGACTCCATCCTGGCCTGGTCTGGACTCTCATCCGCACCGATTTCAAGACTCGTTATCACGGCACGATCGGTGGGTTCGTGTGGGCGTTGCTGAAGCCGCTCACGATGTTCCTCGTGCTGCTCGCCGTGTTCTCATATGTGTTTGCGAGCGAGCCGCAGTACAGGCTCGATCTCATCATCGGGCTGTTTCTCTATGAGTTTTTCCAGGAGTCAACCAAGGCAGGTCTGCTGTCGATTCGGGCGAAAGGATATCTCCTGACCAAGGCCCGATTTCCGTCGTGGATTGTCGTCGTCACGTCGGCATCGAATGCCGTCATCACGCTGGCGCTGTTCTCGCTTGTGTTGCTGCTGTTCCTGACCGTGACCGGTCGACCCCCGTCTGTGGGGGCTGTTGCACTTTATCTGCTGTACCAGGTGCTGTTCCTCGCAATCGTGACCGGGTTTTCGCTCGCCGCCAGCGTGCTGTTCATGAAATATCGAGATCTGAATCAGGTCTGGGAAGTGATCACGCATGCAGGATTCTTCGTCGCCCCGATCATTTACCCGATCGGGATCCTTCCAGAGCGTCTCCATGGTTTTTTGTATGCATGGCCGCCGACGCCGATCATTCTGTTTTCGCGCAGCGTCTTGCTCGACGGCCACATCCCGTCATTGCTCGCACATCTCTTGTTAGTGGCAGAAACGCTGGTTGTCATTGGCGTTGGAGCGCTCGTGTATGGTGCCCGCGCGCCGCGCGTCGCGGAGGAGCTGTAAGTGCGACCGGCGGTCATCGAGATTGCCGACGTGTCGAAGAGTTTTACCATTCCAAGCGTCCGTCGCGAGACGGTTCGAGAGCACGCGCTCGACTTTTTCCGGCCGAGACCGCAGGAGCGGCTTCGCGTGCTCGAGTCGGTCAGCTTCGAGCTTCGACACGGCGAGAGCCTCGGGCTGATGGGCCGAAACGGATCGGGAAAGAGCACGCTCCTGAAAATCGTCTCCGGAATCTATCCTGCTGATTCCGGTCGCGTCGACGTTCACGGCGCCATTACTCCAATCCTCGAGCTCGGAGTCGGTTGGAATCCCGATCTGGATGCGATCGACAACATCGAGCTGCTCGGTACGGTCATGGGCCTGAGCTTGAAAGAGCTTCGCCGCGCGACACGGGAGATTCTGGAGTTTGCGGAGCTCGAGAAGTTCGCGCACCTGGAGCTTCGCCACTATTCGAGCGGCATGGCGGCGAGGCTTGCCTACGCCGTTGCCTTCCGGGCGGTGCGCGAGATCCTGATTCTGGATGAAGTGTTTGCCGTTGGCGATGCGGGATTCAAAGAGCGGTGCCAGGACCGATACCGCGATCTTCACCGTGCAGGGCACTCGATGCTCCTCGTCAGCCACGAACCTCGCACCATCGCCGCCTTCTGCGATCGGGCGCTGCTGCTCGAAGATGGACGGATCATCCGCTCAGGTCCAGCTGAAACGGTGGCTAACCATTACCTCGAACTGCTGACCGACGAGGCGTCGGGTTCCGCTCGCACGCTCGCTCGATGATGGCTCCGCGCATCTCCGTCTTGATGCCCTGCTTCAATCAGGGAGCGTTCATCCAGGACGCCATCGACAGCGTTCACGCTCAGACTTTTCAGGACTTCGAGATCCTCGTCGTCGATGATGGCTCGACCGATCCGGCCACTCGCCAGGCGTTATCCGCCGTCGCCGGTCCAAAGACGACGGTCTTCACGACCGTGAACCAGGGACTACCGGCGGCACGCAATCACGCCGCCCGCCACGCGTCGGGTGCGTTCTTTTGCGCGCTCGACGCCGACGACAAGCTAGCGCCGGCCTGGTTTGAAAAGGCGGTTCACGTTCTCGACCAACACCCGGACGTCATGTTTGTGTCGCACTGGCTCGAAACATTTGGCGACGAGCACTGGACGTGGACGCCAG
Source organism: Vicinamibacterales bacterium (assembly GCA_051986585.1). Classification (GTDB taxonomy): domain Bacteria; phylum Acidobacteriota; class Vicinamibacteria; order Vicinamibacterales; family 2-12-FULL-66-21; genus JALZOC01. Next base: position 16,048 of record JBPYFA010000044.1, on the reverse strand, counting down.
AGCGTTGCGATCTCCCATCGCTGCTCGCGCGCAATACCGTCAACGGCGCCGCGCTCGTGAGGCGTGAAGCGTTCGAGGCCGTCAGCGGCTACGACGAGACGATGCGTGAGGGATGCGAGGACTGGGATTTCTGGCTGCGGCTCGTCGAACATGGATTCAAGGGAACCATCATTCCCGAAGTGCTGTTCTATTACCGTCGCCGAGCCGATTCGATGAGTCGTGAAATGCTCGATGACCGGAGGTACCGCCGCCCGCTCGACGTCCTGGTCGAAAAACACGAACCCAGCTTTCGTGCCGATCTTGTCTCCATCGTGGTCGCGAAGGAAGCGGAAGCCCGGCACCTGGTTGACGAGATCGCAACCATCGAACGCGATCTGATCGTTCGGCTCGGGCCGGAGCTCAGCCGGGCGAAGGAGGAGCTCGGCGCACTGCGTCGAAAGGCCGATCGGGTCCGTGTGAGTCAGGTACGCGACGATGAACTGGAACGCCTCAAATGGAAGGCACGTGAGCTCGAACGACAAGTCGCCGATCTTCGTGCCTCGTGGAGTTGGCGGCTGACGGCGCCGCTGCGGCGCGTGTACTCACTTTTGCGAGGCACGCCTTGACGTCTACCGGCGACGTCATCCTTGTGGCTGGCCCCGGTGGTCGCCCGCTGCTGCGAACTGGCGATTCGCTACGCCGTCAACGCCTGGCCCCCTTGGCGATCTCGATCGTGAAGTCGTTCACCGCTCCAGAGCCTCCGCTCCTCGCGTCGGTCAGTTCGCGGCTGAACGCGAGTGTGCTCGATGGCAGTGCCCTGCCCGGCCTGGCCCTGAACGCCGCCGTAGCGAGCGGACGCGGTGCCTACCTCGTGGTTGTCCCTGCCGGATTGCAGCTGCACCCGACCTTCGTCGAACGATGTGAACTGGCCTTTGGCGACGAGTCGGTCGCCGCGATCGCGCCCGTCGTCACGGTTCGTACGGCGGACGGCGCCGGGCGCCTTGTCCGGCATCCGGGCGCACAGTCGGCTGCGGCCCTGTTGTCGGGCGCGCGCGACCTGCCTGCCGTTCTTGCTGCCCGGCGGAATGCGTGGAATCTGGTCGGCGGGTTCGACGAGACGCTCTCGGGGCTGGTCGAATATGACTTCTGGCTCCGGCTGGTGTCGTCAGGGCAGCGGGTGGAGGTGTTGAGAGAACCGTTGGTCGATCGCGAGTTCGACGATGAAACAAACGACGTGGGCGACAGGATCGTCCTCGATCAGTTTCGCGCCGTGCTCGATCGCAATCGCTCGTTCCTCGAGCGTCACATGAAGGAAGTTCTCGTCAACGCCGAGATTCGATTCGGGCAGCTGCGTGAGATGCACCGCAACTTACTCGCGACCCGAGACCAACAGCTCGCCGAGCTCGATCGGCTTCGCGCCGACGCGTCACACATTCGTGCGTATCTCCGGCATTACCACCACGATGGATTCGACTGGGGAGACCTTCGCCGTACCGATCCGGTGAGCCGCGACTGGGGCTACGACCGTGGCGCACCCGTCGATCGTCGCTACATCGAGGCGTTCGTGTGTGCGCACTCCTCCGACGTTCGAGGGGCCGTGCTCGAAGTTCAGGAGGATGACCTCACTATCGCGTGTGGTGGGCAGCGTGTCACGGGTCATGACATCCTCGATATCGACGTCGCGAACCCGCGGGCGACAATCCTGGCAGACTTGCGGCTGGCTCCAGAGCTGGCTTCCGATACATTCGACTGCGTCATCCTGACGCAGACGCTTCATGTCCTTGACGACATGCGGGCGGCGCTGACCGAGTGCCATCGCATTCTGAAACCCGGTGGCGTGCTGCTGGCGACCTTTCCTGCGGCGAGCCGCGTCTGTCTCGAGTATGGCGAGCACGGGGACTTCTGGCGCATGACTCCTGCAGGGGCGCAGACCCTGGTGGAGTCGGCATTCACGTCGTCGGAGATCACGTGCGAGCCCTTTGGCAACGTTCTCACGAACACGGCGTTTCTGCACGGTTTGGGCGCGTCTGAACTGACCGATGCGGAGTTCGATCAGTACGATCCGTATTTCCCCGCTCTGACCGGCGTACGAGCGAGGAAGCGTCGAGGCGTTCCACGTCCAGGGCCGCGCGGCCTCGTCCTCCTGTATCACCGGATCGACGGCGAGCTTGACGTGCACGGTCTCGGCGTTCCGCCCGCGCTCTTCGATCAGCATCTGCAATGGCTTCAGACCGAATGTCACATCGTCGCGCTCGATGAATTGCTCGTAGCTCCAATCGACGATCTGCCAGACCGGGCCGTTGCGCTCACATTTGATGATGGGTACGAGGACAACCTGCTGGTGGCCGTGCCGATGCTGGAGCGCCGTGCCGCGCCGGCGACGTTTTTCCTGACCACCGCACACCTTCATACTGCCGGTGAATACTGGTGGGATACGCTCGAGCGTGTGCTTATGGAGCAGTCATCGATCCCGCCGGTGCTCGATTTGAACAGCGTCGGGATTCCGCTGAGGCTCAGCACCGCGAGCGCCGAAGATCGGCGCGCCGCTCACTCGCGGTTGCACCAGGTTCTGGTCCATAGCGCACTCGATCTGCGGAATCGAGCGATCGACGTAATTCGACAGTGGGATTCTGGAGCCCCTCGGCGACGGCCACTGTTGGCCGACCAGGTACGACAGCTGGCGTCGTTTCCCCGCATGTCGATCGGCGCGCACACCGTCAATCATCTTGCGCTCCCTGACATTCCGGAAACGCGCCTCCTCGAGCTGAATGATTGTCAGGAGGAGCTGCGACGCCTTACAAATCAGCCGATCGAGCTCTGCGCCTATCCGTACGGCTCGGTCGATCGTGACACCGCCGCATTGGTCAGGCGGCATTGGCGATGGGGACTCTCGTGCGACGAGCGGCCGCTGGGCGATTCCTTTGATGCAGCGCGCGTCCCCCGAATCGACGTCAAGGCGTGGTCGGCGGTGGAATTCGCCGCTCGAATCTCCCGCTTCTTCGAACCCACCGAGCCGGCCGAATTCGCAATTACGCTCGACTCATGAGGCTGGTGGCGGCACCGGGCCAGCGCACCGCGATCCGCTTGAGGATCGCGTGCCGCCTGGTGATCTTTTCGCGACGTGCGATGGCCTGGAAAGCGGCGGCGAGCTGTGACTGCCAGCGTGGATCCGGTCGCGCTCGGACGTAGGCGGCCGCCAAAGGCTCGAGACACGACTCGTCGCCGACGATGTGAAGGGCGGCGACAAACGTGGACGGCAGGGGGGCGCGCGCGTCTTGCACGGACTCTCGCAAGTCGTAAACGGCCACGCGGCTGCCTCTCAAGGCCAGTGCCTGATGCAGTGCGCCGCGAACCGCCTGCCACTCCAACCTTCGTGCAGCCGCGACGCTTCCTTCACGGGTTCGAATCGTATCAATCATTTTTTGGAGAGACGTGAAGGCCGCGGTCGACGCGCGAGCCTGCGCCGCCTCACGCAGCGCCTCGGCCTTCGCCGGCAGCCGGCCTTCGAGCGCCTCCTGCCAGATGACGTCGGCGGCTGCCGCGCCGCGCGACGAATCGAGCGTGCGCGCTTTCATCTGTGGATCGGGGTCGGTGGTCAATGCCTCGGCGATACGCGCGCGAACGCCTTCCGGCATCGCATGCAGCGCATCGAACGCAGCCATTCGCAAGGTCCGGTCTGCTGACGGATCGAGCACTGTGGCGACGAGCAGGTCGAGCGCATCGGTCGCGGTGGGACCGTGCGTGGAATCGAGCAAGCCACGGAGTGCCGTCGCCGCTGCGACAGCCACGTCTCCACCCCCTGCGATCGCCTCACGTGCGACTGAGATTGTGCGCGGATCGCCGGATGACTCGAGCGCTCGCAGCACCGCTATTCGGAGGTCGGTATCGCTGGTCGAGGAATATGTCTTCAGCAGTGCGTCCACTGCTCGCGCTCCGATGACGGCCAGGCGCGCGATGGCGGCCTCCCGCTGCACATCGTCGTCGCCGCCGAGCGCGGCAATCAGCTGGCGGATCTCAGCAGACGCAGAGGCTTTGATGGGCACAACAAAAAGGGAAAAGGGACAAGAGCAAGGGGGCCTGCCCCCGTGCCCTTGTCCCTTTCGTGATGCGCGACCGCAGCGTTAGCGCGTCAGTCGCACAACGAGTGCCGCGCGGCGGTTCAGCCGGCGCGTTTCTTCGCGGCTGTTGTCGTACTTCGGCCGTTCCTCGCCGTAGCTCACCGTGCGCAGCCGGTTGGCGCCAATGCCGCGGCTGGTCAGGTAATCGCGGACCGCGTTGGCGCGCCGTTCGCCCAGCGCCAGGTTGTATTCCGCCGTCCCGATGTTGCAGGTGTGCCCTTCGATCTCGATATTCAGATCCGGGTTCGCCTGCAGCGTCGCGATTGCTTCATCGAGCGCCCGCGTCGCTTCCGGCCGCAGCGAATACCGGTCGAAGTCGAAGTGCACGTCTTCGAACGTGAATTCCCGCACCGGCCGTGCCGTAACTTGGATGTTGACCGTATCGCTCGCCGTCTTGCCGTCCTGCGGGCAGGTGACCGTCACCGTGACCGGCACCGTCCCCGGCTGCTGCGGCGCCGTCCACGGCGTCTGCCGGCCCGCCCGATCCGAGAACGTCCCGGTCGGCGCGCTCCAGGCGTAGGTCACCGCGCAGCCGATCGAATCCATCGCCGTGGCGGTCAGCGTCGACACCTGGCCGACCTCAACCGAGCACGGGTTGCACTGCGCCCGCACCGTCAAGTTGTGCTGCGGTGCCGGCGCCGGTGGGGGCGGTGGCGGTGGTGGCGGCGCCGGCGCGACATAGACGCGCACGCCCGGGTGGTAGCCGACCCGGAACTGCCAGCCGGCCGCATCCCCGGTCCGATTCTCGAAGCCGCTGATCAAATCGCTGCGGCCGCTCATGTTCAGGTTCCACCCGATGCCGGCCCCCGCGAACACCCCGTTCTTCCCCTGCCACGTCAGGCCCAACGTCGCTTCCACCGGCGACGTCAAGGTCGTCACCGCCGGCGGCGCCGTGCCATCCGCCGCGATCAACGGGTTGGCCTGCGGGCTCGAGATCGTAATCGAATCGCTCAGGTACTTCTCGCCGTGCAGTTCCCCGGTGAAGCGCAGGCTCTTGCGCGACGGCACGCCGACACCGAAGCCCCAGCGCAGGCCATTGGCGAGATCGATCTGGTCCGGGTCGCCGCGGAAAATGAACCCGCCGAAGCCCGACACCTCGACCCGTTCATTGATTTCCTTGCTGACGATGCCGTCGAACGCGAAATCTGTCTTCCCGGAGCCGACGCCTTCGTTGTCGGTGCTCGCGGTCGGCAGCTTGATCATCGCGCGCACAGCCACCGCCGCCGGCTGCTGTCTCCACTGCGACGTCAGGTTGATCTTGCCGCCAACCCAGAAGTCGCCCAGCTGATTGTTTGACCACCCGTCGCGCACGAATGGCGCTTCATTCACCAGCCCGCCGGCGACCGCCTGGGTCGAGATGAACAACGGCCGCACGTCGCGATCGACCCGGCGCACCAGCGTCCAGGCGCCGAAAATCTCCGCCCGATCGCCGACGCCTACGCCAAACGTTACTGGCCAGTCCGACACGTCGGTGAATCCTTGATCCCGATCGAAATTCACCCGGTACGCACTGACCGAAAATTTCTTTGCCGGCAACACTTCCCCTGTCGGCACGAACCACAAGCCCGTATCCCCGTTGATCGTGGTTGTGGCGGGACGCGTGTCGCTGCTTCCCGAGGTTGCCGACGGCGTGGAGGATCCCGTTTGACGGGATCCTGCTGTCGACGGTGCGGCCGTGGTGCCTGACTGCGATGATTGGCTGTTGCTTGAAGTGGAATTCTGAGCAGCGGCCATCGTCGCGGTACACAGCGTCACGGCCAGCACTATCGCTACGCGTTTCCCCATACGCACACGCCTCCCGGGAGCGGTCTACTGACGGTCGAATGCAGTCGCTGGGCCGGCGTTCTCGTTTGCTGGCCCGGCAGCGATCTCCGGCGTCTCAGACTCCACGAGTCGGCCGCGGCCGCCGCGGCTGATCTGACCGCCTTTGCGGCCGGCCGATCGTGCCTCTTCAGAGGTCCATTCGTGCGCGGTTCCCTTTTGGTGTGCGGCGCGGCCACCCTTGCTGGCGATTTCGCGCTGTTTCTCCGGCGTCATCGACGCGAAGCCGCGACGCTCTTTCCGTTCACCTGTCATCCGATCGTTTGCAACGTCATTCATGGCATCAACTCTCACTGAAGCCCGCCCCTGCGCGCGGCCCCGCACAACGTAGGGAGCCGTATTAGGTTCCGATGGCGGATCCTGCACAGGCGTGGGTTTGGGTTCATCCGTGGGCGTCTCGGGCGCCTTCTCGGGCGGTTCGTTGGGGCGCTCGTCGTCGTGCGGCATGGTGTATTCACTCCACGGATCGGTATTGCCTGCCGCCGCGGTTGAATCAAAGGCTGTGCCACGAAAACCGCCCTGAACGCGAGGACTACGACACGTAAGTGCCTGATCTTTGCGGAGATACGGAATCAGATGTCGAGCCGCTGAAAGGGAGTGGAGCGATTCCCTACACGCGTGACAATAGATGAGTCAGTGGCCGGTCCTGCCCGTGCCCAATGAATCGACCCCTGATAGAATCGCGGTATGAGCCCGTGCAGCCCTCCTCAACCGCCATCACCGTCAACGAACACGTCCGGCCGCAAGGTTTTTTGCGTCAAGTTTCAGAAAGAAATGCTCGGTTTGGACGCACCCCCCTGGCCGGGCGAGCTCGGACAGCGGATCTATGAAAACATTTCCGCGGAAGCGTGGAAATTGTGGGAAGAGCGGATGAAGATGATTCTGAACGAGTACCGCCTGATGCCGTGGCAGAAAGAGGCGCAGGAACTCGTCAAGAAACATATGGAAGATTTCTTCTTCGGCGAGGGTGCCGCCTTGCCACCGGGCTACGTTCCCCAGCAAGCGAAATAAAAGGGAAAAGGACCTACACGCCTCCCACCGGAATCGGCGCCGCGATGTCGAAGTGAAGCCGGGCGTGCGCGGTTTTGAGCGTAGCAACGACACCCCGCGACGATTCCCCCCGCGCAAAGATGAACCCCAGATAACTGCCCGCTTCCGGGAGGGTTTCGAGCAACTGATCGGGCTTCGCCGTGATTCGGATGTCCTCAATTCCGTGCACGGCCGCGGCCTGCTCAATTCCATGGACCCGCTTGAGCATCCCCTTTCTCGGAATCGGAATCATCATCACGCCTGACGCCCGTGCCTCTCGTTCAAATCGCGACACGTCCTCGCCCGCTGCGTGCCGCAACAACACCTCTTCGAGGCTGGCCTCGGACGAATCACCCGAGGTGAATCGCAGAACCTTCGAGCAGAGCCCGCCGATCGGGCGCGCGGCGACTTCGAGAACGAAAACTCCTTCAGGGCCGACGCGACATTCCGCGTGGACGGCTCCGGCTTTCAGGCCGAGTGCGTCAACGGCACGCTGAACCTCGTCGACGACATCCGACTGGGTTTCCTCGTCGAGGTCCGAAGGCGTGACGTAGATCGTTTCTTCAAAGAACGGCCCGTTCAGCGGATCGGGCTTGTCGAATATGGCAAACGTCTGCAGCACGCCATCGGTCAACACCCCCTCGATCGCGAATTCCCGCCCCTCGATGAATCCTTCCACGAGAATGACATCGTCAAGGCCCGTGCGGATCGCGCGCACGTCGACGCGCGACAACAGGGCTCGCAACCGCGCCGTGGCCTCATCAAGCTCGGATGGTGAATTCGCGCGCATCACCCCGCGGCTGCCCGACAGGCCAAGCGGCTTGACGACGCAGGGGTAGCGGGTGCGGGAATCGAGCGAGAGGGAGGTTCGAGCGTGCGCGTCAAAGAACCATGGAACATTGAGACCCGCGCGCGCGAGCAGCTGACGGCTTATGAGCTTGTTGACGCTCGCGGCGGCGGAAACGACGGGATTTCCGCGGAGGCACAGTTCGTGCGCAATTCGCGCGGCAAGTACGACCGGACGATCGCCGACCGCGATCACGCCATCGATCTGGCGCCCAATCGACGCCTCCATCAGAGCATCGAGCGACGCGTCCTCTTCGTGAAAGCGCACCGCAACCGCCGCATCGCGCCACGGATCGTCCAGTTGATGGCACCGATCGGTAGCAAACATCAGATCGATGCCGGCTTTTGCCGCCGCATCGCCGAACGATCGGAGCTGGTAGCCCGTGGTGGTGGACAGGATCAGAACGCGACGCATGGGAAGAAATGCTGAATGTTGAATGCTAAATGCTGAACATTGTAATCGCGGATGTCCGATTGCTGATTGGGTTCGATCATTCAGCAGTGAGCATTTGCAGCGAAGTCAAATCAGAGCCAACTGCTCTGATGTTGGTTCCGCTCAACAGTACCAGGGTTCGTTCAAGTACGGGATCGCCGCGCGAGCAACACGGGTGGGTTGATGGCGGGTGGCGTTGATACCGGCGTATTGATGTGCGACGTCCCACAGCTTGCCGAACAGCTCCATCCGCGAAGGGGACAGCCGTACACCAACCATTCGGGTCAGCTCCGCTTGCAACGAGTCGACCCGGGCATCGGGATGCGCCCACGGATACGTGAGCGACTGGGAATCGAACTCACGCGCGACTGACCGGATTTCCGGAAGTTCGAGCATGCGCGAACCCTGCGGGATCAACAACCGGATCGCCAGCTGAATTGGTGCCACGTGCTCGATCAAATCGAGTCGTTCGATCGCGTGCAGCAGATCCAGATATCCATCGAGCGTTGTCCACGGTGTGAACGGCACGAACGTGGGAACGAGCGCCAGACCAGTCTCGCGACATAGTTCGACGACTCGCTCGAAGTCGGCGCGTGTGTGCCCCTTCTCCAGTTTTGCCAGTACCGCATCGTCGACGGACTCGACCGCCGATGTGACGAACAGGCAGCCCGTATCTCGCAGCACCGGCACCATGTCCGCATGCCGAAGCAGGTGCTCGACTTTGATCGTCACGTCGTAGGTCACGCCCGGGAAATCGCGGGCAAAGCGGTGAATGATCGCTTCCGCGTGTCGAATGCCGTTGAAGAAGTCGGGATCACCGAACGTTATGTGACGCGCACCGGCGTTGACCTGCGCGCTGACATCTGCGAGAACGATGTCGGATGGGATCACGCGGAAACGGCCGTCGTACACGGGAACGATCGGACAGTGACGGCAGCGGTGTTTGCAGCCGCGGCTCGCTTCCGTATAACCGACCGTGCGTCGCTCGTCCGCGACCTGCAGCGTCGCGTAGCGAGTGAGCGGCGGCAAGCCGTGGCGCTGAGGTACACGGAATTGAAGGCGAGGAATCGCTCCGACCGCGAGCGTGGCGCGCGGCTTTGCGCCATCATCAGCGTGACGGACGATATCTTGCTCGTCGTCCTGACCGGGAGCGCGACCCCTCAGGGCCGCTTCAACCAACGCTTCTTCGAACTCGCCGCCGAGCACGTGCGCGACACCGCGTTCGCGAAGCAATGCTTCGTTGAGCGGCGCGTACAAGCCGTAAGCGATCACGCGTGCTTCAGGATTCAACGCGCGCACTCGATCGATCACTGGCAGCGCCAACCGGGTCGCCGTGTGCATCGGCAGGAAGAAAGCCACGACGTCGGCGCTCTGGACTTGTTCAGACGTCAGCTTGACGCGCGTCAGATCCACGCAGGACACCGTGGCGCCGGCTTCGCGAAGCCACGCTGCCGGCGACGCCAGTCCGAAGGGTTGACGGCCCATGTCGTAAGCGCAAACGAGCAGAACCTGCACGACGTTATTGTACGCCTTGGCAGCCACTCCGTTGATTGACCGAAGGACTAGACTATGCTGAACGTGCATGACTGATCCCGCTTCAGCTGCCGCTGCCGACCCGCGGACGTTTGCGGGCCCCGCCGTCGCCGCTCACGATCGCGCCTTTTTTGGCCATCCCCGTGGCCTGTCCACACTGTTTTTCACGGAGATGTGGGAGCGCTTCAGCTACTACGGGATGCGCGCGCTGCTGCTCCTGTTCATGACCGCCCCAGCCGCGAGCGGTGGTCTCGGCTTCAGCGCGTCGCAGGGTGGCGCCATCTACGCGTTGTACACCTCGATGGTCTACATGATGACGCTCCCGGGTGGATGGATCGCGGATCGCTTCATCGGCCAGCGGCGGGCGGTGCTCTACGGCGGCATTCTGATCGCGTCGGGACACTTCAGCATGGCGGTCCCGGCGCTTTCGACGTTCTACCTCGGACTCTTCCTCATCGTCATTGGTACGGGTCTTCTGAAGGGGAACGTCAGCGTCATCGTCGGTTATCTCTACTCAAAGGAAGACCAGCGGCGCGACGCCGGATTCTCGATCTTCTATATGGGCATCAACATGGGGGCGTTTTTTGCGCCGCTCGTGTGTGGCTATCTCGGTCAGAACATCAACTGGCATCTGGGATTCGCGTCGGCCGGCTTCGGGATGGTGTTTGGGCTCGTCCAGTACGTTGCCGGCAGTCGATATCTCGGCGAAGCGGGTCTGAATCCGGCGCCGGCCGAATCGCCGGCGGCAGCCGCTGCATTGCGTCGGCGCGCACTGCTCATCGGCGGCGTTCTGCTGACCGCGCTCGTCCTCTTCGGGATCGGCGCACTCACCGGAGCCCTACCTGTCACCGCCACGCAAGTGGCGAATGCCGCTGGTTATTTCCTGCTCGTTCTCACGCTCGGCTTCTTCGCCTGGCTGTTCGGAACGGGTGGATGGACGCCGGAGGAACGGCGACGCCTGTATGCGATCGGTGCGTTGTTCCTGGCGGCCGGTATTTTCTGGTCGGTGTTCGAACAGGCAGGCTCGACGCTGAATCTGTTCGCCGATCGCAATACGAACAATGTGCTGCTCGGGCTTCCATTTCCGAGCAGCTGGTTTCAGTCGGAGAACTCGCTCTTTCTCTGGATGCTTGCGCCAGTCTTCGCGTGGATTTGGATTCGCCTCGGCGCGATCGGCAAAGAGCCATCGAGTCCGGCAAAATTTGCGTGGGCTCTCATCTTCGTGGGCGCCGGTTTCGCGATTCTGATCATTCCGGCCAATCAGCAAGGCCAGGTCAGTCCGATGTGGCTGACCATGACCTACATTCTGCATACGATTGGTGAACTGCTCCTCAGCCCTGTCGGGCTGAGTGCGATGACCAAGCTTGCGCCGGTTCGCATCGCCGGGCTCGTGATGGGCATCTGGTTTCTCGCAACCTCGGTTGGCAATTACATCGGCGGACGCGTCTCCGGCCTCTACGAGTCGTTCGCGCTGCCCACGCTCTTTGGTGCGGTGGCGGCGTTTGCTTGCGTCGCCGGCCTCGTGATGTTCGCGCTCACGCCGTGGATTAAGAAGATGATGGGAAAAGTGAATTGACCCTACCCAAAATGCTGAATGTTGAATGCTGATTGGTGAATGTTGATTGCTGATTGCTGATTGCTGATTGCTGATTGCTGATTGACGACGAGAGATTGGAAACCAGCAACTGGAACTGGAAACTGACAACTGGAAACTGGCAACTGGAAGCTGGAAACTGATCCATGGTCCTCGAAAAATACAAACAGAAGCGCAACTTCACGTCGACGCCTGAACCGTCAGGCGATCTCAAAGTCGCGGCGGAACGAGCGAAGGCAAAGCCGGATCAGGGGCTTTTCTTCTGCGTTCAGAAACATCTCGCGAGCCATTTGCACTACGACTTCCGCCTCGAATGGAAGGGGGTCTTGTTATCGTGGGCGGTACCGAAGGGTCCCTCGCTCGATCCCAAGACGAAGCGCCTCGCCATGCACGTCGAGGATCATCCGATCGAGTACGGCACCTTTGAAGGGGTCATCCCCGAGGGCTACGGTGCCGGCATCGTCATGCTGTGGGATCAAGGCGCGTGGAGGCCGGAAGTCGACGATGTGGACGCGGCGTTGAAGAAAGGGGACCTCAAATTCACGCTCGACGGCTACAAGCTGAAGGGATCGTGGGTGCTGGTGCGGACCGGTGGACGATGGGGGTCTTCGTCAGGCGGCGATGCCCGCAGCTGGTTGCTGATCAAGCACCGAGACGACTGGGCCGGCGAGGTCGACATCGTCGAATTCGCGCCGCGAAGTGTGAAGAGCGACGGGGATTTCGAGGACATCCTGGCGGCGGATCAACCGGACGTGTGGAAGTCGAACCGTCCGGCCAAGGGGGGCGAAGCTGGCGAGATGCTGGCGAAGATCATCGAGCGCGCGGCCCGGCTGAAAGCCGGCGAGCGCGCGAGCGAGGAGCCCGCGAAGAGTCCGGTTCGCGCGAAGAATCGAACGCCGACGCGATCGCAGAGCAAGCCCACCAAGAGCAAACCGGCCACCACGGCCCGGAAACGGACTGCAGCATCCGCAAGCCGTTCGGTGAGGCGCCGCGGCTGACCCGATCGCGGGTCGGATCCCGGTAAACGATACAATCAATCACCTATGAACAAGACTGATTTCATTCTGTTTAGCGGCGCCGCGCCGGGCGCTGAAGCGGAGTTCGGCGCGTGCGCCGAGCGGCACGGCATCGAGGAAGTGAACTTCACCTTCGACGGCCACACCGAAGCGCGCCGGCGCGGCATCCGCGTGCTCAACCACGAGGAATTGCAGGCTGGCGATGTGAGCCTCGAGTATGTGTCGCGGCTGATGAATCGCCGCTACACCGACAGTCCGACGATTCGCAAGATTCTTCAGACCCTCTGGTACCAGGTGAATCACGGACAGGAAATCTACGTGGTTGGCGCCATCCAGCAGGACAAGACCGTTCGCGGCGGAACGGGCTGGGGTGCCGAGTTCGCCAAGCTGTGTAACAAGCCGCTGTTCGTATTCGATCAAGACCGCGACGGATGGTTTCAGTGGACCGGCACCGATTGGAGGGCGCTGGGTCAAACGGCACCGACGATTACACATCCTCACTTCACCGGCACGGGCACGCGACAGGTCCACGACAACGGCAAGCGGGCGATTGAGGATCTCTTCACCAAATCGTTTGAACAATAGATTCGCTCGCTGCTTAGTGCTGGGGTCGCCCGCTCGTTCTCGGTTTTGGGTTTTCCGTTCTCGGTTTTGGTTAGTAGTGGTCGTTTTCGGTTTGTTTGGTTGAACGAACGACAAACCCCAAACCTCAAACCAAAACCAATAACCAAAAACCCAAAACCAAGAACTGACGACTGACAGTCTTTTTCCAGTGCCCTTTCCCCTGTTCGACTCCCTCCTGAACGCCTCGCCACGGTCTGCTGGCCGATGGTTGATGCGGCGTTTCGGATTCTCATCGCTGCGAATCCGCCGCACGACCGCTCCTGGCTGGGAGCGCGTCACCGCCGGGCCGCTGGCCGGCCGGGAGATCTTCATCGATCGTCACGGCAACGGTGCGTGGGAAGACATGCTCGCCGGACGCTTCGACGCCGAGATCTACGATGCCGTCGCCGAGGCGCTCCCTACTCGCGGCGGGATCGTGTGGGATGTGGGCGCCCATATCGGGTTCCACGCACTCGGCTTCGCCACTGTGGTCGGCCACACGGGCCGAGTCGTCGCCTTCGAACCGAATCCGTCGAACCGAGACCGGTTGCAGCAGAACCTCGAGAAGAACGGCGACCTCGCGGCGCGCATCGACCTTCATCCGTGCGCCTTGTCGGATCACGAGGGCGAAGCGGTGTTCGCCATCAGTCAGGATGTCGACTCGGGAGCGAGCAGCATGAGTTTTCTCGATCGCACAACCGCAGCGATCGATCCACACACCTCTGCGTCCTGGGACCGGGTCGTGGTGCCCGTGCAAACGGTGGACAGCCTGATTCGGAACGGTCTCGCCTGTCCGAATGCCTTGAAGATTGACGTGGAAGGCGCTGAGCTACTGGTTCTGCAAGGCGCTCTGGAAGCGCTGAGGCGCGGACGACCAGCGGTGATCGTCGAGGCACATTCTGCGAGGCTGGCGTTTGAAGTGCACGAGTGGTTCGAGCGCCGAGGGTATCAGGTTCGGCTGCTCGCGGAGCTTGCGCCTTCGCGTGTCCTGCTGCACGCGACTCCGGCATAGCGGACGCTGGCGTCTTCGGAACGCAGCGGACCTTTTCAGCTCCTCTCTTCGAGCTCCATCCACCGAGCCAATGCGGCCTCTAATTCGACGGCAACCGCGTCGATCCGTTCAAGCACTTCCCGTATACGCTCGGCCGGCACTTTATAGAAGTCTGGGGACGTCGATTCCGCCTGCAGACGCGATTGCTCGGCTTCCAGCGCCTCGATCCGCGACGGGAGCGCGTCGAGCTCGCGAACTTCATTGAAGCTTAGTTTCTTGCGCGGCCGCGATTCGGGATCCGAGATCCGGGATTCGGATCCGACTTTAGCACTCGCATGTGTGGTTGACGCTGATCCTGAATCCCGCACCACGGCTCCCGGATCCCGGACTGCGGCTCCCGACTGTCTCAGATAATCCTCGTAACCGCCGACATATTCCGTCACCCGTCCGTCTCCCTCGAAAGCCAGCGTGCTGCTGACAATCCGATCGAGGAAGACGCGATCGTGGCTGACGAGGAGCACGGTGCCGTCGAACTCGGTGATGACCTCCTCCAACAGATCGAGGGTTTCGATATCGAGATCGTTGGTCGGCTCGTCCATGACGAGCACGTTGGCCGGACGCGCGAACAAGCGAGCCAGCATCAGGCGGTTGCGCTCGCCGCCGGAGAGCAGTTTCACCGGGGAGATCGCCCGTTCACGGGGAAACAGGAAGTCTGCGAGGTAGCCAATCACGTGGCGCGGAGAACCCTTGATGACGACCGTATCATTGCCGTCGTTCACCGTATCAGCGACCGTGCGCTCGGGATCGAGCTGCTCTCGCTGCTGATCGAAATAGGCAATCTGTAATCGGGCGCCGCGACGGATCGTTCCCGAATCGGGCTCCAGTTCGCCGACGAGGAGTTTCAGGAGCGTGGATTTGCCCGAGCCGTTGGGACCGATCAGTCCGACGCGATCGCCGCGCATGATGCGCTGCGAGTAGTCGCGAATGATCGGGCGGTCGCCGTACGATTTGGTGACGTGCTCGGCTTCGAAGACGAGTCGCGCCGACGCATCGCCGGCGTCGAACGACATCCGCACCGCGCCTTCATCGGCTCGATAGCGGGCACGCCGTTCGCGGAGCGCCATCAGGTCGCGTACCCGGCCTTCGTTGCGCGTCCGGCGTGCCTTCACTCCCTGTCGCAGCCAGGCTTCCTCTTTTTCCAGTTTCTTGTCGAGCCTTTCGAGCTCCAGGCTTTCCGCATTCAGCGCTTCGGCCTTCTTTTGCAGGTAACGCTCGTAGCTGCCGGGCCAGGACACGAGCCGTCCACGATCGAGCTCGACGATCCGGGTTGCGAGATTGTCGAGAAAGGCCCGGTCGTGCGTGACGAACAAGAGCGCGCCGGCAAATCCGCGCAAGTAGTCCTCGAGCCAGCGAATCGCCTCGATATCGAGATGGTTGGTCGGTTCATCGAGCAGCAGCAGATCCGGTTCCGACACGAGCGCTTTGCCGAGCAGAACCCGCCGCCGCCAGCCACCCGACAATTCCCTCATCGCTTTGTCCGCAGGCAAGGCGAGACGCGAGATGACCAGTTCGACCTTCTGTTCGAGCCGCCACCCGTCGCGCTCCTCCAGCTGGTGTTGAAGGCGGCCGAGCCGTGACAGCGACTCCTCATCGCCTCGCTCGGCGACGCGCATGGCGGCGCGGTGATACGCCGTGACAAGATCGCTGATCGTGCCAAGTCCGGTCGCCACCTCATCGAAGACGGTGCGATTGCCAGGATCGGTGGGGTCGTCTGGATTGACGGTGTAGGCGAGCACGTCCTGCTCGAGCCGCGCAGTTCGCAGCGCGGGCGTGCGCCACACGCTGCCGTGGTCCGGCGCCACCTCACCCGCGATCACTTTGAGCAGGCTCGACTTGCCCGCTCCGTTGCGGCCGATAAGCGCGATCCGCTCGCCCGGTTCAATCCGAAGATCCGCCGAGTCGAACAGCGGCAGGTGACCGAAGGCGAGCGATGCGGAGTCAAGGGTTATGAGAGGCACTGTGCGATTGCGGATTGCAGATTGGTGACTGCGGATTTTTCAATTGGCGATTGTCGATTGTGATTGC
>JBPYFA010000043.1:0-4902 GCA_051986585.1 Vicinamibacterales bacterium | reverse complement strand
CAGCAGATGATGCAGTGGTGTGTACGGCAGCATCACGCCGACCAACGGGTTGTTCGGCGCAATCTCGGGTGCCAGCGGTCCCTCGTCGCGGCGCGTCGCCAGCACAATCGGACGTTCCACTGATGTCAGCAGCTTTCGCTCTTCATCGTTCAACACCGCCACCCGAAAAGCCTGGCTGAGGTCCTGGACCATGACAGCAAACGGCTTCTCGTCACGGCGCTTGCGCACGCGCAGCCTTTGCACCGCCTCTGGAGATGTCGCGTCGCACGCGAGGTGAAATCCGCCGAGCCCCTTGATCGCGACAATCTGTCCTTCCGCCAGTGCCGCCGCAACGTTCTCGATTGGATCCCCGTCAACAACGAGGTCTCCGGCCGCGGTCAGCAATTGGAGCCATGGTCCACACGCCGAACAAGCGTTCGGCTGCGCATGAAACCTCCGATCGTTCACATCGTCGTACTCACGCTGGCAGTCCGGGCACATATGGAACGGCGCCATCATCGTCGCCGGACGGTCGTAGGGCACGTCGCGCGTGATCGTGAAGCGCGGCCCGCAGTTGGTGCAGTTGGTGAACGGATAGTGGTAACGGCGATTGGCGGGATCGATAATCTCCGACGCGCACTCGGGACAGGTCGCCAGGTCGGGCGGAATCGACACTCGACGTTCCGCGCTCTCCTGGCTCTGCACGATCGAGAACGCATCGATCGGTTCGAATGGAATCGCCCAGGATCGAACGTCGTTGATCACTGCGGCCGGTGGCCCCGAGCTACCCAGCTGCCGCATGAACTCGTCAAGCGCGTGCTCCGACCCGAAGGCATCGATGGTCACGCCAGTCGCGTCATTTCGTACGTGGCCAGCGATTCCCTGCTCGGTGGCAAGGCGATAGACCCACGGACGAAAACCTACACCCTGGACCACGCCGCGAATCTCGATGTGACGACCAAGTGCGGTTGACATCACGGCATTCCTGCGAGTCGAGCGACATCCATGAGTTGCTCATCGACACGGTCGTCGCCGGACCGCCGTCGCGCGAAGGGAAAGCCAAGCGCCTCGGCTTCTGCCACTACCTGTTCCACCAGCGCATCGAGGGACGCATGGACGACAGGCGTCAGGCCGACCGAGAGTTCCATCGATTGAGGAACAATCCCGACCAGTACGACACGTGTCGGGTAGCGATCGAGCCAGCGGGCGCCGTCGAGCAGATCGGCGACGCCGACCTGGTGCGGCGAAAGGCGCGTCGCCACCGCGGGACCAACGTCGTCTCCATCCAGCCGTACCAGTGTGCCAGGCACGTCATCCGCTTTCACGGCATCGACGAGAATGACGGCGTCGGACATCTGTAGGTACGGAAGCAGCGACAGCCCGAGCGTGCCGCCATCGAACACGCGCACCCCCGCCGGCGGGTCGAAGCGATCGCGCAAGAGCGCGATTGTCGCGCTACCCACGCCGTCGTCCTCGAGCAGCACGTTGCCAAGCCCGAGGACGAGGAGCCGAATCCGTTCATTCATCGATCTGCCCCTTGCGGTTGATGAATCGATAACCCGAGTACTCGAGGTCTTCGCGCGGAACGAATTTGTAGCCAGAGAAAATCGACTCCATGGTGGCGTTCGCCTCGATCGTCGACATCAGGACGCCACTGTAGACGTGATGGACGGCGAAGCCGAGCAGCAGCCACATGACGACATGGTGAATCCAACGAGCGACCTGCAGGCCACCGAGGATGGGAGCAAGCGAGGCAAACCAGCGCAGTGGCGACCCTACCTCGGCGCTGGCGCCGTGCATCATCAACCCGGTCGCGATGGCGAGGAAGTAGAGGCCGAAGACGCCGACGTAAGCGAGGCCTGCGATCGGGTTGTGCCCGACGAAGCCGGGAGGCTTGCGCAACGCGAACAAGTAGAACTTGATCGTTGGCCAGATGCCGTGAATTCGCGAGCGATGTACGGGGATGAACTTGTCCCAGCGCGCATACTTGTTTCCCGTGAACATCCACACCACACGCGCAAGGACGGCGCTCATGAACACGTATGCCGCCCAGAAGTGGAGCACTTTCATCCAGCCCATCACGAAGTGCCGTGCCGCCGGCCCCGAAACGTTGATGAATGGGTAGCCGATGTACAGCCCGGTCACTGAGAGCACCGCGATGGACAACACGATGAGCCAGTGCGTCACACGCACCGGCACCTCCCACACGTAGACGTGAACGGTTTCCGGAGACGTCACCACCGGTGCCGAGATGGTCGTGGTCATACCGCCCTCACACGCACAACTTCATGGCGATTCGCGTCGACGACGTGAACTCCGCAGGCCATGCACGGATCGAACGAATGCACGGTCCTCAGGATTTCGAGCGGCTTCTGCATGTCGGCGACGGGTGTTCCGAGGAGCGCTTCCTCGTATGGACCGCGCCGGTTCTTGGCGTCGCGTGGGCCCGCATTCCAGGTGCTGGGAACGACGCACTGGTAGTTGTTGATGGTGCCGTTGTGAATCGAGACCCAGTGTCCGAGCGATCCGCGAGGCGCCTCGTGGAACCCGGCGCCGGTCGCGTCAGCCGGCCAGCTTTCGGGATCCCACTTCGAGTTGTCGTGGATGCGAAGTTCTCCCGAAGCCATATTGGCGCCGAGGGCGTCGACCCAGTCGTTCAGCTTCTCGGCCAGCACCTGCGTCTCGATACCACGCGCCGCAACGCGCCCGAGCGTGGAGAACAGCGCCTCCGGTCCGACGTTCAGCGTCTTCAGCACAGCCCCGACGAGTTCCTTCACCCGCGCGTGGCCCGACGCATACGCGACGAGCATGCGCGACAGCGGCCCCACTTCCATCGGCTGGTCGTCGTACCTTGGCGATTTCAGCCACGAGTATTTGCTGTCCGCTTCGGTGTAAAGCCGTTCGTACGGAGGCTTGGGACCGGTGTAATGCGGCAGCGTTTCTCCTTTGAACGGATGGAGCGCGGCGCCGTCACCCTGTTCGTACTGGTACCACGAATGCGCGACGTACTCTGTGACCTTCGATTGATCGAATGGTTCGACCTTCGAGAGATCGCGACCGCGAATCACGCCGCCTGGGAGGAAGAGGGTCGGCTTCGCTGAGTCGTCGTCCGGATACTCGCCGTAGACAAGGTAATTACCGACGCCGCGCCCATGGCCGGCCCAATCCTTGTAGAACGAGGCCACCGCCAGAAGGTCGGGAATATAGACGCGGACCACAAAGTCGCGCGCCTTGGCAACGAGCTGCTTCAGCGCCGCGACCGTTCCTGTATTCAGAGCGGCTTGGCTGTTTGGATCGACTGGCGTGGCCATTCCGCCGACGAGGAAACTCTGCAGGTGCGGGTTCTTGCCGCCGAGCACCGCATGCATCTTGATGAACTCGCGCTGCCAATCCAGCGCTTCGAGATAATGCGCAACCGCCATCAGGTTCGCTTCCGCTGGCAGGCGATAGGCGGGATGGCCCCAGTAGGCGTTGGCAAATGGGCCAAGCTGACCGCGATCGACGAATCCTTTGACCCGATCGCGAACGCCGGCGAAATATTTCGGACTGCACAGCGGCCAGTCGGAGATCGATTCCGCCAGCGAGGCTGTCTTCACCGGATCGGCCGATAACGCCGACACGATGTCGACCCAGTCCAGCGCGTGCAGATGATAGAAGTGGACGACATGGTCCTGAACCGCTTGCGCACCGATGATCAGGTTGCGCAGCAGCCGCGCGTTGGGCGGCGGCGCTGCGCCAATCGCGTTCTCCACCGCACGGATTGAGGCGATCGCGTGCACGGTCGTGCACACACCGCAGATCCGCTGTGTGAAAGCCCACGCGTCGCGCGGATCGCGCCCCTTCAAGATCATTTCAATCCCGCGGAACATCGTCGACGACGACCAGGCATCGCGGACGACGCCACCGTCGACCTCGGCCTCGATCCGCAGATGTCCTTCGATGCGGGTGACGGGATCGACAACGACGCGAGCCATCACGCAACTCCCTTCGGCGTCGGCTTCGGCGGAATCGGTTCAACCTTGTCGCCAGAGCGCTTCGCAATCTGAATCAGGCCATGGCCGGCGAACGCGGCACCGACACCGAGCACGGCGAGTCCGCCGATCTTGTCGACGTTGGAACCGACGCCAAAGCCCGGGATGCCCGCGAGGTGCTGATAAAACGGGCTCATGCGATCCCAGAAGCCGGCTTCAGAGCAGCCGATACATGGATGGCCACAGCCGATCGGCCAGTTCGTCCCGCCGTTCCATCGAACGTTCGGACAGTTCTGGAAGGCGACCGGCCCCTTGCACCCCATCTTGTAGAGACAGTAACCAGCGCGATGACCGGCATCGCCCCACTGCTCGACGTACTGACCGGCGTCGAAGTGCGCGCGCCGTTCGCAGTTGTCGTGAATTGATTTGCCGTACGCAAACAATGGCCGGCGATAGTGGTCGAGCGGCGGCCAGCGCTTGAACGTCAGGTAGTGGACGAGAAGCGCGGTGAGATTTTCGACGTTGGCCGGACACGCCGACAGGTTGATGAGATTCTTCAGTCCAGGGACCGCGTCATCGACGCTCAGCGCACCGGTTGGATTCGGCGCCGCCGCAGGGAGGCCACCAAACGCCGCGCACGTCCCAATCGCGACGGTTGCCGCCGCGTTACCGCATACTCTTCGAGCGATGTCGAGCGCGGATTCGCCGCCGATCGTGCAGTAGGCGCCATTTGCCCCGGTCGGTATCGCACCTTCGACGACGGCAATGTAGGCCCCCGCACGCTCCTTCACCGTACGGTCAAGGTTTTCATGCGACTGGTGCCCCGCTGCGGCCATGATCGTTTCGTGATAATCGACCGACAGAACGTCGAGCACGATCTCGGCAGCCGTCGGACGACTGGCGCGCAGAAACGACTCGGTGTTCCCTGCGCAGTCCTGGAATTCGAGCCAGA
>JBPYFA010000042.1:0-9713 GCA_051986585.1 Vicinamibacterales bacterium | reverse complement strand
ACGTTGGTGTCGCCGCCGCCGGTGGACGACCGATCTCCGATTCGTGATGTGCCGGTCACGCCAGGCGCGAGCGAGGCCAGCTGCGTGAAGGAACGGCCGAGCAGCGGCAGGTTCGACACCGCTTCGGTGTCGACAGTGAAGGAGCGCTCGCCGGAGCTGGCCTGCACGATCGGCGATTCTCCCTTGACCTCGACCGTTTCGGCGACGCCGCCCGGTTCGATGGTCAACGTGCCGACCGAGACGCGCTCTGCCGCCCCCACACGAACGCCCGTCTTCCGGATCGTCTTGAAGGACGGCATTGTCACTTCGAGGCTGTAGGTGTCTGACTTGAGGTTCACAAAAACGAAATCACCGGTCGCGTTGGTGACGACCGGTGCAGATTGGGTGTTCTGCGATTCGCTGATCAGAATGATCGTCGCGCCCGGAATGACTCCGCCTTGCGCGTCCTTCACCGTCCCTGCGATCGATCCTGTCGTAATCTGCGCCATCGCGATCTCTGTCCCGGCGAGCAGACAGATGGCAGCGAGCACGCCTCGAAGGACCCCCGCCTTCAATGCCATACCTCAACCTCCGGTTTTGCTATGCCGTGCGCTTTTCAGCCTGCCCCTGATTCGGAGCATCGACGTGCGACGAGATGTCATCGACGTGAGCAGCTGGCGCTCACGGCCTCCCCGATCGTTGGTGCCCTTTTACATGGCGAAATGGACCAAGTCAATAAGATTGGTATGACCTAGCAGCTGTGCCGTCAGGCTTTGCTCGCGCGTGTGGATCGAACGACTTGAAGGAAAATGGCGTATTGTCACGAGAGTTGGTTAAAATGGTCTGACCAATTGCGATCGATGGGAAACTAATTGAGTCCATTGCTCAAAGTGTGACATTTGTGTGACAGGCATAGGCTGACCTATGAACTCGACGGTCCCAGCGGAAGACGCAATTCGGCATTCGGATCGGCTCGCGGCAGAGATCGTCGTCGACCATGTCCGTCGGCTGATCCTCGAAGGAAAGCTGACCAAGGGGTCGCGATTGCGGACGGAGCGCGAACTCGCGCAAGAGCTCGGCGTCAGCCGAACGAGCGTTCGTGCTGGACTGCGATCGCTCATCGCCAAGGGTGTGCTGATCGCACGACAGGGAGCGGGCACGTTCGTCGCGGCCGGCCCACCGGTTCTCGATACCGAGGCACTCGGGATCTTTGCCACGCTCCACGGCGTTCCCCGCGCCGAGATGTTCGAGGCCCGGCGCACACTCGAAGCTCGCATTGCCGGTATGGCTGCCACTCGGGCCACCGGCAATGCCATCGCCGCGATTGCCGACGCCGTCACGGGAATGTTTGCGGCGCTCGATGACCCTCAAGCGTTTCTGATTTGCGACATTCGATTTCATCGAGCCGTCGCCGCGGCGTCGGGCAATCAGATTCTCGCGTCGCTCGTGGAAATGGTGTCAGCGTTGTTTTACGAGCGCCGCCGACGTACTGCTGACCGCGAGCGCGACCTGCGCCCCGTCGCTGAAACGCATCACCGCATCTATCAGGCGATTCGGGACGGCGACCCCTCGCTCGCCGAGCGATTGATGAATGAGCATTTGCTCGAGGCCGAGCGTCTCCAGGACGCGGAAGGACCCGATGCGTCGGTCACTGACATCGGGACGACGAATCACAAGCGCTGACCGATCCGCTCGCGGACGCTACGGAGGGCACGGAACAAACCGTAGAGCGCAGATCCTGAACGCAATCTTGCCAGACGCGAAACGAGAACAGCTCGCGATTGGTGTTGTGTTCACGTCAATCACCGATCCCAGGCGGGATATCGCCGACCCAGTGAGCTGGACCTCTTCTCTATAACCGTTCTAATGCGCGGGCGGCGCGCAATCGAATCGCAGCTCCGAACCAGACGAGTCAGCATCGCGTACGCGGTCGGGGGAATTGACGACGTTGCACGATGCCAAGTAGGGTGAGTTGCATTGCTTCGGTGCGGTTTGCTTCCAGCAACGCAGCATCCGGGGCCACGGTGCGAGGTGCAATCCGGCATCGATGTTGCGCAAGCAATGTGCACCACAGGAGGTGTACATGGCTACAGAATTTGCACGCAGCGACGCGGCGTCGCACACCGAAGGCCGCGTCGCGAAAACGATCGAAAAGCAGACGGCCAAGATGCCGTCGGATGCGTTTCTTTGGATGGCGGTCGGTGCGATGGCCGCGTCGGCCTCGTTGCAGGCGATGGGCAACAAGCACGTGAGCGTGTTCGTTGGACAGTGGGCGCCCACGTTTCTCATTTTCGGCCTCTACAACAAACTCGTGAAACAGCTCGGCTCCGATCGAACGGAAAACGCGGTGTAGCCGGTTCGAGCGACGCAATCGGCGCGCAGCGTTGCGTAGGAGATACGCGCTGCGCGCCGAATTCTTCGGTCAGACAGCCACAAGTCTCCTACTAGGCGCCATACTTCGTCGAGCTGCAGCAGCGGGGGGCCACACGGAGCTGCGGGCAGTCGAGATGCCTGACGAACTCGGTGGCATCGCGTGTCCACCGGCGAAGGGAGGTTCGTGCGACTGCCCGGCGGAGGTAGCCTTACTCTGTTCGCCTTCGTTCGTCTCCGTTTCCTTCGTTCCTTCGTTTTGAACTCCGTTACCTCCGTTACCTCCGTTACCTCCGCCACCTCCGTCCCCTCTGTCCCCCTCTGTTCTACAATCGGTTCGACATGTCCTCCCCGGCTCCCGCCCGCATTGGACGCTACCTGATCGAACGGAAGATCGGTGAAGGCGGCATGGGGATCGTTTACGCGGCACGCGACGAACGGCTCGATCGCGCCGTCGCGCTGAAAACGATCCGCGGCGACAGCGACGACACGGCGCGCAAGCGGCTCTGGCGTGAAGCTCGCGCCGCCGCGGGGATCTCCCATCCCAACATCTGCCAGCTTTACGAGGTTGAGGAAACGGACGAGGGGCTCGTCCTGGCGATGGAACTGCTCGATGGGGAGCCGCTTGGCGCGCGTCTCGCGCGCGGTCCGTTGCCGCCGGCCGACACCGCGACCATCACGCTGCAGGCGCTCGATGCGCTCGCGGCGCTGCATTCACGCGGATTGATCCATCGCGATCTCAAACCGTCGAACCTGTTTCTGACGCCGCGCGGGGTGAAGCTGCTCGACTTCGGCCTGGCGCGGCCAGTGTCCGGCACGTTCGGCGCGGAGACGACGCTCCTCACTGAGGTCGGCGTGATCGTCGGCACTCCCAACTACATGGCGCCGGAACAGGCGCGTGGTGAAGCATTGGACGCTCGCGCCGATCTGTTCTCGATTGCGGCGATATTGTTTGAAATGCTGTCGGGCAGGCTGGCCTTCAACGGCGCGACGATGATCGACGTGCTGCACGCCGTACTGCATGAGCAGCCGCCAGCACTGTCGGGTGGTGCGATCGTCGCCGGTCTTGATCGCGTGATTCACAGGGCGCTGCAGAAGCAGCCGGTTGACCGCTACGACTCTGCGGTGGCGATGACCGCCGCGATCCGGGAAGTGATGGCGGTGCACGATTCGGTGACCGCAACCGCGCCGAAACCGATGACGCGGCTGATCGCGTTGCCGTTCCGTGTGCTGCGCCCCGATGCGGAGACCGATTTTCTCGCCTTCAGTCTCCCCGACGCGATCACCATGTCGCTGACCGGTACCCCCAACCTGCTCGTGCGATCGAGTGCTGCGGCGTCGCGCTTCGATCCGCACGCACCGGACTTACGGGCGTTGGCATCTGACGCCGGCGTCGACCTGGCCCTGATGGGCACCATCCTACGTGCCGGCACTCGGCTCCGCGCGACGGCGCAGCTGGTCGAGACGCCGGCCGGTACCGTGATGTGGTCGCACTCGTCGCAGCACGCGCTCGACGATGTGTTCGCAATGCAAGACGAGCTCGTGGCCGGCATTGTTGGATCGCTGTCGCAGTCGCTCGGCGAGCCGGAAAGCCGGGTCGGCGGCCGCGACGTTCCGCGCAACCCCGCCGCCTACGAGCTGTATCTGCGCGCCAACGAGCTGGCGCGCGACTGGGATCACATTCCCGAGGCTCGCGACGTCTATCAGCAGTGCGTGGCACTCGATTCACAGTTCGCGCCAGCGTGGGCCGGACTCGGCCGGTGCCAGCGGATACTCGGTAAGTATTTCGAGCAGCCGGACTCCGCGCGCGACGCGGAACGCTCGTTCGAACGGGCGCAGGCACTCAATCCCGACCTGCCGGTCCTGCATAAGTACTACGCGCAACTCGAGTGCGACGCGGGCCGAGCCGTGGACGCAATGCGTCGGCTGCTGCGCCGGGCCAGTGCGGCCGTCGATCCGGAGTACTTCGCCGGTCTGGTGCACGCGTGCCGCTATGCCGGGCTGCTCGAAGGTTCGATTGCCGCGCACGAGGAAGCCCGTCGACTCGATCCGACGATTCCGACGAGCGTCATCAACTCGTATCAGATGCTGGGCCAGTACGATCAGGTCCTGCGGATCACCGAAACCGGGGACACCGATGGCCGGGTGATGGCGCTCTACCGCCTGAACCGTCGCGACGAAGCGCTCGCCGCGTGGCCGGGCGCACCGCCCGATGCGCCGCCGACATACAAAGCCTGGGACAGAATGATCGTGGCGTGCCTGTCTGACGCCCCTGACGCGCGCGAGGTCGCGGAGGCGGCTGTGAGGCAGATGAACTGGTCCGATCCAGAGGGCTTCATGAGTGGCGCGATCATTCTGACTCGCCTGGGCAGCCACGAGCTCGCGTTGCACGCGTTCGGAGCCGCGGTCGACGGCGGCTACAGCGTCGTCCACCCGCTGCTTTACGACCCGTGGCTGGCGCCGTTGCGCGATGACCGGCGGTTCCAGGAGATCCTGCGGCGCGCCGAGGCGCGTCGCAATGAAGCGCTCACGGTATTCCGCCTCGAGGGCGGCGAGCGGCTGCTCGGCCTGCGAGCTGCTGCCTAGTCTCGTACTTCAGTGTCGCGTCTGCTATCGGTCTCCGGAATCCAAGCACTCAGACGGCTTCTCAAACACAACCCAATGGATCGCCAACGCAGAAGATTGATTTCTGGGTCGCTCCCGCGCGCCACGGGATTCCTAGCTCCTTCCCATTAACGTCAGGCTCCGCCTGCAGTTGCCTCGCTTGTCGGAGCGATCGTTGCGATCGGCGATGCGCTTGCAACCGAGTGCCCGTGGTCGCGCGGGAATTCGGGAGTGCCTGACTCCGTGACGATTTCAAAACTGCAATCGGCCGACTAAACCGGCGGAACGCGCGGCCGCGGCGTCTGAAACACAAGTGAGTTGAAAACTGGCGACAACCGGTTTCGCAACCTGATCGCGCAGGGCGCGCGGAAGCCCTCAGCATTCTCAGCGAGGGACTTGGCAGGGAGGCCACACATGGGTCGAATCGTCGTCGGCGCCGTCGTTGTACTGCTGGCTGCTGGAAGCGTCCGTGCGCAGGACGCCGTGCGGCAGGACGGGTGGGTCGTCCTGCCGATTGAGGAGTACCGAACACTGCGTGCTCGTGCGACGGCAACCCCGCCCGAGCCCGCACCGCCGCCGCTCGATGCCGCACTGTCGCGAGTTGATTACGACCTGCGAATTGTCGGCGAGACGGTCACGGGGCAGGCGAGACTCACCATCGACGTATTGAAGCAGGGTTGGGTGAGCGTGCAAGTACCCGCCGGCATGCTCGTCCGCGACGCGCATCTCGACGGAAACCGCACGGCGATCGTGGATGGCGATCCGCCACGCGTCCTGATCGCTCGCGCCGGCCGCTCAACGCTCAACCTCGGCGTGGTCGTCCCGCTCGCGTCGTCGGCGGGCACCGAGTCGATCACGCTTCCCGGTCCCGGTTGTGCGCTGTCGGCGGTGACGCTGACGATTCCAAGAACCGGTGTCGATCTGACCGTGGCCGGCGGATTCATCGCCGAACAACAAGAAAGCGCCGACGAGAGCCGTTGGGTGGCCTATGGGGCACCTGGCCGGCCGCTGACGTTCTCGTGGAAACGCAAGGCCGACGATCGTCGGGCGACGCTGCCGCTCAAGACGCGTGCACGGGTGACGGAGCTGGTTGCGCTCGGCGAAGACTCGACGCAGATCACGACAAACGTGCGCGTCGAAGTCACACAGGGCGTCGCCCGTCAGGCGCAGGTCGCACTGCCGGGTGGCGTCGTCGTGAACCAGGTCGCCGGCGCGACGGTTTCAGATTGGACCGTCGACGACGGCATGCTGACGGTGACCTTTCTGGAGCCGATTGCCACCGAGACATCGTTCGTCGTGACCGCGGAGGCCCATGTGCCTCGCGACGGATCGATCGCGGTGCCGCTCGTCCGCGTTCCGGCCGCGGATCGCGAGAGTGGAGGGATTGCGGTCGACGTAATTGGCGCAGGAGAGATCGGCGACCGGCAACCGCGCGGCCTCGAACCCGCCGATCCGTCGGATCTTGGCGACATCATCGCCGGCCGTGAATCGCCGTCGATGGCTGCATTTCAATTCACGCCGGTCAAGGGGGAGGCGCCGCGCGGGTTGACGGTGCACGTGTCGCGCTATACGCCGCAGGCGGTGCTCGTCGCGAACGTCGAAGACGCGCGCTACGACGCCCTGCTCGGCGAGGACGGCAAGTCCCTCATCCGGGTTCGATATGCCGTGCGCAACAACCAACGCAGTTTTCTCGCCGTCACGCTTCCAGCGAAGGCAGTGCTGTGGAGCGCCTCGCTGTCGGGTCATCCGATTCGTCCTGGGCTGTCCGCCGACGGCGCGCTTCTCCTGCCGCTGGAGAAAGGGCGGAGCAACCAGGAGGCCCGGACGTTTGTCGTCGAGCTCACTTATCTGCAGCGCGGCGAGGCCTGGGGCGATAGGGGAGACGCGCATGTCGAGCTTGCGGCCGCCGATCTGCCGATTGCGCGCACGCGAGTGACGCTGCACTACTCACCCAAGTACGCGATCGAGCCGCGGCCGGGTACCTTCCGAGTCGCAACCAATCCGGAACCATGGAGCCCGAGCCTGAAAGCAGAACCCGTCGGCGCGGCTCCGCCACCGCCACCGGCACCGGCGCCGCCGCCACGTGTTGGAGAGCGCGACGCCAAGGATCTTCAGGCCCTCATGGATCGCTATCGCAAGGAGGCGGGTCGCACCGGGCAGGGCACGGTGCCGCTGTCGATTGAATTTCCTGCCGTGGGTCCGACGTTGTTTCTCGCGGCGGAGCTGACCGAGGAAGCACGGGCGACGTCTTTCGACGTCGACTATCGCAAGACCGGAGGCCGCAAATGACACTCGCTTCAACAACTCGACGTGCCTTCGCGCTCCTCGTCCTCTTGCCCGCCTTCGCCGGCGCTCAGGAGCCACTGCGGCCAGCCGGAGCCGCCGGCACGGTGACGCTCTCGCGCACCGAGTACGATCGCCTTCTCGATCTGGCGAATCGAAAACCGAGCCCACCTGACACCGCGCCGGTCGCCGCGGCGTTGACGCGCGCCGACATCAGCGTGCGCGTCGACGGAGCCGTCGCGCGGGCGACGATGGTCGTCGAGGGTGAAGTCTTTCGAGCGGGCGTTGCCAAGGTTCCCCTGATCAAGGGCGCGACGCTGCTCGAGGCGCGAGCGGAAAACCGGCCGCTGCCGGTCGTCGCAGAAGGAGATCTTCACGTCGCGTTTCTGCCGGGTCCGACGACGTTCGCGGCGACGCTGGAAGTGGGAACGCCGCTCTCGTTTACGCCCGGGCGCGGAACGTTCGTGCTGCCGGTTCCAATCGCCGGAACCGCCACGGCGGTGATTACGGTGCCTGGCGATCAGACCGAGGTTCACCTGTCGCGAGGGATCGTACTGCGGCGATCGTCGGGCAACGGCCGAACGACGATTGAGGCGACGCTGGATCCCGGCACGCCCACCGAGGTGTGGTGGTCGACGAGAGACGCCGCGCCGACGCAGCCAAATGCGCGGAACGCCCAGATGCTCTCCGATGTGAAGACGCTGGTCACGATCGGTGACGCGGACGTGCGCCTCCTTACCTTGCTTGACGTCACGGTCGTGCAGGGAGAGCCTGCGCAGATCGATCTGGCGCTTCCCGCAGGCTACGAAGTGATCAGCGCCAGTGGGGTGTCGCTCGAACGTACCGAGAATCGACCGGACGGCGTCACCTTGTTTGTGACTAACCCGGCGCAGCGGCGGCATCAGTTCTTGATCGGCCTCGAGCGGCAGAACAGCGGCGGTTCGTTCAAGCTCGAAACCAGCTTCCCGTCGGTGACCGCGGCACGTCGTGAGACTGGCGAGGTGGCGGTCGAGGGCGTCGGCACGCTGGAGATCGCGCCGGCGACGGTTCCCGGCCTGCGCCGCATGGACGTTCGTGAGATCGATCCGGCGCTTGCCTCCGCCGCGCGGCAGTCGATGTCGGCGGCATTCCGTTATCAACGCACCGCAGATGTTCCGCCGACGTTGACGATGGATGTCAGACGTTTCCCGGATGCCGCCGTTCTCGCAGCCGTCGCAGAGCACGCGACCGCCACCACGCTGGTGACCGCTGAAGGGCACGCGTTGACCGAGATCACCTTGTGGATGCGTAACCGTGCGCAGCCGTTCATGAAGGTGGCGTTGCCCGACGGTGCCTCTTTGTTGTCGGTCGAGGTGGCCGGTTCACCGGCAAGCCCTGTCGAAGGAACCGACGGCAGTCGCGTCCCGTTGCTGCGCCCCGGATTCCGTCCCGACGGTCCATATTCCGTGTCGTTCGTCTACCTCCATGGCGGGACGCCATTTGCGAAGAAAGGCGACATGCAAATGATGCTGCCGAAGATGGACGTGCCGGTCAACGTGCTGGAGTGGGAGCTGTTCATCCCGGATCGGTATCGGGTCGATCGGTTCGATGGCAACATGGCCGCGGCGGATCTGTTCGAGGTCACGTCGATGAACGACGTCATCCAGGGAAACGGCTCGGCAATCGGTTCCGGCTATGGCGGCGGTTTTGGGGGAACCGCTGCGCGTCCGCCGATGGCCGCGGTGGCTGGACAAATTGTCGGACGCGTCGCCGATGCAACAGGTGGGCCGATTCCAGGCGCCACCGTCACAGTCACAGGCGGAGGGCAGCGGCAACAGGTGGTCACCGACGCGTCGGGAACGTATACCCTCTCGGGCCTCCCGTCGGGGCCCCTCGTCGTCGAGGCTCAGCAGTCAGGATTCGCGAACGTTCGCCGCTCGGTGGTGTTCGATCAACGGCCGCGGCAGGTGGACATGACGATGCGGGTTGGCGCGCTGAGCGAGACAGTGAACGTCACTGCCGAAGCGCCGGTGATCGACACCCGGAGTGCCGAGACCGCCGCGACCATCAGGATCGACGAGCCGCGAAATGCCACGCAGGCACCAGCGAAGGCGCGCCAGGCGGATACCACACCGTCGTTGAACGTTCAGAGTCTGCAGCGGCGTGCGTCCGGTGTGCTGCCCGTACGAATGGAGGTGCCGCGCGCCGGCACGTCGCATCGCTTCGTGAAGCCGCTGGTGATCGACGAGGCGACAGTCGTGTCCTTTCGATACAAGCGGCGATAGGTCCGAAACGGTTCGACGAAGTGGGCGCGACCCGAGCACGGACACGGCGTTGAGCATTGCACGCCGCGTCACGGGTTGCGCCACCTCGGCATCGTGGCGCGTTCTAGGCTGCCAGGCGGCGCGCGGCCGTGCCCAGCATGACGCGGGAGAATCCGGTCATCATCAGGTTGACGCCGACGAGAATGCCAATCGCCCAGGCTGAACTCGACGGCC
>JBPYFA010000041.1:0-7610 GCA_051986585.1 Vicinamibacterales bacterium | reverse complement strand
GCGTTGGTTCCCCAACGAGAGACCAGGTGCTGCACCCAACTCTGTTGGAAGGTCGAGTTCGAGGCCACGTTGGCATCGTTCGGATCGTTGCCGGTCACGAACTGTCCATCCGAGGCGCGAACGCCGTTTCCTGCGTCCGCGAACCACTGCCAGTCGTTGCCGGCCTGGGCGCCGTACTTTGCGATTGAGAAACTCGCCAACTTGCTGCGTCCGGAACCGACCTTTGCCACCCAGTCGATCGTCGGGATCGTGAGCATCGCCCTGGCGCTTGCCGCCTGGCTGTTCGCGATAAAGGTGTCGCCACGTTCACCCGCGGTGGCACTACTGTCGGCAATGCTTTCAAAGTACCAATCGTTGCCGCGGTTGTCGGCGTTCAGCTGCCAGTTGTAACGGCTCGTATTGTTTCCGCCGTTCCTGTTGAGCGGCGCATTCAGGTCGCTGAGTTGCGCCGTCGTCGCGTGGGCGACACCGTAGATGTTCGGGTCGATCGCGTGACGATTCGCGGTAGCGTCGATGGTGATGGCGACGCTCGAGCTCTGAGCGAGGAGGCTCAGAGGCAACGACGCGACCCCGAGGGCCAGCAGGATCAGTTGAATCCGACGTCCGCGTTGGACGACCCTCGAAGAGCTCCGAGTCGCAGAACCAGCGGTCAGCATCGCTCTCAGATTCAGTGATTCAGGGATTCAAGGATTCGCGATTAGCGATTCAATTCTTCACGAGAATGGTCGGCCCATCGTTGCGTCCCCGGAGGGATGGTCCGCTCGACGGATCGTTGTCCGGCTCGGTATTGCCGCGCGGCCGCTGGTAAGCGATCGCCGCGTGGTAGCGTTCGTCCGCGCTCAACTCGCCCAGTGGGCAGTTCCCAGGCGCCCGCGGATACATCACGCTCTTCGAATCGGAGACGTGGAAGAATCCCAGCGCATGACCCACTTCATGGACGACGACGAGCCCGGGGACTTTGATCGAGCCACAGGAACAGACCGGATTGATGATGAGGTTGATCTCGCCGGGATCGCGGCCGATGTACGACTGTCCGCAGGTGACGCGCTCGCCGGGATCGTTCGTGATCAGAATATTGATCCAGCCTGCGGTTCCCTCGCGGGTGGTCGTCCCTGACTCGATGCTCGCCGAGTAGAGTCCATTGGTCCACAGCGGAACGGCGCGCGTGACCCCATCGCGAATGGTCGCGATCACGTCAGCGGCAACGGATCGATTCTGTTGGTCGGTGGTCTTCAAATAGAACTTCGGCTGCTGCGACCAGCGCATCAGCGCGTATGGTGCGCCGTCTTGGTCGTAAGTGCCGCGCGTCAGTTGCCGGTAGAAGTCCATCGAGAACGGCGCCGAGTTGCGAATGAGATCGAGCGTAACGTCGGTACGTGGTTGCGGCTGCACCGACAACCATTCCTCGCGTGTGACAAAACCATCGGCGGAGACGGTCACTTTGCTCGGATTCTGCGGTGGATTGCTGTTCGATCCCAGGAAATAGCCGCCGTCGCCCTTGCTTGACACGGCAGCGAGGTTCCAGGCTGGCTTCACCGTCGCGCCGGAGATGGATTGATGGTCGACGGTGTCAACGACACTGCCAGCGATCGACCAGCGATAGGAGGGCGTGCTGCTACTGGGACTGGTCGGCGACGAACTCGCGCTCGACGAGGAACTGCCGCCGCACGCCGCGGCCAGGAACAGAGTTCCAGCCGTGGCGAGATAGAGACGCTGGTTCGGCACGGTATGCGGCTTATCGCAAGCTACGCGCCAGTATCGCAAGGACGCGGCGCTTGGAAATGATACCTGCGGACTTTGGCCTGCCGGCTCCCCTTTCAGCGCGGGGCCGGAGCGAAGAACGGCAATCGGTGGTGACGCTTTTGTCGGCACACCTTACGTTTCTGGACGGGCGCGACGTACAGCTTCGTCCCTGCGCCATTGAAGGCACCACCCAGGCCCTGACGATTTCGCCACGCTTTCACGCCGTTGCACAGCGGACACGGTGCGGCATCGGTCTTGGAACTGTCAGTCAGTATGACCACCTTCACACCCGGACGAATCGTTCGCGGCGCTGTTTCGGTTGCCTGCTTTGTGATGCTCTCGGCTCCAGTGTGGGCTCAGGAGGAGAGTGGATTTGCCAAGAACGGTGGATATGTCGGGATCTCCGGCATCCTCGACTTCTCATTCGGCGGCGAGACGTTCGACGGCCAGACCGTCTACAAGCAAGAGGATGGCGAGGAGCTTCTGATCCTGCCGAAGTTCGACGGGGCGCACAACGCGCTGCGTGCGGTTGTCGGCGTGCGTCAGGGCTGGGGCGCCTTCGAAGTCAGCTATGACCGAACGAAGCATAACGGCACGTTTCTCGGCTACTCGGGAGAAGGGACGTTTCACGCGCTCAACTTCGACTATCGCGTGTTTCTCCTCAACCGCAGCCGCATTCAGCCGCACCTGCTTCTCGGTGGTTCGATTCCCTGGATGACGGTCAAGAACGGCAGCTTCCTGGATCCAAATGTCGGCGACGGCAGCTTCAGAGGATTTGGCGTCAACACCGAGGCGGGCGTGACGGTGTATCCGCTTGCCCGGGTCGGTATCAGCACCGGGTATCGCTATCGAGTCATGTGGTTCGATTCCGCGAGCGGTGTTACCGACACGACCTATCAGCTGCATCCGCGTTTTCACGAAACGACCGGCAGCGTGGTGATCACCGGCACGTTTACGTTCTAACGTCGATTCGGGCGCGCCCGTGCGCGCCCGTTCTCTTGCCCGCCTACGGCTGCCTCGCGGCGGGGCGCAGCCGCCCGAACGTCGCGGCGGACACGCTTCCGAGCCACTCCTTCGCCTTCTTACCGACGAGGGCCTTCTCGAGCGCATCGCACTGAACGTAAGCGACTGGCACCAGCAGCAGCGTGAGGAACAGACAGAGTGCCTGCCCACCGATGATCGTGACGGCGATCGCGGCACGGCCCGTGCCGCCAATGCCGATGCCGAGTGAGGTCGGGATCAGGCCGGCGATGATTGCCGTCGTCGTCATGAGGATTGGCCGAAGGCGCGTGCGGCACGACTCGACAATCGCGTCGCGCAGCGGCAGGCCACGCTCGCGAAGGACATTGGCGTAGTCCACCTGCAGGATCGAGTTCTTCTTCACGATCCCGAGCAGCAGCAGCATCCCGAGTGCGCTCCACAGATTCAGCGTCCGGCCTGTCGCCCACAACGTGAACAGGGCAAACGGCACCGCGATTGGCAGGACCAGCATGATGACGACCGGCTGCAGGAAGCTCTCGAATTGCGACGCCAGCACCATGTACACGAAGATCATGGCCAGCCCGATCGCCATGATCATGTTCGACGTCGTTTCATCCAGAATCTTCGACTGGCCCTGAAACTTGAACGACATCGTCGGCGGCATGTTGAGATCGGTGAGCATCTTCCGAACGTCGTTGGTGGCTTCGTCGAGCGCGTGTTTCGGCGCGATGTCGGCGATGAACATCACTGCGAATTGCCGGTCCGATCGCTGCAGCGTCGTCGGGCCGAGCCCGCGCTGGAGCTGCGCGATGTTGTCGATGCGAACCGGCCCGTTCGGCGACGGCACCGTCAGTCGCCCGATCTGCTCGATGTCGCCACGCTGATTCTCGAGCACGCGAATCTTGACCGGGTACTGCTCCTGTCCTTCCTTATAGAACGAGATCTCGTCGTCTCCGGCGACCGCGAGCCGAAGCGTATTGCCGATGGTGGCCATGCGAACGCCGAGGTCGGCCGCGCGCTTCCGATCCACCGCCACGTGAATTTCCGGGTTCGACACGTTGAGGGCGATTTTCGGCTCCGTGAGACTTGGAATCTTCTGCGCGTTTACCAGTGCTTGCTTGGAGTATTCAGCGATCTCGTTCAGGTCGGGGCCAAGAATCTGCACCGCGATCGGAAACGAGATGTTCCCTTCTCCGCTCCCCAGCGCAGTCCGCGAGCTGATGCTTGGTCGATAGCTTGGATGCGCCGCAAGACGCTTGCGCATCTCGGTAATGATTTGCGCCTGCGTATTCTTGCGCTGATCGGGTGGCAGCGCCTGACAGAGGAAGTGGATGTGCGTGGGCGAGCTCAGGTTGGCGGTCACGCCGACAGAGGGCTCGATATCCGCCACCCCTTCGATGCCGCTCAGCTCGCTCACCAGGTTGAATGCAATCTCGCTGGTGCCTTCGAGAGAGGTGCCTTCGGGCGCGTCGACGTGAATGATCCACTCGCCCATGTCTTCGTTGGGGACGAACTCCCGGCCAACCATCTTGTTCAGCGGAAACGTCAAGAGCGCCGTCACCACCGACACGCCGATGATCATTCCTGGATGATCGAGCGCCCAGTTCACCTGCCGGGCGTAGAAACTATCCAGCCAGTGAAAAAACCCATGTTCCTTGGTCTTCTTGTCGGAGGTGGCATCGGACAGTTTGAGGAAGCGAGAGCTGAGCATCGGCGTCAGCGTGAAGCTCACCAGCATCGACACCATGATCGAGAACGCCATGGTCCAGCCGAAGGGGTTGATGAAACGTTTGGCGTAACCGTTCATGAACGCGATCGGCAGGAAGATGACGACCAACGACAACGTCGTGGCCATGACCGCCAGCGCGACTTCCCGGGTTCCCTGAATCGCCGCCTCGAACGGCGTGCATTCCTTCTCTTCGATGTATCGGAAGATGTTCTCGAGCACGACGATCGCGTCGTCAATTACGATCCCGACAGCGAGCGTGATGCCAAGGAGCGTCATGTTGTTCAACGTGAACCCCATGATGTTCATCAGCGTGAACGACGAAATGATTGACGCTGGAATCGCGATTGCCGAAATGATCACGGCCCGCAGGTTCCGGATGAAGAACATGACGACAATCGTCGCGAACAGCGCGCCGAAGATGAGGTGCTCCTCGAGCGAGGAGATGGAGGCGTAGATGAACTTCGAGTCGTCGCGGATGACGGTCACTTTCACCGATGGAGGAACGGACTTCTGAATCGAGGCCAGCTTGGCGCGCACCCCTTCGATGACGGCGACAGTGTTTTCTCCCATCGCTCTTCGGATATCCAGCATGACCGCCGGCGTCTTGCCCAGCCACACGCCGCTGATCGGGCGTTCGAAGCTGTCTTCGGCATGGCCGATGTCCGAAACCCGAATTGGCGTGCCCTCCCTCGTCGCGACGACGATGTCGTTGAAGTCCGCCGACGCGTCCACTCGGCCGAGGGTTCGGAGCAGCAGCTGGCCCTTCCCCTGCTCGACGGCTCCGCCAGGAACCTCGATGTTTTCGTTCACCAGGGCATCTCGCACCTGCGTCATCGACAGGCCATACGAGTTCAATTTCTCAACGTCGACGACGATGTGAATCTCGCGGGCGCGACCGCCGAGCAGGCTGACCTCGCCGACGCCGTTGACGGTTTGGATCGCGCGCGCGATCTGCTTGTCCGCGAGTTCGGTCAGCGTGCGGAGGCTCATGTCGTTCGACGACACGATCAGCGACATCACGGGGTCGGCGTCCGGATCGACCTTGGTGATCACTGGCGGCAGCAGCGCGGGCGGCATGTTCCTGATCGCGCTGGCCACTTTTTCGCGGACGTCGTTCGCCGCGTCGTTGATGTCGCGCTCGAGCACAAAGCGCACCGTGATCGTCGCCCGGCCTTCGGCCATGCGCGACTGAATCTCATCGATGCCGGACACCCCGCTGATCGCCTCTTCCATCGGCTCGATGACCGAGGTCGACAGCTCGTCCGGGCTCGCGCCCGGGAGCGTCAGGTTGACGCTCACGGTTGCCGGATCGGCCTTCGGGAAGAGATCGACGCCCAGGTCGCGGAACGAGAACGTCCCGAGCACCACCAGCGACATGACCAGCATCGTGGCAAAGACGGGACGACGAACGCAGAGATCAGAAAGCACGGTGACTCCGTATCAGTCCTATTGGACCTTCACAATGGCGCTGCCGACGCGGTCCGCTGTCGGGTCGTAGGTCACAACCTTGACCTGCCTGGGAGGTGCGGTCACGGCGACCGTCAACTTGACCGGCACCCCGTCCCGTCTCACGGCGACAAAACGCATATCGTCGAACGTCAAGTCGACGCGCTTCCAGAACTGACCGACCAGCTGCTGGTCCGAGTCGAAAAAGAAAGCCGCGAGCGCGATCGATGCCGCGTTCCGGCCGTTCACACTGGCAAAACTCAGCCGCGCAGGGTCGATCACGACATCGAGCAGCACCTGCGGATTCGGCTGACTCTGCGGTGCGCCAGACGCCGTGGCTCTGACATTGATGGTGGTCAACGCCTTGGTCATAGTTTGACGCAGCCGCAATGCGACTGTAAATCATCGCGGCCCGCAGGTCGACGGGAGTGTTCGTTGCGTTGGCGAAATACCCATGCCGCGAAAGGACGGTCACGCCAGGGCGCTTGACGGTCACCCTTATCCGCCGGAATTTCCCGTCGGTGGAAGGGTTTGACGGGTAGTAGCCAAGCAGATAGCCGAACCGCGTCGCCTCGTCGATGTGATCCATCGTTACGGCATTGATGTTCGATTGATCGGCGACCAGGCTCAGCTTCGAAAAGTGACGGATTGCGTGCGGCACGTCGTTTTCGAGCAGAGTGAAGTCAGACTCGGTGAGATCGAGCACCGGCTTGTCGTTGCGGTCGAGCACTCGAACATCGACGGGAACCAGGGTTGTGGCACCACGAAATAGTGGTGGGTTTTGCGATGCGGGCGCTTGAAAGCTCGCGGTGTCAACGATCGCGGCCAGGGCAGCGAAAGCTGCACTCAGTGCGAAGACACTAGCTGTGGGATCCGGCAACCGTCTCAGTATACGCGCACGATCCAGGACAGCCGTAGCGCGGGACTGACAGTTGCCGCAAGGCTGACGCGGCGCCAATGGCCGGCCTACAAGTGTGGGCGATTGGGCTAATGCCGATGAGCGTCTGGCATCCCGAGGCGCCGAACCGTGTCGCGCTCGAAATCGAACTCGATCAGGACCACCGGCTCACGCCCGACCACCCAGCCGTCATGGCCGGGTTCGATGGCGACAATCTGCGGCGCCCTGTGCTCCACGACACAGCCATCCGCGTACTCGATGTGAATCTCGCCGCTGACGAGAAACCCGACATGCGCGTGCATGCAGAGGTCGGTTCCGACAATGGGTTTCATGTCGACCGACCATCGGAATCCCGGCGGATAGACCATCCGTTTGACCCGCGCCTCGCCTGCTTTTCCAACTTCAAGACGCACGTGGCCAACTTCTCTAAGGTCGGCGCCTTTCACTGGCGGCAAGGTTGATCGTTTCGCGGCCATTTTCGCGGTGCGACGCGGTTTGGCCCGACGAACGACCTTCTTGGTGGATTTTCGAGCGGTCTTTTTCTTGGCCACGTATTACCTCGGGTAGATAGGAGTTGGTGAATGGGTGCCAGGGGTGCCAAGGGGTGCCAGGAGTGCCAAGGGTGCCAGGAGTGCCAAGGGTGCCAGGGGTGCCAGGAGTGCCAAGGGTGCCAGGAGTGCCAGGGGTGCCAGGAGTGCCAAGGGTGCCGGGAGTGCCAGGAGTGCCGGGAGTGCCCAGGGTGCCGGGAGTGCCACGCGTGCCAAGAGTGCGGCTGCGTGCGCATGTGTCGCGAGTGTCGAGGACATCATGGGT
>JBPYFA010000040.1:0-5846 GCA_051986585.1 Vicinamibacterales bacterium | reverse complement strand
TTTGCGCACCTCGACGGCCGCCTCACGATTCGGGACTCCGTCCTGTGCGCGCAGCGCGCCTGGATGCGTCGCAACGACGATCGCCGCCGCGACTGCCGCAATGCGGTATCTCATAGTTCTCCTCGAGTGGGGAGCGAAAGGCAGACGGGGCTATCATGCGAAGTCAGCCGGGATCACGCACGCACCACGTGACGAGGCGCGAGGAGATTGGGACGACTGGTCGTGATTGGCCGGCGACGGGCGATGGGCGATGGGCGATGGGCGATGGGCGATGGCCAATCAGAAAGCAGCGCAACCCGCATCACGCAACCCGCATCCCGCTACGCGCTTCACCACCCGCCGCCGCGATCGTTCAAACGATCGTGCGCGTACTGGATGGCGAAAGCGTGCGCGTCCGCCACATCGTCGGGCACCTCGAGCCATGCGCCGAGCGCTTCGCCATACTCCTCGCTCGCCTGCTCGTGCGCTTCGTCCGCCGTGGTGTGGTACGTATCTCCACCGAAGTCTCCGTGCGCGGTGTAGCGAAACAGCATCACGCCGGGATCGTTTCCCGCGACGAGAAGGATCACGTCCGCAATGGGGAGCATCTTCGCGGGGTCGAGCGGAAAGCCTCGGGTCTGCGCCGCCTGCCGTTCGGCGGCGAGCGGACCGACAAGAGCGACCCGTCTGATGAGCGTCTGCTTAATCACAGCTGGCCTGTCGCGCTAATGAGAGTCTTCTGGGGGCGAGGCGTCGCCACCGAACTCAACATACGCCCGGTACGGCTCGTCGCCAGATCTGAAAGGTGATCGGTGACTGGTGAACTTGGGTGGTCGGTGGTCGGTGGTCGATGATCTCTGTTCACCGTTCACCGTTCACTCACGATGGATTGCCTCGATAGGCGCCAGCCGAGCGGCACGAAGCGCGGGATACAATCCAAAAGCGAGGCCCACCAGAACCGATGCGAAGACGGCAATGCCGATCGTGCTCGCCGATACCCAAGCATAGACTGGCGCGTTCGTCCGCACGCGCATCACCGCCGACACGGCGTACGAAGTGGCCAGACCGAGGACAACGCCGAACAGGCTGCCCGCCGTCGAGATCGCGACCGATTCGCAGAGGAACTGGACGAGAATGTGTCGCTGCTGAGCGCCGGTCGCCTTCCGAATGCCGATCTCCCGCGTCCGTTCCACGACCGAGGCGAGGAGGACGTTCATGATCCCGATCCCTCCGACGAGCAGCGAGACGCCCGTGATCGCGCCCATCAGCAGCTTGAAGACCAGCATCCCCTGCTCCACCTGCTCAACCCGCGACCGATTCGTGCTCACGTCGACACGTCCCTGCCAGGCGCCGACGCGCCTGGTCAACCACTGCTCGATGCGAGCACGGGTCGCCGATGATTCTTCGACGCGATCGACCTTCACCAGGAGTATCGGCGGCCGAGAGGCAATTCCGCCGACGCTCACTCCCGTTGCGGCCTCCGCCGGCATGTACACCAGCCGCTGTCTGTCATCGTCTTCTGCGTCGAGGATGCCGATGACGACGCGCGGCTTTCCCTGAAAGAACAGCGTGTCGCCGACGAGCGCCGTCGCCTCGGGTGACAGCGGACCGGTGGGCGGCGGAATTCGTCGCGAGCTCGCCTCGCGCACCATCGGCCTAACGATCGCATTCGCTGCCGGCCGCGACAACACCACCACGGGCGCGCCGAGGCGACCTTCCTTTTCCGTGTAGAACCGACCGCGCGCCATCGTCAGGTTGCGCACCAACTGGACGCCGGCGGT
Source organism: Vicinamibacterales bacterium (assembly GCA_051986585.1). Taxonomy (GTDB): domain Bacteria; phylum Acidobacteriota; class Vicinamibacteria; order Vicinamibacterales; family 2-12-FULL-66-21; genus JALZOC01. The sequence goes on along the minus strand of JBPYFA010000040.1, from coordinate 4,086 downwards.
CGCGCCGATCACCTGCATCCCACGCTGCGTGGTGTCCTTGCGCGTCCGTGCGAGGCTCGCGCCAAATGCCACGAGCGCGACCGCATTCCCGCTGCCGACGGCTCGTCGAAGGGAGTCGGCATCAGCCACTGTGAACGTCGGGACGTCGGTGTTCTCCACCATGATGCCATCCACGTCCCGATACCGTTGCGCGTTGATCGCGATGGTCTGGAGGTCGGTGGTCCGCTCGATCTGCCGCCGCGCGTAATGTTCGACCCCGTCACCTAACGAGAGCACGGAGACGAGGGCGCCCACGCCCATGATGATCCCGAGGGTGGACAGCAACGTGCGCATCGGATTAGCGCGAAGGGTATCGACGCCGACGCGGAGGGAGGCGAGGAAGACGGGACTGAGCATGGCGATCCTACGGATGCCGGCGTGCACGGGTTGCGGGTTGTGCGTTGTGGGTGGTGGGTGGAAGCGTAAAAAAGGCCGACGGCGTTGCCGTCGGCCTTTCGATATTTCACCCGCTACGCGCTACCCTCAACCAGCATTACGGCTGTGTCGTATTCACCGTATTGAAGACGTTGATTCGGCCCTTGCCGAAGAAGGGATCCGCGCCCGGCTTCCCGAGATCGTCCGCGTTCTGCTGAATGAGCGTGATGAGCTGGGACGGATTCAACTGGCCTCCGAACTGAGAGTCGAGCAGGGCTGCCAGTCCGGAGACGTGCGGTGCCGCCTGGCTCGTTCCGATCACGTACAGATACGTCACGCGGTTCTTGCATCCGAGCGCAACCACTGCTGGAACCGTGGTGTGGCTGGAGCACAGGCTCAGTACAAACGACGCCGGTGCTGGAGCGAAATCGCCGCCAGGCGCAGCGACGTTGATGGCGTTCGTTCCGTAATTCGTGTAGCTCGCGGGAATGTCGCCGGGGCCGGTCGCCGATACGCAAAGTTGTACCCCTGCCTCGCAGGGCAGCGAGATAAAGTCATGCGCGTGCTGGAGATCTGCGGCCTCGTTGCCGGCTGCCGAGACAACGAGCACGCCATGGTTCTTGGCGTAGCTGATTGCCCGGTTCAGCGCCGCGACGAGCGGACCGACGTGCGCCTGCTTCGGGAAGGTCGCGCCGAGGCTCATGTTGATGACCTGCGCGTGCACATCGGCCGCCCAGATGATTCCGGCGATGATGTTCCCGAAGCTGCCCCTGCCAGCCGCATTGAGAACCTTCACCGCGATCAGCGTCACGTTAGGCGCGACGCCGGCGGTCCCGAAGTCGTTCGACGTAACGATGCCACCGACGTGCGTTCCATGGAAGTTGTCGTCGGCCCACGTCGGCGGCCCGCTGGTGGACGGCACGAAGGCGATGCTGCTGGCCTGATCGATGAGTCCGCGCTGGTCGAGGTGATCCGGGTCGAGGCCCGTATCCAGAATCGCGACGCGCACGCTCGGGATACCGGTGTGGTTCGCCCATGCCTCTGGGGCATGGATCTGGAACATGTTCCACTGCAGCGAGAGGAAGAACGCCGACTGCGGTGGAAGAATCGACGTTGCGTCCGCTGGCGTACCGAGCGAAGTCGTGGAAAACTGCAGGGAATCCGCGGAAGGAATCCACTGCGATTCGACGTCCTGAGCGACTTCGTTGTCACTCGCCAGACTCGACGCGCTCGCGTCCGTGAGGCCCTGCGTCACGACAACATTGATTGCCGGAATCGTCCTCACCACGGTCCCACCGGCGGCAGCCACGCGGCTCTCAAAGTCGGCTGGGATGTTCCCGTTCAAGGCGAAGACGTGTCGGCCGCTGATGGGCGTTGCGTCGCGCGAGAAGGTCGGCGCGAAGTTGCGCACCGCCGGCTTTGTGGTGACCTCGTCGCCACAAGCGGCCGCGACGATAAGGATGGAGAGCGCCCCGTACGTCCGGAGCGCACGACTCCGTTTCAGCATGTTTTACCTCTTGGATTTGTTCGTGAACACGAAACAGGCGTTACCTGCGCCAAAACAGCGCACACCATAGCGCGGGAGCCCCAATTTCGCCAGAAGTGGCATTGGAGCAACAGTTGGGAAAAAAAGTCCGGCCGCCTGGTGGGCGGCCGGAAACATAACGAGTGAGCGCTCGATCAGCGTTCGACGATGATCAGATACTTCGACTGCGCCCAGAATTTGTCCGAGTCCTTGATCTTCAGATTACCCCGGAAGTTCGGTCCATCGCGCTGAGGCGCCTCGGCGTCGTCGAGGCTCTGCCGGGAGACGATCTGATATTTCCGAGTCGTGTCCGGCACCTCGATCTCGTGCACCTGTCGCGTGTCGATCGACGTGAACTGGTCTCGATCCAGCGTCCGAGCCGGGACCAGCGTGCGACCGACGCGAGCGATCAGAAGGTTGGCGCCGCCTTCCTTGACGATGATCCCCTTCTTGATGAGAACGTCTTCATTGCCAATGACATAGTAGGCTTTGCTCTGGGTCGCGCGCAGCTCATTCACGGCCATGTCGAGCGTATCCACCTTCGCCTGCATCTGCGCGATCGTCTGCGCCTGTTGATCGATCTGCGACGTCAGCTCGGCGATCCGAAGGGCATCGGCATCGACCTGGGCCTTGAGCTTGTCATTATCACTCTTGAGCTCTTCCTCATGCTTCTTGGCGTCGGCGAGCTCCTTCGCCGTTTCCTGCGCCCGCTGCACGAGCGCGTTCACGCGCTTGAGCATGTCTTTACGCGCCTGGATCTGATCTTCGATCGGGCTTTCAGAGTCCTTGTGACGCTTGGACTTTGGGAGCCCTTTTACTCGCGAAACGGTGCTATCGACTTTGGCGATGAAGTCGTCGGCGTCGCCGACAACTTTGCCGAGCGAATCCTTCTGAGCCTCGAGCCGGGCCATCAGGAGTTTCTGCTGGTTTGCGAGCGCCGTCGCACTGTCGGCACGGGCTCTTTCCTTGGCCGAAGTGCAGGCGACAGCGAGCGGCAGAGCGAGAGCGGCCACGGGCCAGAGACGCTTCATAGATCGGAACCTCGAGGTGATGACTGTGACTCAGCCAGGGCGGGCAGAGCCCGCTACTCCTCGGGGATGACGATTGGCGCCGTCGGAAGGTCTCGCGCGCGAAGCGTGATGTGGAGCACGTGCTGGTGACTGGTGACGGGTGGCTGGTGGCTGGTGGCTGGTGGCTGGTGAATATGGATTGGCCAGCGCAAAGCGCTGGCAATCCGAATCTCACCAAACACTAACCACTAGCCACCAGTCACCATTCAGCCGCAACTGCTACCCGTGCCGAGCGGCGCCGCGAGATCGAAACGGCAGGTGAACGTCACGCCGCCCGCTGTGGTGGTGATCGTCACGACGCTCGTTCCGTTGAACGTGATCACTGACCGCGAAGTATCTGCGAACTGCGGGTCTCCCAGATTCGACACCGACTCCAGCGTAATCGTGCCCGACTGCGGCCACTTCTGTCCCGCCTTCGCATTGGGCAGCACCAGGTCAGTCGTGGTTTCCTTCGTCGAATCGTCGATGGCAAGCGCCGAGGTCCCGAGTCCAAGAGTTCCGTTCAGCTTCGTGACCGATGTGCCGTTGAGCGTGTGGTTATCGTCGCGAATGCCACTCAACGTCTGGTCAGCGTTGCTGTTGATCGTATAAGTACTCGTGGGCGCGCTGGTGCCGGGAACCGTATTCGTCATCGTTCCCGCCACACTCGACTTGGTCTCGATAGCCGAGGTCTGTGCGTCCGGTTTCGCTTGCGAATTCCCCGCGGCGTCCAGGAGCCGATACATCATTGTGAACGTCAGCCCGCTCAATGTGATTGGCTGACATTCGAACCAGCCGGATGCAGTGGAGTAGCTGCAGTTTCGCGGGTCCGGCACGGGAAGCCGACCGAAATCGGCCGACATCGCGCCACCCGCGAGATCGGCGGCGGCCGCCACGCTCGACAGATTCATCTCGGACAGCAGTGCGCCCACGTCGGGGCCATTCGAGGATGGCGACGTGGGCGACTCCGCGCACGCCCCAAGAATGAAGGCGGCCGCAATGAACCGCAGAGTACTTCGGATCGACATGACATCCTCCCTTCCGTCGACCCTTTCATATTGAGCAGAGGGGCAACATCCGCAAAGGGGGTCTGGCGTT
>JBPYFA010000039.1:0-37228 GCA_051986585.1 Vicinamibacterales bacterium | reverse complement strand
CCAATGAGCTGATCAAGCGGCAACTTGCGATATCCCTGAGCGTCGAGCTCGCGCACGTACTGCGTGGTGATCCCATGGTCGCGCGCGTTGATCAGGTCGCGCATTGGGAGTGAACCGTACCCAGCATCCCGCATCCCGCGTGCGTAATCGGAAGTGATGCCATGATCGCGCGCCTGGCGCACATCCTCGGCCGACAGACCCTTGTACCCGAGATCGGCGAGCTCGCGAACATAGGTCGGAGTGATGCCGTGATCCCTTAACGTGATCAACTGATCCAGCGTACCCAACTTGTAACCGAGCGCCGCCATCTCGCGGACGTAGTCCGCACGCACACCGTGCTGCCCGGCTCGAACCAATTCCGCGGTCTGCGGCTTGCCGTACCCCTGCTTGGCCAATTCGTCGATGAACGCGTAGCCGATGTCGTGTCGGGCCAGTTGATACTGCTCATCGGAGGTCGGACGCGCAAAGCCGCGCTTGACCATCTCGGCGGGAAACGCGGGATCTGCACTGAAGGAGAATGTGCCAGCGCCTACTCCATTGCGAATCACCCCTTCAAACGCGAAGGTGCCGGCGTCGCGCTGGAGTTTGAACTGCACTGGCCCACCGGCACCGGTGAGCTGCGCGGCGGTCAAGCCCTCGAGCTGTTGCACCGGCACGTCCGTGCCGCTGGACGAGTTCAGCTCGACCAGTCTCAGGTGGACATACCCGTTCCTGTCGCTCGGACGGATTTCCCATGTGCCGGGGAGACTGTTCTGGACTACTCCTGCTATCGTCGCCAGGCTCCGCGCCGTGCGCCTCACTGCCGGTCGATCCCACAAAGGTCTCAAGTCGGCGAGCCGCAGGTCGCGCCACGCTTTCAGATTCTGAGTGCGGGAGTCCACCACCTGCTCCGAGTCTGATGGTGCGGCGTTTTGCGAGACCGTCGCCGTGTCCTTCGCGGCTGGCCAATCGGTTTGGGCCGGCGGCGCGGCATGTAGTGTGAGGGTGATGACGGATAACGGCAGGAGAAGGGCAACACCAGCAGCGAGCGACGCCACGATCGCTGATCTGGACGCCACCCGGCGATTCGTCGTCGCGTCGAGGACTGCCAGCATGCGCCCTTCGAGTTGACGAGGGCGGGCGATGCACACCGCGAGCGCTGGCGCCCGGCGCCCGCCGAACGAATAAGCAATCTCCAGCAGGTGCCCGGCGTACTCTCTCGGCTCTGTCCCGGCGGCAAGGACGCGATCGTCGCAGGCCAGCTCTCGCTCGATCCGTGCGCGCCGCGCGATCCACCACACGCCCGGATGGAACCAGTACATCGCGCACGCAGCCAGCGTGACCACGTGCATCAGACAATCGTGGCGCGCCACATGCGCGAGCTCGTGCAGCACGACTGCGCGGCGACGGTTGTCGTCCCATGTTTCCGCGATCGCCGGCACGACGACCGCGGGCTGCCGGGCACCGAACGTCATCGGCACGTTTTGCTCGACGCTTCGCAGCAAGGTGACGCGGCGCCGAACGCCGATGGCGCGGGAGCAATCATCGAGCAGGTCGAGCCACTCAGGCTGATCGAACGGCTTCGCGCGCCGGGCAAGGCGGTGAAGCACCCACCGCTCGACGGCCCAATACGCGAGCAGAGCGAAGACGCCCGTCAGGTACACCATCGCCATTACCGACGTTGCCGAGATCGATGAGGCGGGGGTCGTGTCAGGAGGATCGACATCGGGAAGTTGCATCGCCGCTGCCGTGCTGCCGGAGGTGGCTGCCTCGACCGGATCCGCGGTCCCCGAATCCGTCGCAACGCTTGATACCTCGCGGATCGGCACCCGCCAATGCGGCAGCGTGACCGATGCGAGTGGCAAGGTCACGATGAATGCAAGGGCAGAAGTCCAGATCAGGTGCCGTGTCGCGGCCGACGCGCGGCGGGCCACCAACATCTGCACGAGCAGGGCGATCCCGCCGATGGCCGACGTTTTCAGGATCAACCAGATGACGGCCGCGACGGGTGAATCGGCAAACAGCGTAGTCATCGTTCTTCTCCGTGCTCGCGAGCACGCTTGAGCAGATTGCTCAGCTGCCGATATTCGGCGGCCGAGAGCTGAGTGGACCCGATATCGAGCAACGCAGCAATTGCGGATCCGGGAGAATTGTTGAAAAACGTGCGCACCAGTTGCTTGAGGGCGGACCGGCTCGCCTCTTCCGGCTTGACCGCGGGAAAGTAAACGTAGCGCGGGCCATCGTATTCACGCGAGAGCAGGCCGCGGTCGATCATGATGTCGAGCAGCTTGCGGACGCTCGACGGGCTCGGCGCGTCGGGAAGTTCGGCGCGAATCTCCTCGACCGTCGCGCGGCGGCGACGATGCAGGATTTCCATGATCTGGCTTTCGCGGCGGGTCAGGTCGACAGTGGTGATCCTGGGCATAAGGTGTCGGTTCGCGGTCGGAGCTGAGCGAAAAATTTCGCGCATGGCGAATATATTCGCTTTGACGGCTGGTTGTCAAAAAAGGTTGCAGTTGAGTGGTACAGTCGGCTGACGCCATGCGTGTATCTGGGGCCAATCGCCGTACCTTTCTCCAATCGATCCTCGCCTCGGTGGCGCTGCCGATCCGCGGCGTCGCCTGGCAACACTCCGCTGCGGCGCGGTCCCAATCGGCTGAGCCGAAACGCGGCGGCCGGCACGTCTATCCGCAGGATTCGATTCAAGATGCGCTGGAAGCGGCGGCGAAGGATCAGGTCGACAAGACCGTCTACGTGCACGCGGGGACGTACCGGCCCGCGGCCAAGGGCCAGGCGCTCATCTGGTTGAACGAGCGCCACGATGGAATCACGATCGAGGCGGTCGGAGACGTCACCCTGACAGCCGCCAACCCCGATGTCGCCGATCGTCTGCACCCCGGCTTCCCCGCCGTCGTCAATCACGTGGTCTACTTTGGCGACGGCATTTCGCGAAAGACCGTGTTTCGCGGATTCAAGATTACCGGCGCCAACAACTTCACCACGGGAACCGGGGAAAAATCTCCGATCGAGTCGGATGATATCCGCAAGACCACGTTCTTTTACACCGACGGCGGCGGCATCAAGGTCTACGCCCGCTCGTACCCCACCATCGAGCAGATCGAGGTGTTTGGCAACTACACGAGCCCATGCGGCGGCGGGGTGTCGGTCGAGCATCTCGGACAGCCACAGGATTCCGTGCTGTTCCGAAATTGCGTCTTCCGCGGCAACCGGACACAGACGACCGGATCGGCGCTGGATCTGCTGCACGGCAGCTACGCCACCATCGAGAACTGTCTCTTCGTCGGCAACGTCGCCAATCTCGGCGTCGATGTTGTCGGTCTGCTCGGTGGCGCCGAGTACCGTGCTGAGAATGGATCCGGCGCGTTAACGGTGTTCGAGGGATCGCGCGCGACCGTCAGTCGAAGCACGTTTACCGGAAACTGGAACGGGGTCGACGACAACGGCAGCGGCAGCACGTATGTCGACACGATCTTCTGGAGGAACACCCTGAAAGGGGGCATTTCACCGGGCAAGCGCTACGAGCTCGACATCGTCGACGGCGCCGGCGTCCGTGGATCGTTCATCCATGGCGACATTAACGATCTGCGCGACACGATCGACCCGAAGATCAATACCCTCGATCCGCCGGATCCCCGCTTCGACGCTCGCTTCGTACCGCAATCGCCGCAGTACGCCAAGGTCGGCTATCGTCCGGCGAATCGCCAGTGAATGCCAAACTAACGAACTAACGAACTAACGAACTAACGAACTAACGAACTAACGAACCAACGAACCAACGAATCACCAACCATGGAAACGGATCGCCGAACGTTCATGACGACCCTTGCAGCAGGCATCGCGGCGGCCCGCGTCGTCCGCGGACGCGGCGCGCGGTATCCGATTGCGTTCTCGACGCTCGGATGCCCTGCGTGGAGCTGGAAGCACATCCTCGATCAGGCCGATCGATTGGGTTATGCGGCGATCGAGCTCCGCGGCGTGGCCAGCGAGATGGATCTCACGAAGGTGCCCGAGTTGTCCGGCACCCAGCTCGCGGCCACCAGGAAGGATTTGACGGCGTTGGGCCTCGTCGTCTCGGACCTTGGAGCCTCGGCCGTCATGCACGAAACCGGCGAGGCACGCGAGAAGGCGTTCGACGAAGGACGCCGGTTCATCGATCTCGCGCACGCGATGGGCGTGAAATACGTTCGGATGTTTGGCGACAAGATCGCTGCCGACCAACCACGTGCGGCCGTCTTCGGGCGGGTGGTCGACGGCTTCCGCCAGATGGCCGAGCATGCGAAACCGGCCGGCGTAACGGTACTGATGGAATCACATGGCGACTTTACTCACACCAACGATATTGCCGCGATCCTGAACGGTGTGGCGTCGGACTCCTTCGCGCTGCTCTGGGATGCGCACCACACTTACGCCGACGGGCACGAGCAACCGGCCGACACGTTCGCGGCTCTGCGGAAATGGATCCGCCACACCCACCTGAAGGACTCGATTCCGGCCGGTGCGGATCGAAAGTACGTCTTGACCGGAACCGGCGATGTGCCGGTCAAAGCGCAAGTGAAGACACTCGCCGCCGCCGGTTATCAGGGCTATTACTGCTTCGAGTGGGAGAAGAAGTGGCATCCCGAAATCGAAGAGCCGGAAGTCGCCTTTCCACACTACGCCAAGACGATGACGGAATATTTGAAGGAAGCGGAAGTCAAATCCCGTTGATGTAAATGCTGAACGTTGAATGCTAAATGCTGAATGTGAATGTTGAATGTTGAATGTTGAATGCTGAATTCAAAGGCGAGGGTCATTCAGCATTCAAACGTCAGCATTCAGCATTTACCCTACTGTTCCTTTATCTCTATGGTCCCGTTCACCTTAATCGGCATCGGGACCGTCTGCTTCTTCCCTGACGGCCACGACACTTCGATGCCGTCGATCTTTTCCGACGCACCCAGGCCGAAGTACAGCGGGTAGATGCTGTGCGATAGGTATCCCGAGTCGCCGTCGAACACTTTCGTTTGCGTCAAGCCGCCGGCGGTCACCTTGACAACCGCGCCGAGCCCGTCGCGATTGGAAGTCGTTCCAATCAGCTTCACCGCAACGTAGTGGACGCGGGTCCTTTCGCTGAGATTGCTGATCAGCACCATGGGGGCGGCGTTGAACTCGTTGGTGACGATGTCGAGGTCGCCGTCGCCGTCGACGTCGAGGATCACTGAGGAACGTGACGCGCGCGCACCCCACACCTGCACGCGTCCCTTCTCCCCCGCGGCATCAGGATGTGCGCGGTCCTTGCCCGACGCATCCAGCTCGAACCACGGCGTCACCAGCGTGCTCCGTGGTTCGACGCCGAGCACGAACTCCGCGTCGACGAACTTCTGGCCGCGATCGTTGAGCTTCACCGAATTGATCATGTAGCGCTCGGGATAGTTCATCCCGGAGGCGATGAACGCATCATCAAATCCGTCGGCATTCAGATCGCCAATGCTCGGTCCCCACGGGCAATAGTTCTCGGCGCCAATGGCGTCGGAGACCTCCTTGTACTTGTTCGGCCCTTCCTTCATGAAGAACGAATTGCCCCAGATGCTCGTCTCCCCTGTGCCGCGAAACGAGACCGGCCACTTCATGTCCGACTTTTGATGTTCCTTCTCCGGCGGAATCGTCTCGCTCATGTCGGAATGCATGTCGGTGATGAAGATGTCGAGCTTCCCGTCGTTGTTGAAGTCGAACACGTTGACGCCCATCGACCCCCACGACGTGCGCGGAAACAGCTCGCGGCTCTTCTTGACGAATTTCTTCCCGCCCTCGTTCTCGTAATACTGGTCATCGCCGAGCATGTTCAGCAGGTAGAGATCCGGCCAGCCGTCGTCGTTGGCATCTACCACCGTCGCATCGCCCGACCAGGACAGATCGACCAATCCCATTGCCTTGGTCACATCAACAAAGTGATTCTTGCCAACGTTGTGGTAGAGGATCTTGGCTTCCGCCCGTTCGGGTTTGAGGTGCCCGGAAAATGCATCCTCGAACGCGACGTTATATTTGTAGCCGTCGCCGGCGATCTTGTCGGTCGTGTACTTTCCGACGTTGACGAGAAAGAGATCGAGCTTCCCGTCATGGTCGTAGTCAAAGAACACCGCCGACGACGAGTGGCCAACGTAGTTCAAACCGGCCGACGCGGTAATGTCCTTGAAGTGTCCGTGCCCGTCATTCTCGAACATCACGTTGCCGCCGCGGACGGTGGTGACGTAGAGATCGGGATCGCCGTCGTTGTCGATGTCGGCAAACGATGCTGACACGCTGACCTTGCCGGGAACGGCGACGCCGGCCGACGCGGTAATGTCCTGAAACTTTCCCCCGCCGAGATTCTTCCAGAGCTGATTGCCGCCCACCTGGCTGACAAAGTAGATGTCGAGGAGCCCATCGCCATCGACGTCCGCCATGGCAATGCCGTTCCCGTGATCGTAGTGCGCCGCCTTGTAGGTCTTTCCCGCATCGTCCACGATCCGGTGCTTGAACGTGATCCCGCTGGCAGCCAATCGATCGGTGAACTGAAAATCATGAAAGGTCGACACGCCGGCCAGCGCCTTGGCCTGATCGGCCGCCAGGCGGCGCAGCCAGGATGATGCCTCCCTCACGTCGTCGGGAACATAGCGAATCGTGACGTTCGAAGGAGCCGACTGGCGTGTAGGCGCCGGCGTCTGGGCACTGACAAGGAGCGTGGCGCCCACGGCCAGCGAAAACATGAGAACGGCGGCGAACAGGGACCGACGTGGAAACAAATAGACCTCCTGGCACTAATGTAGCTGTCCCGGTCGTCAGGTCAAAACCCTGGACTGTGGCATTTATGCGTCCGGATAGCTGCATCGACGTTGAATGTCGATCCAGCCGGCAGCCGTTCGTATAGAGGATAGAAGCCGGGCCTGCTCGGCCAGGCATTATCAGAGGATCGATCACATGAAACAATATCTGCTCAGCGTCTTGCAACCAGAAGGTGGCGTTCCGCCGGGGCCCGAAACTCTTCAGAAAATCATGCGCAATGTCCATGCGCTGCGCGACGAGATGAGGTCGGCCGGGGCCTGGGTCTTCTCGGGGGGACTCCACGGGCCAGGCACCGCGACCGTTCTCCGCCCACGCGACGGAGAAATCCTCACGATTGATGGGCCGTACACGGAAAGCAAGGAATACGTCGGGGGTTTTTCCATCGTCAAGGCCGCCGATCTCGACGCGGCGCTGGCGTGGGGTCGAAAGCTGGCAGCGGCCACGACCTTGCCGATCGAGGTACGTCCATTTGTCGACGAGGGGGGACACTGACACGCATGGCGAGCGTGTCGGCGGGTGACGTCGAGCGGGTATTCCGCGAGCAGTACGGTCGTGCCGTGGCCGTCCTGGTGCGCGCCTTCGGGGACATCGATGTCGCCGAGGAGGCCGTCCAGGAGGCGTTCACGGCCGCCGTCGAACATTGGCGGACGAGCGGCCCGCCGCCAAGCCCCGTGGGTTGGATCGTCACGACTGCCAGGAACAAAGCCATCGATCGGCTGCGCCGGGAAGCCACTCGTGACGATCGGCACACACAGGCCGTTCTGCTGCACGGGTTACACGGCCAGCCGCCGAGCGAGGAGGAAGACGGTGTGCGCGACGATCGATTGCGTTTGATCTTTACGTGCTGCCATCCGGCACTCGCGACTGACGTTCAGGTAGCGCTGACGCTGCGCCTTCTCGGCGGCTTGACCACCGCCGAGATCGCGCGCGCGTTCCTGACGTCGGAAGCGACGATGGCACAGCGGCTCGTGCGCGCGAAGGGTAAGATTCGCGATGCCGGAATTCCCTATCGTGTTCCGGATGAATCCGAGCTGCCGAACCGTCTCCGCGCCGTGCTGGCTGTCGTGTACCTCATCTTCAACGAGGGATACGCCGCGGCGGCCGGCGATCGTCTGGCACGTGAAGAGCTGTGCCGCGAGGCTATTCGGCTCGCACGTGTGCTGGCCGAACTGATGCCCGATGAACCGGAGGTATTGGGACTGCTCGCGTTGATGCTGCTCGTCGAATCGAGGCGGACCGCACGGATCGATTCGAACGGTCACCTCGTCTTGCTCGCTCATCAGGATCGCCGGATGTGGAACCACGCGTTGATCGCCGAAGGGCAGGCGATCGTGCGACATTGTCTTCGCCGCAATCTTCCCGGGCCGTATCAGATCCAAGCGTCAATCAACGCGGTGCACAGCGACGCGCCGACGGCGGCGGAGACCGATTGGCGGCAGATCCTCGCACTCTACGATCACCTCATCCAGCTGACGCCTGGGCCCATCGTCGCCCTCAATCGAGCGGTTGCGCTCGCCGAGGTGGGCGGCGCTGAAGCAGCGCTGCGTCTGGTTGACGGGATTGACTCAGACCGTCATCGTCTCGATCGGTATTACCTGTTCCACGCGGTGCGCGCCGATCTATTGCGGCGCCTTGGCCGGACCCGAGAGGCCGCACTGGCCTATCAGGCGGCGATCGCCTGCACCTCAAATCTGGCGGAACGACGCTTCCTTGAACAGAGCGAACGGGCGCTCGACGGCACTGCGACCGGCTCCTGACACGCGGCAATTGCCGTCCCGAATGAGGACGGTTTCGTCCCGTAGCCGAACACTCTCGCGAGCGCCAGGACCAGTGAGCCAGCCTTCGGGGCAGGGTATTCTCATTCTGGGTAATTCGCACTGATCATCAGTGTCGAATCTCGCGACCGCTGGCACGGCGCTGGCACACCGCAACCTCACATGTTCTGGACCGATCTTCGGTTTTCGGCGCGGAGCCTCTGGCGGAACCGAGGGTTGTCGGCCGTGCTGCTGCTCACGATCGCGCTCGGGATCGGAAGCAACGCCGTGCTTGCAGGGTTCGTCAGGGGCCTGGTTACTCGGGATCTCCCGATCGAGCGAGCCGAGAGGGTGGTATCGATATTTGCGAGGGACTCTGAGGATGCCTTCGGACCTGTCTCGTTCGATGAGTTCTTGTCGGTCCGGGGCCACTCGGATTCATTCGCCACGCTCGGAGCCGCACGTGAGAGGCCGGCCGCCGCGGTGATCAATGGCCGTTCCTCAATCATCTTGGTGGCGGCGATCACATCGGACCTGGCGAATCTGCTTCAACTAGCGGTGCAGGACGGCGTCGTGATCAGCCATCGCATGTGGCACGACGAATTCAGCGAGCGGCCGAACATCCGCGGCGAACTCGTGCACATCGACGAGGCGGAGTATCGAATCACCGGAGTCGCGCCAGAGTGGCTGGATGGGATCTATGCCGGAAGCTCGATCGACGCCTGGATGCGATTGCCGCCGCCGACCGATACCGCCGACCGGCGCGGTCAGACGCTGTGGGCGCTGGGCCGTCTGCGCGACGGAGTCTCGGCGTCTCGAGCACAGGCCCTGGTCAACAGCACGCGAGAAAAAGATCATCTGATCGCCGTTCTTCCCTACACCGGCCTGGCGCCTGAGGGATCGGCCGGCATGTCGCACCTGCGGACGATACTGTCGGTCGTCGCTCTCGCCGTGTTCTTCATCGCCTGCGTCAACGTTGCGACGTTCCTGCTGGCGCGCTCGTCGGCGCGATCGCGCGAATCCAGCGTGCGCATTGCCCTCGGCGCGAGCCGCAGCCAGATCGCGCGCCAACTGCTTGCCGACTCGGTCGTGATCTCCAGCATCGGCGCGGTGCTCGGCGTTGTCCTCGCAGTCTGGACGTCGCGGATCGTGCCGGCATTGCTCTTCGATCGCGACGCAGAACAACTCGTGTTCCGGCCAGATCTGTTTGGAACATTTGCAACGGTCGTGGCCTGTGCGGCGATCATGATCATCAGCGGGGTGGCGCCGCTGCTCGAGACGCGGCACGACGATCCGGCCAGAGTGCTGCGGCGCGAGAGCGCCGGTCCGTCGGCCTCCATGCAACGGTTCCGCGACGGTCTCGTCATCTCACAAATGACGTGCTGTTGTGTATTGATCGTCTCCACGGCAACGCTCGTCTCCGCATTTCGAAACAGTCTTCAGACGACGGCCGGCCGTCGACTGAGCCACACCATCCTCGCGACGGTCCAGTCGAAGTATGACTTCGGCCGTCCGGACCTTGGTCTCGAGTATTTTCGCGACGTGGAACAATCGGCGCAGTCGATGCCTCAGACAGTGACGACCACGTGGTCCGGCACGCCGCCGGGCAGCCGCCCGGGATGGCAGTCAGTTCGGGTCGAGCCTCCGAATCCGCCGATGCGAGACGTGACGATGGACGTGGCGCTCTTCACGCCGCGGTCGTTGACGTCCATCAAACTACCGCCGACGACCGGGCGAATGTTTGGCGCGATCGATTCCGCCGATTCATGCCGCGTCGTGGTGGTGAATGAAGCCGCCCGCGATCTGTTAGGAAAGGATCCCGTCGGAACCGTCATGAACGACCCGTTCGGGCAACGAGTGGAGGTCGTCGGCGTCGTCGCCTCGAGCGAAAGCGACGAGCATCCCCGCCCGACTGTTTTCTACTATCCAGATCAGAATGCGATCTTGCCGCAACAAATCGGGCCGGGACGATTTCGTGCCCCGCACCCGGCCTCGACGCAAGCCGTAGTCGAAGCCAACGTCGTATCGCCGACCTACTTCGACGTCATGGGGTTCACCGTCACCAGCGGCCAAACGCTCACCTCACATTACGCGACCGGCTGCCGCCAGGCACTGGTCAATCAGGAGGGCAGCGAGCGGTACTTCGGTGGCAAGGCGGTCGGCGGCGCATTGATCGACGCGGCTGGACGACGCACCGAGATCGTGGGCGTGGTTCATCCAATGGTCCTTCGAGCGTCGCAGCGGCACGCACAACCGGCGATCTACCTGCCGATGACGCAGGACTTCGTTCCTCGAATGACCTTGATCATCGGCACGCGCCGAATCGATCCCGACACGATTGCTCAGGTGCGATCGCGGATCGATGCCGTCCCCGGAGGGAAAGCACCCGCCAACGTGACCACGCTCGAGCAACACCTCAGTCGCATTGCCATGGCTCCCGAACGTATCGCGGTTGTGCTCGTCGGAGCATCGGCGTCGGTCGCCTTGGTGCTGGGTGTGCTCGGGTTATACGGCGCGATGACCGACGCCGCGCATCAGCGACGGCGCGAGTTCGGCGTGCGCATTGCGCTCGGTTCACAAGGGTGGCGCCTGGTTCGACAGGTCCTTGGCGAAGGAGCTCGGCTCGCCGCAGGCGGACTCGTTGCCGGACTCCTCCTCTCTCGCATCGTCGACCGATGGCTGACGCAAATCAACCCCAGCGCGAGCACGCCAGCCGTGTGGGTCTGGCTCGCCGCTCCGCTTGCACTGCTTGGAGCTGTGTTGATCGCCAGCGTCCTTCCCGCACGTCTCGCGCTCGCCACCAGCCCGCTGAGTGTGATGAGAAACGAACAATGATTGCGGACTGTGGACTGCGGACTGCGGATTGAGACGATTGTCGACTGTCGATTGTGATTGGCGATTGGCGATTGGATTGGCGATTGGCGATCGGATTGGCGATTGGCGATTACGGGCGCGGCATCGGATAGAGTCGCATAAGGATGGTTTCGCCACCCATGGACGGCCCGGCGTCGTAATGCAGCCGCGATGCCCGCTGACAAGCTTGGCCGTCGTCGTGCTCTTAATCGCTGCGGCACCTGCAGCCGCGCAGCAGAGTGAACCGGCCCAGAACGCCGAGCAGCACCATCACCACGAATCGACTCCAGCCGACAGCGTCGATCTTTTCCCGATGCGCGACGCGTCGGGGACGTCGTGGCTGCCCGACACGACGCCGATGTTTGGCATCGAACGTCCGTGGCATGGCTGGGACGTGATGCTGAACGGCATGGCGGCCGCGCAGTTCCTCTATGAACCGGGCGAAGTACATCGGACGGGCGGTTTCAGCACCCATCAGTTCAGCAGTACGAACTGGGGCATGTTGATGGCGCGACGGCGCGCCAGGCGGGCGCGGGTGGGTTTGCGTGCAATGCTCAGCCTTGAACCGTGGACGGTTCCGGGATGTGGATACATCAGTTTTCTCGCGACCGGTGAGATGTGCGAGGGAGACACGATCCACGATCGCCAGCACCCGCACGACCTCTTCATGGAACTTGCTGCCGATTACGATCGCGAGTTGCGTGGGGCGTGGCGCTGGCAACTGTACGGCGGCCTCGCCGGCGAGCCGGCACTGGGGCCACCGGCATTCCCGCATCGGATCTCCGCGATGATGAATCCGATCGCGCCAATTTCGCATCACTGGCTCGATTCGACGCACATCACGTTCGGGGTTGTGACCGCGAGTGTGTACGACCGCCGGTGGAAGATGGAAATGTCGGTCTTCAACGGGCGTGAGCCGGACGAAAACCGCGCCGATTTCGATTTCGCCGCACTCGATTCAGTATCAGGGCGCATCACGTTCATGCCGAACGAACGACTCGCCCTCCAGGTCTCTGGCGGCCACCTCAACGACGCGCACGCGGAGTTCGCGCCGAATCCGCCGAGCGACGTCGACCGCTTCACTGCCTCGGCGATCTATCACCGTCCCATTGGACGCGACGGCACCTGGGCGACGACTCTCGCATGGGGAATGAACTCAGGACTGGTCATCATTCCGACCGGCATGTTTGACACGACCACGAATGCCATCCTCTTCGAGAGCAGCATGACCATCAACGATCGCCACAACTGGTTCGCGCGGGGGGAGGTCGTGCAGAAGCCGGCGGAGGATCTGCATGCGCACGAGTTCGGCGCGGACATTTTCACCGTCTCGAAAGTCCAAGCCGGCTACGTGCGTCAGCTCGGGCCCGTGAAGGGGATGACCGTAGGCATTGGTGGCAGCGTATCCCTCAGCATCGTCCCGCCGGAGCTCGCGTCACGGTACAACGGACGGGCCGCCCCCGGATTCGGAGTGTTCGCGACCGTTCGACCACCTCGCCATGCCATGTAGCCCTCGGCGGCCTTATTGGACGATGATCCGCCCCTGCAAGCTCGTTTCCGATGTGTTGGAGTGATCGTGAAAGCCGCAAATGCCGGCCAGGCTCAAGGTGGCAGAGTCCCTTTTTTCACCAGGCTGAATCACACCGACGACGTTCAGGGCCGGGCACTGGTTGTGCAGGTCGACGGGATCGGAAACCATCGTGTGCACGCGCGTGTCGTTGTTCACGAACGTCACGAAATTGAAAGCCCTGATGCGCACTTCTTTCGGAGAGACGCCGGCCGAGGTGATGGTGAACGTGGCCGCTCCGGACGGCGCGCTGGGGCTCGACCCGCATCCGGCAGCAACGAGGACGAAGAGAATGGCGCCAGCGAGGCGTCTGGTCATCTTGATGCGGCCTTCGCTCGTCCGATCGCAAACAGGCTCGATGACGACCGCACGTACATCACGCCATCCGAGAGTGCCGGAGTCGCCATCACGAGTTCGCCCATCCGGTTGGTCGAGATCAGGCGATACTGCCTGCCGGCGGCGACGACCAGCATATCGCCGTCTTCATTCGCAAGATAGATCCGCCCGTCAGCGGCGACCGGTGACGAGCTGAACCCGCTGCCGATCGGATCGAGCCGCTGGCGATAGACTTCCTCACCGGTTTCCACATCATACGCATCGAACACTCCGTCGTTGTTCAACGAATACAGGATGCCGTCGTATGCCAATGGTGTCGGCATGTAAGGACCGCGTGAGGTCTTGCTCCAGGCAATCGCCCGGCTGTTGGTGTGGGTCTTCTCGAGCGTCACATCGCCGCGGGCATCTGGGCGAATTGCGAAAATCGGCCGCTCAGGTCGTCGGCCGCTGGCGACGACGATGAGATCGTTGGCACGAATCGGAGTGGGTGCGGTAATTTTCGAACTGCCGGCGAGCCGCCAGAGCTCTTGGCCGGTGCGCGGATCATAGCCGCGGATGTAATTTGCGGCATTCGTGACCAGTTCGGCTTGATTGCCAAAGGTCATCACCGTTGGCGTGCCCCACGAGGGAAGCTCCTGACGATCGGTCTTCCAGATCGTTTTTCCGGTCGCGGCGTCGAGCGCGATCACAAATGAATCGGCTTGCGTGTCGCACTGCAGCAGCACCAGGCCGTTCCAGATGATCGGTGAGCTGGCGGGACCCCATTCGTACGACGGGATGTCGTACGCACCCATGTCCACTCGGCCGAGGTCGACTTTCCAGAGCAGCGTGCCATTGACGTCGTACGCGTAGACGCCCTGCGATCCGAACCAGGCAACGACAATGCGCCCGTCGGTTGCCGGCGAGGCGCTCGCGTAGGTCGATTTGATGTGACGCTTGTTCCCGGGGGCGCCCTCGTATGCGACCCGCTCCCACACGATCTTTCCCGTCCGCTTGTCGATCGCGTACACCATCCACTTGTGGCTGGAACGATCGTCGGAGGCATCGCCATCACCATAGAGGCCAGGCTTGAACGTCGCGTTGCCTCTGCTGCTGATCGCGCTGGTCACGAACACACGATCGCCCCAGACGATCGGGCTCGAGTGGGCGAGCCCAGGGATCGATGTGTGCCAGAGAATGTTTTCGCCGGACGCGCCGTTCCACCGATCCGGCAGGTGCTGACCTTCGGCGATGCCGGACGCGTTCGGTCCGCGAAACGACGGCCAGGCGCCCTTGCTCGGCGCGGCGGCCGGCGGGCTCGGAACCGGATCCGCCGCCGTCCGGACAATGTCACGCTTGGGAATGACTGGCTTCTCCCCTTCCGGAAGCCAGGCGCTGTCGTGAACGATCATGCGCCGCGGTTCACATCCATCATCGATCAGCGTGAGCAGGAGGCGGTTGCCATCGAGCCGGACGCGATACCGGCCCGGTCCGCCGCAGTCCGGCACCCCGGGGGTCAGCAGCGTGAGCTCGTCGTTGGTTACCTTCCAGCTTCCATTGAAGGTCGGCCACCCCTGCCCCTCGAGTGCGAAGGTGCCGTCAGCGGCAAACTTGAGCGCGAAGAAGCCATAGTGCAGCGGCTTCGACGGCAGGACGATGGAGGGCTGCTGTGCTTGAACGACGACCGTTGCTATGGCCAAGGCCATGGGGATCGCCTTCCGCCTAAAGGCGGAAGCCACCAGAGAGCGTGCGGAAGCCTTCCGCCTAAAGGCGGAAGCCACAAGAGAGCATGCGGAAGCCACAAGAGAGCATGCGGAAGCCACAAGAAAGCGCCGGCTAAAAGCGGAAGTCACACGAAAGCGCGAGGTTACAAGAAAGCGGGCAGAAGCTAGAGAGCGCTTGTGGCTTCCGCCTTTAGGCGGAAGACGTAACGATCGCGCAAATACCGGACGCACGGTCGGATGCTAACACTGATCACCAGGTCCGATTGGCGCTCAACGACAATCGACCGTGTCAATCCACAATCCCCGCAATCGACAATCTCAATCCGCAATCCACAATCTCAATCCGCAATCGACAATCTCAATCCGCAATCGACAATCAACAAATCGCCAATCGCCAATCATCAATCGCCAGTCGGCGGCGTCAGAGGAGTGTGCCTCTGAGGACGACGATGGCGACCGAGAAGTAGATCACGAGGCCGGTCACGTCCACGAGCGTCGCGACGAATGGCGCCGACGAGGCCGCGGGATCGAACCCAAGTCTCTTCAGCAGAAACGGGAGCAGCGATCCGCTGAGCGTGCCCCACATGACCACGCCGACGAGCGACAGAGCCACCGTCAGAGCGACGAGCAGCCAGTGCGGGCCGTAGATGTCGGAGAACGCTGACCACAGCGTGATTCGCAGAAAACCGATCGTGCCCAGAATGCCGCCGAGGGCGAGGCCGGCGAGGAACTCGCGCCGCATCACCCGCCACCAATCCCGCACCGTGACTTCCCCGAGCGCCAGCGCGCGAATCACCAGCGTTGCCGCCTGCGACCCCGAGTTGCCGCCGCTCGAGATGATGAGCGGAACGAACAACGCCAGCACGACAGCCTTCGAGATCTCGGATTCGAAGGCACCCATTGCCGTCGCCGTCAGCATTTCGCCGACGAACAGCGCCGTCAGCCAGCCGGCGCGCTTCTGAACCATCGTCCAAAACGCGATCGATACGTAAGGCTCATCGAGCGCTTCAGAACCGCCGATCCGCTGGATTTCTCGCGTGGCCGTGGCCTCGGCGACGTCCAACACGTCGTCGATCGTCACAATGCCAATCAGCATCCCCACGCTATCGGTCACCGGCAAAGCGCTTCGATCGTATTTTCGGAAAACACCGACCGCCGTCTCCTGATCGTCGGTCGCTTTCAGCGCGACGAAATGGCGATCCATCAGATCGGAGACCCGGCGATCGAGCGGCGCCAGCAGGAACTCGCGGATTCGGATGTCGTCGACGAGCAGTCCCTGATCGTCAACGACATAGATGACATTGAGGGTCTCGCTGTCCTGACCGTGCGTACGGACGTAGTCGAGCACTTCGGCGATATTCCATTGCTCACGGATCGCCACGTAGTGCGGCGTCATCAAGCGACCGACGGAATTCTCCGGATAACCGAGCAGCGTCACAGCGACCGCGCGTTCCGCGGGCGTGAGCATGGTTAGCAGCTGGCGTGTCGCCTCTGCCGGCAGCTCCTCGAGGAACAGCGTGCGATCGTCGGGAGCCATGTTGTTGAGCAGGCTCGCCACATCCTCCTGGGCCATGGCTTTCAGGAGCGCTTCTTTCGCCTCCTGTGACAGGTACTCGAACAGCGCAGCGGCGTCCTTGCGCGGCATCACGCGAAAGACGACGACTTGATCTTCGAGACTCAGAGCCGTGAGAAGTGGTGCAAGATCGCCGCCGTGGCGATTGCGGAGCATGTCCCTGAGCCTGGCGTAGTCGCGCGCGCGAAGCGTTGCCGCGAGCTCCTCCGCCGGCCGGGCCACTTCGCGAATCGCCGCAACGGCTTCGTCGCGGTGAGGTCCGGTGAGTTGTTGTTCCATTTGTTTGAGCGCTGCTCTGACGACATCGTCGTGATGCACGTGTGGACCGACGGTCTTGATCGCGTCGAGCCACAGCCGGTGAATCAGATCGAGGTCGCCGGATGTGAGAGAAGGGGGGTGGGCACCGAGGTGATAGGTGTCGGCACGGCCGCTGCGGTGATAGATGACCAGCCGCACGTCGAGCGCTTCCGGCTTGTCGGCATGCTCCCAGGCTTCGCCGAGCAGCCGCGCCTGATCTTCTGCCGAGAGCGTCGTCGATTCGCCGACGTAGACGTCCGATGAACGAAGTCGAAGGACGGTCGAGACAATCCCATCGAGCACGTTGCGTGTCGGCACGATGAGCAGACGGACGGGTCGTCCAATTCGTTCGGCCAGGGCCACGACATCAGACAGCAGGCGCCGTTCGTACGCCGTCGGCGTGGCCTGCCCCGCCGCCTCTTCGCTGACATCGGTGCCGAGAAGCCGTGCCGTCATTACGACGACATCGCGATCGCCAGGCGTCTGCAGTGCCGCCACCACGTGAGCGAGCAGATGCGGATTGCGCACGGGGACCAGCACGTTCCCCGGACGAACCTCGATTTGATGCGGCGAAAGCTCCGCCGCCAGCAGCAGATCGAATCCACCGTCGTCGGGGACGGTTTCGACAGCGGTTTTCTCGAGGGTCCCCGAGGCGAACCAGACGGACAAGCCTGCGATCAGTATCCCGGTGGCAATCGATGCGATGTCGCCGCTCAGAATCATCACGGCGCCGCTGACGACGAGGATGGCTGCCGACAGCTGCAGGCCGAGCGGGATCTCGCGGCTGCCGAGGCGCACATTTCCCGGCGCTCTGAATGGCGGCGGACCGTGACTCGTCCGCCGCAGCCGAAGCAGCGCGGCGATCGTCAGGACAAGCATCAACGCGACGGCAATCGCATACGCTCGCGCCAGCCACGACACGCGGCCGCCGCTGGCGAGGACGACGAGGACCATCGCCACCACCGTGACATCGATCGCGCGTGCCGGCGTACCGAAGCGCGCGTGAAGGGTGCCAAGGCCGGAGGGCAACGTGCCGTCGGACGAGAAGCGGTGAAGTGTCTGCTCGGCGTCAGCAAGCGCCGCATGAATGGCCGGGACGAGCAACATCGCCGCCGCGCCGGCGATGCCAATGGCCATCAGGTCTCGAAGCGATCGGGGACCGCTCAAATGCTGCGCCAGTCCAGCGAGCGGTGCGTTCACCCAGAGGCTCTGCTCGCTCGCCGGCACCAGCAATACGAACAGAAACGTGCCCGCCGTCGCTACGAGGACGACAAAGATGGCGGTGATGAACCCGACGCGACGCAACGCCTGGACGCGCGGTGGCGGCAACTCGTGCGCGCCACGGATCAGGCTGTCGCCACCGCCAATCAAGGGCAAGGTCAGTGCGAATCCCACCAGGCACGTCCAGACGATGTTGACGAGGTGCCATCGCGTGATGTCAATCGACGGGAGCGGTGCGGTCAGCGTCGAGAAGACGACCCCGCCTCGCGCGATGGTCATCAATCCCCACAGCACACTTAAGACGAGCAGACCGATGCCGATCCAGATCGCCCGCGCCATCCGATCGCTGCCGATCTGCCGGCCGATTCGGACTCTCACCCACAGCACGCCGATCGCAAAGATCGCCACCGGCGTCGCCAGATCCTCCGGCCGGACGAACCCGGTGAAGCGCCATCCCCCGATCGCGGTAGCCGATACGCTGGCAACGTAATGGCCGACGACGACCGCGGCCAGCGCTCCGAGCAGGACGCGTTCGACCAGGCCCCCCGCTTTCGCCACCGCCGCCGCGCGTGGACCGAACGTCGTCGCCACCCGGCTGACCAGCCCGCCTGGAATCAGAACCGCCCAGTTCTCGATGTCAACGGCATTGGCAAACGCAGCCAGGAACGTCGCCGCCAGGACGAACCAGGCCGCAGAATCCCCGACTACCATCCGCGTCACACCGGCGATGAAGAACGCTGCGGCCCCAAGCTGGGCAATCGCGAGGGCGGAAGCCTTCCGAACCGACATGAACGGCTGCAAAGCCGTCGAGGACAGGACGACGCGGATAGGATGACGACGAGGGATCGGGGAAAACGGAGACATGGACCGCCGCGAAACGGATGATAACGCGAGGACGTCTTCGATCGTGCTCCGGCGCGAAGGCAGGTCTAGTGAGGTACGGGCATGACGCCCCCTGTCGAGGGCGTCATGCAACGAGGCAGGTGGGGGGCGGGCGCGCGATCAGCGCCTGCGGGAACTCACTTCAGCGCGCCAGCGAGCAGCTTGCCGACGTCTGCGCCGCCGGATTTCGTCACGTAGTTCGTGAGGACGGGGACCGCCTTACTCACCATGTCTGGACTGAGTCCGAGCTTCGAGAACGCCGAGGCCGCACTGGCCAGCCCGGCCGCCGATCCTCCCATTTTCGCCAGAGCGCCGGACGTGCCGACTGCTGCCGCCGGCGCCGCTTTGAGCAATGCCGACATGCCAGGGACCGCCTTCGAGACCTGCGAAAACTCTTCAGGCTTCAACTGGGACTTGGCCACTCCAAAGAGCGCACCGGCAGCACCGGCCGCCTGCTCAGGAGTGCTGCCAAGTTCTTTGGAAAGCTCGCCAACCAGCTCGGGGTTCGCTTTGGCGGCAGCGGCCGCATCGGCCGCGGCGGCGGGTTTCTGCGCAGCCTCCTGGGCCGCACGAAGGGTTACGGCACCGACGAGGGCACATCCAGCGATAGCGGCGGCGCACACGATTCCGGCAGAATTCATTCGCGACATTGAGACCTCCCCGATCAGTCGAGTGATTGAGATCGCCTCTCGGTGACGTCGATCGGCAACCGACGTCTCCCAGCAATCTAAGATCCGCGCTCACCGATTGCGGCGAGGTCGTCTATGTGACAGAGCACCAGCAGGTTATCGACACACAATTCGGACGCCCCGGACGCTCGGCGTCCGAGGCCCACGGTATGCCGTGGTTCGCGACTGTTCTTTCGGAGTTTGGTGGCGCGTGTGAGAGAGGCGCCAGACGGCGGTCAGGAGAAGAGACTTATGAGTTTCAGTTTCTCCATCCGCTCGAAATCTTTGTCGAGCGACCAGACAGGCGCACCAGCTTCTGACGCAACAACTCCGACGATCAAATCACCAAGACTGAACGTATGACCTGCTTTGGTCGCACGTGCGGCCCAGGCGTCGAGCGTCTGCCACGTTTCGTCCGTTGGATACAGGAGGGGCAGCGCACTGAGACGTTCAGCGAGCTGGGCGCGAGTGCCGCCCGACGTGCCCATCAACAATTCGCTCCGCACGGGCACGGGAAGCGCCACTTCATCGGCATCGAGGAGACCACGCAGGATCCTCGCGGCCTCGCCCGTCGAATCGCGAAGCGCCGAAATCCAGACGGAAGTGTCGACGACGATCACGAGCCTGGAGCCTTGCGCCGGCCGCGTGTCTTGTCGAGGTCAAGCGCGATGTCGACGGTGCCAAACATCGACTTCAAGTCGTCGATCCGCTTCCGCCGAATCACCTCTTTGAGCGCATGAATGACCGTTTCCGTCTTTGACGTCAGGCCGGTCGCCACCCGCGCTTCGTCGATCAGGAAGTCGGGCAAGATCAGAGTGGTGCGCATACATAATAGTCTACTGTATATGTATGTCATTAATCCACAGATATGGCTCTAATGTCGGCGTTCGTATGCACATCGCCAGCGTCTCCTCAACGAACGTGCCCATTGGAGCCACGGTCGCGATCTCCGAAATGTCGTAACATCTCCGGAAGTCCGTGCTGAGGGCGTGTGGCGCACGATACCCGCACAGATCGGGAGTGCGCGGCTCGTGATATTCCGCGTTTATCTCGTTTACCCGAAGGAAGCCTTGACCATCGCCACGGGCGCGTGTTTTGCTCCACTCGTTCGTTTACCGATCTGACGAACTGAGAACGTGAACCGCGATGCGGTCGCCGCGTCGCTGAGAAAATTCAGGCAGAGCGATAACCGCGCCTACCCGGATTTGGCCCGACATGAAAACGATTCGATACTTTTACGGTCTGCTCCTCCTCGCAGGCTTCATCGCCGGCTGTTCGAGCCAGAAGCCAGCCTCCGGGGACCACCAATCAAAGGCGCAGCCGCAAGTGGCTGCCACGCCCAAGCCGGCCAATTCTCCGGACGCTGCAGCGAATGAAGATGGTGACAATCAACCCCCCGCGTACGAGTCGGCGTTACCGGAGGACCTGCGGAAGATCGTCGATACGAACTTCTCGGGAGATTTCGACGAGATGGTCAAGCGCCGGATCATCCGCATCGGCGCGCCGTTCAATCGCACGTTCTACTTCATCGATAAGGGCGTGCAGCGCGGACTGTCGTATGAGTACGCCACTCTCTTCGAGGACGAACTCAACAAGAAGCTGAAGACCGGAAACCTGAAGGTTCATGTCGTCCTGATACCGATGACGCGTGACATGCTGCTGCCGTCGGTTCAAAACGGTAAGGTGGATTTGGCGGTCGCGCAGCTGACCGTGACGCCGGAGCGACAGGCGATCGTGGACTTCACCAATCCGACGCGCCAGAACGTCGACGAAGTCGTCGTCACGGGCCCGGGTTCGCCAACCGTCAGCTCGCTGGAGGATCTGGCTGGACAGGAGGTTTTCGTACGCAAGACCTCGAGCTATTACCAGAGCCTGCAGGGCCTCAGCGACAAGCTGAAAGCTCAGGGCAAGAGTCCGATAGATATTCGAGAGGCTTCGGAGAGCCTCGAAGACGATGACCTGCTCGAAATGGTCAATGCGGGGCTGATCCCGGTCACGGTCGTCGACGACTACCTCGCTGACTACTGGAAGAAGGTGTTCCCCGATCTGCAGGTGCACGAGACGCTCGTGTTGCGGGACGACGGAGATCTGGCGGTAGCCATCCGCAAGAATAGTCCCCAGCTGCTGGCTGAACTCAACGGGTTCCTTGGCAAGAACCACCTGGACTCTGCGATTGGCCGAGTCCTGAATCAGCGGTACTTGGAAAGCACGAAGTATGTCAGGAACGCGGCATCCGATGCTGAACGCAAAAAGTTTCTCGCAATGGTGGATTTATTCCGGAAGTACGGCGACCAGTATCAGTTCGACTACCTGCTCATGGCTGCACAGGGATACCAAGAGTCGCGACTGGATCAGAACGCCAAGAGCCAGGTGGGCGCGATCGGCGTGATGCAGCTGATGCCGGCGACGGGCAAGGAGCAAAAGGTCGGCGACATCACAAAAATGGAGCCAAACATTCATGCGGGCGTGAAGTACATGCGCTTCATGCGCGAGCAGTACTTCGCCGACGAGCCGATGGACGAGTTGAACAAAGGCCTGTTCACTTTCGCGTCATACAACGCTGGTCCCGGCCGGATTCGGCAGCTGCGGCGGGAGACTGAAAAGCGCGGCTTGAATCCCAATATCTGGTTTGGAAATGTCGAGCGGATTGCGTCCGAACGCATCGGTCGCGAGACGGTCACCTACGTGAGCAATATTTATAAGTATTACGTCGCGTACAAGTTGATCAGCGAGGAAGCGAACCGGCGGAACGCGGCCAAGACCGCATTGAGCAAAGGCCGCAAGAAGTGACGGCACGCGGGCACGGGTCCCGGAACGAGATCAACACGGAGGCACGGGGACACGGAGGTCACATCTCTTAAAGAAAAGACTCCGCGTCTCCGCCTCTCCGTGTTAAAGGTTGTCCCGTGATCTCCGTCCCCTCCGCGGGCTCCTAGTGAGACGTCCCACCGCCAGCACACTCGTCCTATTTCTACTGTGCCTGATGTACCTGATCACGTATGTCGATCGGGTCAACATCGCGACGGCGGCCAACGAGATCCGGCAGGAGCTCGCGCTCTCGAATACGCAGCTGGCGTTCGTCCTTTCAGCGTTTGGCTATCCGTACGTCGTCTTCCAGATTTTCGGAGGATGGGTCGGCGACCGCGTCGGGCCAAGACAAACGCTGTTCGTGTGCGGGGTGATCTGGGCGTCGGCGACGATTCTGACCGGGTTCACCGCCAGCCTGACGACGTTGTTTCTGGTTCGGCTGATGATCGGTGTCGGCGAGGGAGCGACCTTCCCAGTAGCCACCCGGGCGATGCAGGCTTGGACGCCGCCCGGACGCCGGGGCTTTGCGCAAGGGATCACGCATGCGTTCGCCCGACTCGGCAACGCGATGACGCCGCCGATCGTCGCCTGGTTGATCATGGCGGTGACGTGGCGCGGCTCTTTCGTCGTGCTCGGGTGCGTCAGCCTCGTATGGGTGGCTGCATGGGCCTGGTACTTCCGCGATGTTCCGTCCGAACATCGATCAATTACAGCGGCCGAACTCGAGCGGCTTCCGAATCGGGGGCAACGGTCAACCGGACGTCCGGCTTCGGTGCCGTGGGGGCCGCTCGCGGCGCGAATGTGGCCAGTCGCGGTGGTCTACTTCTGCTACGGGTGGACGTTGTGGATGTATCTCAACTGGCTGCCGTCGTACTTCCTGCACGAACACAAGCTGCAGCTGTCGCGGTCGGCGCTCTTTTCGTCGGCGGTCTTTGCTGCAGGCGTAGGCGGTGACTATCTCGGCGGGATCCTGAGCGATACCGTGCTCAGGCGCACGGGTGATCTACGGACGGCACGATGCCGACTGGTCCGCTGGGCGTTTACGGCGTCGTTCCTGTGCGTGCTGCCGATTTTCCTGACACCGAATCTGCCCGTCGTGGTAATCAGCCTCGCGGCCGCGTTCTTCTTCGCCGAGATTGTGATCGGGCCGATGTGGGCGATTCCCATGGATATCGCACCGGCGTACTCAGGAACAGCGAGCGGTTTTATGAATACCGGGTCAGCGCTGGCGGCCGTGCTCTCGCCGCTCGCGTTCGGATTCATCATCGACGCAACCGGGAACTGGAATCTGCCGTTCATCGGCTCGATGGCGTTCCTGCTGCTCGGCGCCGCGCTTGCGTCGACCATGCACCCTGAGCAGCCGTTCGAGCGGACCGGGACGGAACCAGAGCTTCGAACGGCCGCCTCGAGAGGGTGAGCTTCGCCTGAGTGGATCTTCCGCCTGAAGGCGGAAGCTACAGATCTTATAAACTACAGATCTTAAACAGCCTAAAGGCGGAAGCTACAGATCTTCTAAACGTGTGGCTTCCACCTTTAGGCGGAAGATCCACCTACGAGGAAGCTCGACGTTCATCTCCCGCTCCACCGCGGCGGCCGCTTCGTCATGAACGCCTCAACCCCTTCTTGAAAGTCCCGACTGGTGTAACACATAGTCACCACGTCGCGGTCCTCGCCTGCGGGCAATCGTCGGGCGGCCATGATCCGCCGAACCATTTCTTTCGTCGCTCGCACCGTCAGGGGCGCGTTCGATGCGATCCTGAGAGCACATTCGCGAACCGCTCGGTCGATGGCTTCCGGCGCCTCGAGTCGCGTCACCATCCCGAGTGCGAGCGCTTCGGGTGCGGGAACAAAGCGGCCGGTCAACAGCATGTCTTTCACCAGGCTTGGGCCGAGCACGTCGATCAGCCGGCTGTAAGTGGCGCCCGAGAGACAGTTGCCGAGCGTGCGCGCCACCGGGATCCCAAACGAGGAGTCCGGAGTCGCGACGCGCAAGTCGCAAGTCAGCGCGATGCCGCAGCCACCGCCGGCGGCGACCCCTTGTATTTGGGCGATCGTCGCTTTCGTCACGCGTTCCAGCCGGTCGAGGACTCGATCGATGCGTTCCTCGTACTGGATCCCGTCCTCCGGATCGCGAAACGCCGTAAACTGGCTGATGTCGGTTCCGGCGACGAACGCCTTCCCGCCGGCGCCCTTCAGCACGAGGACGCGAATCGCGGCATCGTCGTCAACGCGATCGCACGCGTCAACCAGGGCCTGGTACATCTCCCATGTCATCGCGTTGCGCGCTTCGGGGCGATTGAATGTCAAGGTCGCGATCGGACCATCAGCTTCGTAGGTCGCCTGACTGGTAGACAAGCCATCCTCCGTTTAGTACAAAGATTCGCAATTCGCGGTTCGCGGTTCGCAATTCGCAATTCGCAGTTCGCGGTTCGCAGTTCGCAGTTCGCAAATGAGTACAAATTACCGTCCCGGCAACCCGGAAATGCGCGGTGCACTCGCAGGTCTTCGTGTCCTGGACGTGACGCAGTTCATGGCCGGACCGTTCTGCGCCATGATTCTCGCGGACCTGGGCGCGGATGTCATCAAGATCGAGCCTCCGTCGGGTGACGCGACCCGGCAGATGGTCGGCGCACAGGGAACGGAAAGCCCCAGCTTCAACGCGGTCAATCGTGGCAAGCGTAGCGTCGTGCTGAACCTGAAAACTATCCCGGGCCAACGCATCTTCAAACATCTCGCCCGATCGTCGGACATCCTAGTCGAGAATTATCGACCGGGCGTGATGGAGGCGCTGGGGCTGGACTATCACACCCTTTCGGAAATCAATGGCGGGTTGATCTATGCGTCGATCTCCGGCTACGGACAGTCGGGACCGAATCGGACAAAGGGAGGGTTCGATCTGATCGCGCAGGGGGTGTCCGGCATCATGTCGGTCACGGGTGAACCGGGCGGTCCTCCCGTCAAGGCCGGCATTCCGCTCACGGATCTCGGCGCAGCGTTGTTTGCCGCAACCGGCATTCTCGCTGCCCTGCAGCACCGCCATGCCACCGGCCGGGGGCAGTACGTCGACACCTCTCTCGTGGAGGCTGGTATCGCGTTGTCGGTCTGGGAAGCGACCGAGTATTTCTCTGGACCTGGGATTCCAGCGCCACTGGGGTCCGCTCATCGGATGAACGCACCGTATCAAGCCATTCGCTGCGCCGACGGCTACGTGACGATCGGTGCCAATACCAACCGGCTGTTCGAACGCTTGTGCGCCGTGCTCGATCATCCTGAGTGGGCCCGTGAACCTGACTTTCAAAGCAACGCCGGTCGTGTGCGAAATCGGGCGAGGCTGGCGGCCCTGATCGAGAACGTGACGACGCTGCAGCCGTGCCGTCACTGGCTGCAGGCCTTGGGCGCGGCCGACATTCCGTGCGGCCCGATCAACGATTACGCACAGGTCTTTGCCGATCCTCAAGTCGCTGCCCGTGAGATGGTGCTCGAGACCGATCATCCGGTGCTCGGTCGGCTCCGAACACTCGGATCGCCGATCAAACTGAGCGCCACGCCGGCCGACGCCACTCGACGCGCTCCGCTCCTCGGCGAGCACACCGATCAGGTCCTCCACGAAATCGGTCTCAGCGGCGAGGACATCGACGACCTGCGGCGCTCAGGCGTAATCCCTAATCGCTAATCGCTGATCCCGAATCGCTAATCGCGAATCGCTGATCGCGAATCGCTAATCGTGAATCGCGAATCTGTGAATCGGTGAATCTGTGAATCGCTGGATCGCCGATCCAGTTCTCAAGAGGCTTCGATCAGTTGGGCGATTCGGGGATTTGCGGATTGGGGATTCGAGGATGAGGATTCGCGATTAGGGATTCGCGATGAGCGATTAGGGATTAGCGATTCGAAGCGCCTCAGCCAAATGCAACGCGCGTCGCCCCGTTGCCTGCCGAATCTGTTCCCGGCAACTGAAGCCATCGGCAACAATCAACGTGTCCGCCGCAGCGGCGCGGACGGCGGGCAGTAACCGGCGCTCGCCGATTGCTTGCGATACCTCATACTTCGCCGCTTCGAATCCGAATGCTCCAGCCATCCCACAGCACCCCGAGTCCGGTACATCGATCGAGGCGCCCGTTCCTGCGAGAACTGCCTCGGCGTGGCTCAACTTCATCAACGCTTTCTGGTGGCAGTGTCCGTGGAGAAGCACGCGCGCGGCCAGCCGAGGCGCTTCGTACGGCAGCGGTCCGGACTGGAGGAACTCGCTAAGCAGTACGGTCTGGCGGCTCAGACGCTGGGCACGGATATCTTCCGGAAACAGATTGCGGAGTTCATCGCGGAAGACCGATGCGCAACTCGGTTCGAGCACCACGATCGGCATGCCTGCTTCGATCTGCGGAGCAAGCTCGTTCATGATCCGTGAGAGGTAGCGCCTGGCACGATCGAGCATGCCGAAATCGTACAGCGGCCGCCCGCAGCACAGGGGACGACCGGGGATCGCAATCGAATAGCCAGCCGATTCCAAAACATCGAAGGCGGCCCGCGATGTCTCGGGGTGAAACGAGTTGTTGAAGGTGTCGACCCACAGGATCACGGCGGGCCTTGCGGACGTCTTCCCTTTCACGCTGCCGGCAGCACCAGTGGTCGCGACGCCACGTTTCGCTGCCCATTGACGAAAAGTCATGGGCGCCAGGCGCGGGAGTTCCCGCGCCGGGGCGATGTGCAGCAGCTGTTTGACGATGTCGGTCACCCCCGGAGCCTGCAGAACCATGTTCGCCAGTGCTGGAGCAACCGCACCGAGTCGCAGCCACCGATCGACCATTCCGAACGCATACGCGTGGACGGGGCGCCGGTTGCCGTCGTAGTAATGCGACAGGAACTCCGCCCGGTAGGTGGCCATGTCCACGTTAGCCGGGCACTCTGATTTGCAGGCCTTGCACGAGAGACACAAGTCGAGCGACTGTTTGACCTCGTCGCTTCTCCATCCCTCGCCGATGATTTCCCCTTGCAGCATTTCGAACAGCATGTGGGCGCGCCCGCGCGTGCTGTGTTGCTCCTCGAGGGTGACCATGTAGCTCGGACACATCGACCCGGTATCGTGCTTTCGACATTCACCGAGACCGACGCACCGAAGCGTCGCGCGTTCGATCGATCCTCGATCGTCAGGGAACATGAAGCGGGTTTGCGGTTGCCATGGCGCATAATCCGCGCCGAGGCGGAGGTTCTCAGCCGGTAGGTACGCGTCGACCACCTTGTGCGGGTTGAGTCGGTTATCTGGGTCCCAGGTGCGCTTGAACGCGCGAAATGCCTCCATCAGTTCGTCGCCGAACATCTTTGGAAGCAGTGCGCCACGCGATTGCCCGTCGCCGTGCTCTCCGGAAAGTGATCCGCCGTAGCCGATCACAAGGTCCGCGGCGCGATCGATGAACTCGGCGTACTTGCGAATCCCTGGGCCGGTCTCCAGATCGAAGTTGACTCGCATGTGGATGCAGCCGTGCCCGAAGTGGCCGTAGAAGCCGGTCTGATAGTGGTATTCATCCAGCAGCGCGCGCAGATCGCGCAGATATGCGCCCAGCTTCTCCGGCGCCACGGCCGCATCGTCCCATCCTTCCCACTCGAGCGGAGCACCGGGCGCTGTCGCGGCCGCCCGCGGTCCTGCCTCCCTGATCCGCCACATCGATCGAGCTTCCGCCGCGCTGTACCGGCGCACGCTGGGCCCGTTGGGAATCCGACTGGCCCATTCCACGAATCGAGCCGCAGCCGCATCGGTCTCCTCCGCAGAGTCGAGCCCGAACTCGACCAGCAGGTAACCGCGGCCATCTGGAACGAGGTCGAGGTGGGGCGCGCCTTTCTTGCGCAGTCCGTCGACCATCGAACCCTCGAATCCCTCGAGTCCGATCGGGCGAAACTGCAAAATGTCGGGGACGTGATCGGCCGCCGTGAACGCGTCGGCGTAGCCAAGGCCAATCAACGAACGATGTTGGGGGGTACGAATGAGCTTCACCGTGGCTTCGAGCACGATCGCGCAGGTGCCTTCGCTGCCGACCAGTGCGCGCGCGAGATTGAAGCCATTCTCTGGCAAGAGCTCGTCCAGGTTGTAGCCGGAGACGCGACGGGGAATCTTCGGGAAGCGCTCCCGGATCCGATCACCGTATCGATCGGCGAGCCCGCGCAGTGTCGAATAGATGTGACCACGGCGACCGCCATCGTTGACGATGGCCTCGACGGCCGCGGAATCGGACGCGCCTACGGTCATTCGCGTGCCGTCGTACAGCAACACGTCCAATGCCTCGACGTTGTCGACGGTCTTGCCCGCCAGCAACGAATGCGTGCCGCACGAGTTATTCCCGATCATGCCCCCCAGCGTGCAGCGGCTATGAGTCGAAGGATCAGGGCCGAACGTAAGGTGATGGGTTTCCGCCGCGTTTCGCAGCGCGTCGAGGACGACGCCAGGCTGCACGCGGGCGAGTTGCCGAACCGGATCGATTTCCACAATGCGGTTCATGTACTTGCTGAAGTCAAGAACCACAGCGACGTTGCAGCACTGCCCGGCGAGGCTCGTTCCTGCACCTCGTGGCAGCACGGGCGCACGAAATTGTCGACAGACCTGCAGCGCTGCACTCACATCGGCGGCGTCGCGTGGAACAACCAGCCCGATTGGAATCTGGCGGTAGTTCGAGCCATCGGTCGCGTACAACGCGCGGCTGCCGCGATCGAAGCGGACCTCACCCCGGATCTCACTCGTCAATGCACGGGCGAGATCGCTGGCCTCGGGAAACGCATCGATTGGCTTGGCGTGGGAACTTAAAGGAAGACGGTCACGCACTTGAGGTGATGTCAAAAATGGCTCGCGGCCGAAAACGAGTGAGGAACACGACTCAAATGGCTAGCCAATCGGCTGCTCGGATGCAATCTCTTGCGAGAGACACCGAAGCGCCGCCGTGACGCCGCCGTCCCGATGCGGCACACCCGCGATCCGCAGTCCCATTTCTACGCCGCTCAGTGTTCCAGCGAGCATCAGGTCGTTGAAGCTGCCAAGATGGCCGATACGAACGACTCTGCCGGCCAGCTTCGAGAGGCCGACGCCAAGCGACATGTCGAAGTGCTCGAGCACACTGGCGCGGAAGCGATCGGCATCATGGCCGTCCGGCATGAAAAACGCCGTCATCGAGCTCGAGTACTCGCGCGGATCTTCGCAGACGATGTCCAGCCCCCACGCGTCCACGGCCGCCCGCGTCGCCCGGGCGTGACGGTTGTGGCGCTGAAACACATTCTCGAGCCCTTCCTCGTGAATCATGCGGAGCGCTTCGCGAAGCGCGAACAAGAGATTCGTCGCCGGCGTGTATGGAAAAAACCCGGAGCGGTTCTGGTCGAGAATCGGTCGCCAGTCCCAGTAGTTTCTCGGCAACCGTGCGTGACGGCTGGCGGCCACCGCCTTCTCCGACAGGGCGTTGAACCCGAGTCCCGGTGGAAGCATCAGTCCCTTCTGCGAGCCGACGACGACGACATCCACTTCCCATTCGTCCTGACGGAAGTCGATCGATCCAAGCGAAGACACCGCGTCGGCAATGAGCAGGGCCGGATGTCCAACCCGGTTCATCGTTGCGCGAAGCGCAGCGATCCGGCTGGTTACGCCAGTCGACGTCTCGTTGTGGACGACGACGACGGCCTTGATGGCATGTCGCGCGTCGCCGAGCAACCGCGTTTCGAGTTCTGTCTCCGACGCGCCGCGTCGCCAGGTTCCGGGCACGTAATCGATCTGCAGGCCGAGCCGCTCGGCGATGCCACGCCATAGTTGCGAAAAATGGCCGGTCTCGAAGATGAGGATCCGATCGCCCGGAGAAAGCGTGTTGACCAGCGCCGCTTCTGCAGCGCCGGTTCCCGACGACGGAAAGATCACGACGTGCCCGGACGTCTTGAACACCGGGCGAATGGCGGCGAGCACCTCGCCCGTCAACGCGGCGAACTCCGGGCCTCGATGATCGATGACCGGGTGATTCATCGCGCGCAGGACTCGATCCGGAACGTTGGTTGGACCAGGGATCTGGAGGAAATGCCGGCCCGTATGCCGCATGGGCTGCAGTTTACACCGTACAACCAAGGTCCTACTTGCGGCTGGTTGAAGTGCGGATGTAGGCTCAGCCTCGTCTGTTCACTAACGCGGGAGAAACGCGATGAAGCCCAGCCTTGCTGCGTATCTGATGTTCGCGACGATCGCCTTCACCGTTGCGCTCGTTCGTCCCGTCTCTGCGGATCGTCGTGCGTCACACGACGCGGCCGCTACGGCCGCTGGAGTGGCAGCCGACGTCTCAGCCGTGCAGAGCAAAGGCCGCTACAAGACGCAGGGGGATGAGTGCGTGTGGGACGCCAATGATGGCGGGCCGAACCAGTGCACGCCGCAGACGCGAGGACGGTTCAAGAAGGGCGCCGGCGATACCTGCACGTGGGAGTCGAATGATACCGGGGCGGATCAATGCACACCCAAGCAAGGGCGCTGGAAGAAAGGCGACGGCAATCGGTGCTATTGGGATCCCAAAGACTCGGGCTCCAACCAATGCAACCCGCGACAGGCGCGTAAGTAGCCTGAACGCTAATCCGCACGAAGGGCCGTCATCGGCGGAATGGACGCGGCACGGGTTGCCGGAATGATTGCCGCGCATGCTGCGCAGAGCGCCAGCGAAAGCGCAGCCAACCCGAGCGCGAGGGGATCCCAGAACCGCACACCGTACAACTGCGCCGCGAGCAGGCGCCCGGCGCCGACGGCAAGCGGAAGCCCGAGCGCCAGGCCAATGACGACGCGACGAAACGCACCCTGCAGCACCATCTCGATCACCCTGCGGCGATCGGCGCCAAGCGCCATCCGGAGGCCGATCTCGTTGGTGCGCTGGGCCACCTTGTAGGCCGTCACGCCATAGAGTCCGATCGCCGCGAGCAACAGCGCGACGACGCCGAAGAGCCCGGCGAGACTTGAAACCGCCCGTTGCTGATCGAACGATCGATCGAGCTGCTCCTCCAGCGTCCGCACGCTCCTGACCGACAGGTTTGGATCGATGGTGGCAAGCGCGCGTTTGACCTGCGGCTCGAGCGCTCCGGCCGGCATATTCGTCACCAGCAACAGCCCCCCGACGAAGTGCGACTGGAACTCGAGACGCTTCATCAACGCGTTCTTGTAATCGACGGTCTGCGCAAGCGGAACGTAGAACATCGGGCGCGCGGGCTGATCCAGCGCAAACCCTGCGAACTTCGCG
Source organism: Vicinamibacterales bacterium (assembly GCA_051986585.1). Classification (GTDB taxonomy): domain Bacteria; phylum Acidobacteriota; class Vicinamibacteria; order Vicinamibacterales; family 2-12-FULL-66-21; genus JALZOC01. The sequence goes on along the minus strand of JBPYFA010000039.1, from coordinate 5,535 downwards.
TCGCGCACGATGCCGATGATGCGATAGGTCCCGGCATTCTCCGGCAAATCGAGGCCGAAGTGCTGATCGAGCGGGTCCTCACCGCTCTTGAAGAACCGTTTCACGAACGCCTCGTTCACAACCGCTACCGCCTCGGCGTGCTCGTTGTCGGCGGCCGAGAAATAACGGCCGCGGACGAGCGCCACCCCGAGATTCTGAAGATAGTTGGCGCTCACTCGATCCCAGGAGGCACCGGCCTGCTCGCCCGGTTTCGGTTCGGGGTGACCCGACACCAGCACGAGCTCACCCCAGTTGTCGACCAACGGGTTGTAGAGCGCGAGGCCGGAGCCTTGCACGCCGGGCAAGGCGTTGAGGCGCTGTTCGATATCCCGATACAGCGCCCCGAGTTTGTCCGCGGTGTAAGTTGACGGCAAACGATTCAACTGAACGAGCACTCGGTTCGGAATCTCGAAGCCGAAGTTCTGGCTCTCCAGGTTCGCCAGGCTGCGCGCGAGCATCGTCGATCCCGCAACGAGCACGACCGACAGCGTGGCCTGCACCACGAGCAGCGCGTTACGTGCGAACGAGGAGTGATCACCCGTCGTGCGGCCGGCGCCGCGGAGCGCGTCGATCGGATTCGTTCGCGTCGCAAACCACGCGGGGGCCGCGCCGAACACGACACCGGTCACGAGCGCGAGCCCGAACGCGAACGCGAGCACCATCGGCGCCGGACGCGTGTCGATCGGCAGGAAGGTCGTGCCGGCAAACGCCAGCGCGAGCAGCAGCCTGGCAGCGCCAACCGCAACGACGAGCCCCGCGACGCCGCCCGCAACGGCGAGCAGCGTGCTCTCTATGAGCGCCTGCGTCACGATCTGCCTTCGAGACGCACCAATCGCCAGCCGCACGGCCGTCTGCCCCCGACGCGCCACGCCGCGCGCGAGCAGGAGATTCGCCACGTTGGCGCAGGCGATCAGCAGGACGAGCCCGCACACGGCGAGAAGGATCTGCAGGCTGGTTCCGTACTGCTCTTTCATGATGCCGACGCCGGCACCGGCCGGCACGACATTGATGACCTGCTGCGGGAGCGAATGAATGACCTCCGGCATCCAGTTCGCCGGATAGCCTGAGTCGTGTTGCAGCCACTGCCGCAGCACACCCGTAAGGCGCGCGCCGATTCCATCGATCGTGGCGCCTGGTCGCAGACGGCCAATTACCCGCAGCCACGCCGAGACCGGCTGGCGAAGAATCGACGCCTCGCCATTGATGAGCGGTTCGTGTTGCAGCGGGACCCAAAGGTCCGGAGGATCGCCGCGGAGCGTTTCACCGAAAAACCCTGGCGGCGTGATGCCGACGATCGTGAACGGGTGCCCTTCCACGAACACCGCACCACCGATGACCGCAGGATCGCCACCGTAGCTGCTCTCCCACACGTGATGACTGATGACGACCACCGGCGCCGCGGCTGGCTGATCGTCGGCCGGTGTGAACACGCGTCCACCGAAGGCACCGACGCCGAGCGTCGAAAAGTAATTGCCGGTGACGTATTCGGAGCGGAGTGCTCTCGCGCTCGTGTCGACGTTTTCCCGACGAACGCTCAACCTCGCGCTCGCAGCTTGGAAAGCCGTGAGCTCTTCAAACTCGGGCAGCTCCGCCTTCAGGCGCTCGAATAATGGAAACGAGAACATGCCCCAGTGATCCTGCGGCCCGCCTTGCACACAGCAGGTTGAGCTGTCGCCGATGCGATACAGGCGTGAGGGGTCGCCGACCGGCAGCGACCGCAGCATCACCGCATGAATCAACGTGAAGATTGCGGTGGTGCCGCCGATGCCGAGCGAGAGCGTCAGCACCGCGGTCGCGGTGAAGATCCGGGCCGACCAGAATTGTCGAGATGCGTAGCGGAGCTCGCCGAGGAGATTGGTCACGGCGGCTTAGACGGAAATGATCGGCTATTGGGTTGCACGTCAATGTTCAGCCATGAAGAAATCTGCCGGTGAAATGGTCCCGGCGTTCATCTGAACGAATCGATCCATTGCGGGCTGATTCCCCTGAATCGAGCCGAACAGCCGCTGCATCTCCGGCGGGGGCGGCGCGAGTGTAGCGAGCTGACATGTGAACTCGTACATCGACAGCACGTGCTCGTCCCGAGTCTGCTGGTACGAGCTCATCGCTTCGTCAAAGGAACGGACACCCGAAAACACGTCGTCGAGAGCGGTCGCCAGATGCTCGGCGTCTCGGAAGGCGTCGGTGATGCCCTGGGCCGTGATCGGATCTTTGTTGTAGCCGGCGTCGCCCACCAGCGCCCATCCCGGGCCGTACGGCTTGCGGAAAAAGTTCGGAATGGTAGCTCCGGCAACGGGTGCCGCTCGTGTCGCGGAATCGAGGCGATCGGACAATGCGGGAGCCAGCCGGATCGTCTCAACATAATGCCGCTCGACGTCTTTCTTGTTGGCTTCGAACTCCGCATTCGGCCAGCCCACAACCACAAGCGTCAGGCCATCGTGCGTATCCGCCGCGGCACAGCCGCGGTTTGGACGGATGTAGGTTTCAAACCGGCCGTTCATGGGCAGCCCACGCCAATAGCTGTAATACCCGCACATCAACGGCGGCTTCTCGTGGTATTTGCTGGCCTCGACCGCGCGAGCGACGAGCGACTGCCGGCCGTCGGCACCGACAACGATGTTCGCCCGCTCTTCGACGGATGCTCCCGCGTGCGTTCGGCCTTTGATACCGACGACGCGGCCGTCCTCGAAAACCAGCTCCTCCACGATGAAGCGCTCGCGCACCTCGGCGCCGGCTTCAACCGCGGCGTCGAGCAGCAGTTTGTCGAGAATCGTCCGCCTCGGGCACAACGCAATCGGCGCATCTTCGGTTCCCGGCGATCCCGATAGTGTGAAAGGACCGAAGTCGAACGCGTACGTGTGGATCGGTGGACATCCGGTCGCGGTCAGGCGATCGACGAGCCCCCATCGCGCAAGCGCTGCAACGCCGAGCGGATGTACGACGTGAGTCGAGATGGTGTCGCTCGGAAACCTCGCGCGATCGACGATCAACACGCGATATCCGCGCCGCGCGAGGAGCATGCCGGTCGGCGAGCCGGCGCAGCGCGCTCCGATGACGATGACATCGTACCGCGATGACATGACGTTCCTCCCCCTGTGAATTCAGTCCGGTCTCGAAGCAGGATACGGTGAACCCAACCCATTTTCGACTCAGGCGTGTAGCCACATGGCAGCTGTTCTGGACCATCGCCCATGCCTTTGTGTTCCGCCTCGATACAGCACTCAACATGCTGAGCCGCAATACGTTAGGCGCAAGAATCAGAAATCGTATGACCTCTTACCCCAGCCAGGTGTCTCGAACCGGCACTCAAAAAAGCTCGATCCGCGTTTAGTTTGCTCCATCCCGAAACACTTTCAACCAAGGGCCGGCTTCGACGATCTCCGACCGTTCAGAATTGCTCGGGAAATCGCACCCTCGTACGGTGGCACTGGCGTTGCTGACCACCCCAGCCGTATGCGCCGCTTCTATTTCGTCATCACCCTCATGTCGTGCGTGTTCGCGCTCACTGCAAACGTGGCCGTGAAGCAGCGGCGCCGGTCAATGGAAAAACTGGATCTTGCGCTGGTGAAGGCGGTCGAGCATCGAGGCGCCGAGCCGGTTCGCGCGCTGATCAAAGTGCGGCCCACCGCAGCCGATCGGGTGGCGACACATCTGGAACAGCACGGGCTGAAGCCGACGCGTGTGACGACGCCCGATCTGCTGGCAGTGCAGCTGCCGGTCTCGCTGCTGCGTTCCGTTGCCGCCGATCCAGACGTCCTCCGCGTTTCCTCCGACGCGATTGTGCAGGGCCTGACGAACGAGCTCGGGAACAACACGCTGCTTGGCACCGAGGGCCTGTTGAAATTGAAAGGAAAAGACTGGTCGCTCGCCACCCGCTACGACGGGGACCATGTTGGTGTCGCGGTCATCGATTCCGGAGTCGGGTCAGGAGGCGGCGACCTTGACGAGATCACGTTCTACGACGTCACCAACAACATGAAGAAGGGCGGCCAGTACGACGACTTCGGCCACGGGACCCACGTGTCCGGTCTCCTCGCCAGCCGCGGCGGCGCCTCGGAGCACTTGTATCAAGGCATATCCCCCTCTGTGCAGCTGATCGAGATGAAGGTGCTCAACAGCGAGGGCGCCGGGTACACGAGCGACGTCATTAACGCGATCAATTTCGTCGTCGCCAATCGCAGCCGGCTGCATGTCGATGTCATCAATCTGTCGCTGGGTCACCCCATTTACGAGCCTGCCGCGAGCGATCCGCTGGTGCAGGCGGTCGAAAATGCCGTGGCGAACGGTATCGTCGTCGTAGCGGCGGCAGGAAATTTCGGCGGCGATCCGGAAACGCATGAAGTGGGGTACGCCGGAATCACGTCGCCGGCCAATGCGCCGAGCGCCATTACGGTCGGTGCGGTCGAAACACTGCAAACCAACGATCGCAGCGACGACTCGATCCCGTGGTACAGCTCGCGGGGGCCTACCTGGATCGATGCGTATCAGAAGCCGGACGTCGTCGCGCCAGGTTCGCATATGGTGTCGGACCTCTCTCCCAGGGGCGCGCTCGTCCGAACATTTCCCAACGGTCTCGTCAAAAGGAACGGCAAGCAGTTCCTGAGATTGAGCGGCACAAGCATGGCCGCGCCCGTTGTCAGCGGGATCGTGGCGATGATGATCGAGGCCAACCGCAGCAGCCATCCCGACGCTCCGTTGACGCCGAATGCGGTGAAAGCGATTCTTCAATACACGGCGATTCCGCTTCACGGCTATGACGAGCTGACACAAGGGGCGGGCGCGGTCAACGCCGCGGGCGCGCTCGCGTTGGCTGAAGCGATCGACCCGAGCGCACCAATCGGATCGAACTGGCTCGACACACCCGTATCACCGTACACGACGATCGATGGACAAACGCTCGCCTGGGGCCAGCATGTCGTCTGGGGCGACCACGTGGTCTGGGGCGATCAGATCTATAACAACGAGGAAGCGTGGGGACAGCACGTCGTGTGGGGCGACCACGTCGTCTGGGGTGATCACCTGGTCTGGGGCAATAGCACCGTCTGGGATGGCAATCAACTCACCTGGGGCACTCACGTGGTCTGGGGAGACAGCCTGATCGGGCAGACCCAGGGCCAGTCAATTCAATGGGGCGGACTCGGCGGAACGACGACAGCCGATCACGTTGTGTGGGGCGATCTAAAGAGCCTGCTGGTTGGATCGACGGCGGTGTCCTGGGGCAATCTCGAACGCGCGAACATGGACGCGAAGTAACTGAGATCAGATAAACAGGAGAAGGGAGAAGGGAGAAGGGAGAACTAAATTGTTATTCTGGGAGAACTAAATTGCTATTCTCCTTTCTCTTTTCTCCTGGTGTTCTAACCGCACTACCGCGATCGCGGAAGCTTCTGACGTTACTCCGAGTGAAGGACACCCGACGGCTGAACCCTGGAGGCACGCCACGCCGGAATCGCCGTCGCCAGCACGGTGATGCAGACGACGAGCAGGATCGCGGAA
>JBPYFA010000038.1:0-16225 GCA_051986585.1 Vicinamibacterales bacterium | reverse complement strand
CGTACTCTTCGAGGCTGTGAAGCCCTGCCCCTCCGGGACCGAACAGCACTGACGGAATTCCGGCGCCCCCAAGGATTGCCGCATCGGTCCAGAAGCTCATCCCAATCGTGGACGCTTCGGCGCCGGCGGCTCGGGCCGCCGCCTGCAACCCTCGTGGAAGTTCGTGATCCGCCGGCAACTCATACGGTGAACGTGAAAACAACAGTTTCATCGATGCGTCGAGTTCGCGATCGTCCCGGCAAAGCGCATCGAGCAGGGCTTTGAGCTCTTGCTCAAACGTCTCGCCGCTCTCGCCCGGCACGGTACGACGTTCGAGCTGCAGGTGGCATCGATCGGGATAGCTGCTCAACTCCCTCCCGCCCTCGATGATCGACGCGTGCAGCGAGCCGGTTCCGAGCAGCTGATGCGGGGTGCGCGCCTGCACGTCTCGATCGAGCAGCTCGAGTCGGCCGAGAACACGCCCCATGCGAAGGATGGCATCGCGGCCATCCGCGGGCCGGCTTCCGTGCGCGGCGCGACCGCGCGTTTCGATCGATGCCCAGGCGAAGCCCTTGTGGCCGATGCCAATCTGCAAATCGGTCGGCTCGGTGACCACTGCCGCGTCGGCTTTCCACTCGCGCACGAGCGCATCGGCGCCGATACTCTCGTATTCCTCGTCGACGACCGCGGCAATCACGACCCGGCCCTTTCGGAACCCGCTGTCTCGTGCGACGCGTACCGCATCGATCATCGCGGCCACCCCTCCCTTCATGTCCTGTGCGCCGCGCCCGTACAACTTGTTGTCGCGGACGACAGGAGTAAAGGGTGATGACATGCCTTCGACACCGACAGTGTCGATGTGGCCGCAGAACATCAGCGTGCGTCCGGGCTCGCCTCCGTCAAGCACGCCGATGACGTTTGGGCGGCCGCGAACGGTCTCCTGTCGCACGACGTCGAGTCCGAGCGCGCGCAGATGCGCCTCGATGGCATCGGCGATCTGGCCTTCGCCTGCAGCGCCGGGCACGAGTGAAGGATTGACCGAATCGATCGCGACAAGGTCGCGCAACAACGAGATCGCGGGATCAGTCATGCTGTTGTCACTGAGAGTGCTGATTGCCAATTGCTGATTGTTGATTGATTGAACTCAAATCGGCAATCAGCATCAGCAATCAGCGATTACAGCTATCATGCCGTGATGAATCTTTCTGGACGCGTCGCAGCAATCACCGGTGCGTCATCGGGCATCGGGCTGGCGGTCGCGAAACACCTTGCGCGTGAGCGTGTAGCGGTCGTGATCGGGGCGAGGCGTGCGGATCGGCTTGAACAAGCGGTCGCTGAAATCCGGAACGCAGGTGGCAAAGCTGAGTCGGTGGTGATGGACGTGACCATCGAAGACGACGTCCAACGAATGGTCAAACAGGCGCAGACGGCCTTCGGGCGTCTCGACATCATGATCTGCAACGCCGGCTTTGGCTATTACGGAACCGTCGAGGAAACCCCACCTGCCATCATGCAACGAATGATGGATGTGAACTTCATGGGCACGTTCTATGGAGCGCGCGCCGCGCTGCCGGTTTTTCGCGCCCAGCACAACGGCCACTTGATCATCGTGTCGTCGATTGTCGGCCAGCGTGGGATCGCTCTGATGAGCGGCTACAGTGCGACCAAATCGGCACAGGTCGGCTTCGCCGAGTCGCTGCGCGCGGAGTTTCACGGCAGCAACATTGCCGTCAGCGTCGTCTTCCCGGTCTCAACCGAAACGGAATTCCGATCGGCAATGCAGCGTGATTACGGATACTCCGTCTCGGGCCTCGGTCCAAAGCAGTCGGTCGACGCGGTCGCCAGCGCGATCGTGGCCTGCGTACGCAGTCCAAAGGCGGAGGTGTACCCGCACGCGTCGTCGCGAGCGCTGACGGTAGTGAACGCGCTGGCGCCTGGTCTCACCGACAAGGTCGTTCGTAAATACGGGCGCCGGCGCGAGGGTCGTTGAGTGCAGGCGCGAACCGACGCCCTGTCGAGTTTCGAGCTGGCGATGGCGATCGCGCACCGCGTCCGTGAGGCCGGCGGCCGTGCCGTCATCGTTGGCGGATGGGTCCGCGATCGGCTGATGGGGCGAGCCTGCAAGGATCTCGATCTCGAGGTTTACGGCCTCGCCGCGGATCACCTGAAACGCCTGCTCTCGTCGTTTGGCAGCGTCAACGCCGTCGGCGAGAGCTTCACGGTTTACAAGGTTGCCGACGTTGACGTGGCGCTGCCACGGCGCGAGTCACGCACCGGCCGCGGCCACCGTGGCTTCGAGGTGACGGGAGACCCCAATCTCTCGTTTGCGGACGCCGCGCGGCGCAGGGACTTCACCGTCAACGCGATCGGGTGGGATCCGCTCACCGCTGAATACCTCGATCCGTTTGACGGCCGCCGCGACATCGACGCCAGGCTGCTGCGTGCCGTCGATGTCCGAACTTTCGGCGAAGACAGTCTTCGCGTACTGCGCGCTGTCCAGTTTGCCGCGCGATTCGAGTTCGCGCTCGACACCACGACCCGCGATCTCTGCCGCGCTATTCCGCTCGACGATCTACCCTCGGAACGGATCTGGGGCGAGTGTGAAAAGCTGTTGCTCCAGGCGCCACGGCCGTCGCGCGGCTTTGAAGTCGCCCTCGATCTCGGGGTGGTCGAACGATTGTTCCCTGAGATTCACGCATTGGTGGGCTGTGAGCAGGAGCCAGAATGGCACCCGGAGGGAGACGTCTGGGTCCATACGCTGATGGTGATCGATCAGGCGCGTACCCGAATCGAAGACCTCGACCGCGCGCGGCAGATCGTGATCATGCTCGGGGCGCTCTGCCACGATTTGGGCAAGCCGCCGACGACGGCATTCGTCGACGGACGCATTCGTTCGATCGATCACGAACAGGCGGGAGTCGCGCCAGCCACTGCCGTCCTCGATCGCCTCAACATCCACACCATCGACGGCTACGACGTCCGCAAGCAGGTCCTCGGCATCGTGGCGCATCACCTGAAGCCCGGAATGTTCAGGCAGTCGCCAACCCCGGTTTCCGACGGCGCCTTTCGCCGCCTGGCGGAAAAAGTGGATCTCGAACTCCTCGCCCGCGTGGCCAAATCTGACTGCCTCGGCCGAACCGGGGATTTCAACTGCTCGGCGATGGACTGGTTCCTCGAGCGCGCGAAGCTGCTGGGGGTCGAGCATGCGCCGCCGCCGCCAATCGTCAAGGGACGTCACCTTCTCGCGCTTGGGCTGACGCCGGGGCCGCGCGTCGGCGCCGTCCTGCGCCAGATCTACGAGAAGCAGTTGGACGGATCGATAACGTCGCTCGAGGACGGCATCTCGCTCGCGCAGCAGATTCTTGCCGAGCAATCCTGATACCCTTGTTGCGCATGTCATCGCCGATGCGCCTGCTGCTGGTCGCAGCTTTCCTGTTGTCGATCACATATTGGCTGCCCGAAACCGCAGCCGCTCAAGACACTCAACCAGAGGATTTGCCGATCGGCCGCTACGTCGGCGACGTGCGGGTACAATTCCCGAAATTCAAACAGGAGCCAGCCGTCTCAGGCGCGCTTGGCGTCGCGACCGACACCCTGCCATCGCGCGGATTCGGTTTTGCCCTTGGTGCGCACTGGTATCCGCTGCGCTTCGGTTTCATGACGCTCGGCCTGGGCGGCGAGATCAGCAAATCCGGACGCGACAAAACGACGAACACCGGCACCGAGGCGGCTCCGGTCAACGTGACCGTGAGCACGAAATTCTCCGCCGTGTCGCCACAGGTTTCGTTCAACTTCGGTGCGCGCGACGGCTGGAGTTACATCAGCGGCGGCCTCGGCTGGTCGACGCTCACGACCGAACTCGCGGATCACCCATTGCCTCCACCCGAATCTGGCACCAAGACCATCAACTACGGCGGCGGCGCGCGGTGGTTCTTCAGGAAGCACCTCGCCGTCAATTTCGACATCCGCTTTCACGCCGTCAACCCGCAACTGGCGACCGCAACCCGCCCGGCCTACCCGAGGATGACAATCATGTCGTGGGTAGGGGGCGTTTCGGTTCGGTGAAGCTCCCAGCTACCAGCTCCCAGCTCTCATGTCCAATTGCCTGTACCCGTAGCCAGCTTGGAAACTGGAAGCAGGAACCTAGAACCTAGAACCTGGAACCTGGAACCTGGAACCTGGAACCTGGAACCTGGAAGCTGGAAACTGGAACCTGGAAGCTGGAAACTGGAAGCTGGAAACTGGAAACTGGAAACTGGAAGCTGGAAACTGGAAGCTGGAAACTGGCAGCTGGCAGCTGGCAGCTGAGTCAGATGTCCCAGATCTTTTCCTGCTGATCGTAGAAGGTGATCAGCCCGTCCTCGCTGACCTTCAGCACCGCGCCGAAGCGTCCGGCGGCCATCGCCGCGGTCGTCCGCGCACCCTCGACGGCGAGATTGGAGTGAGGCTCCGGGGGTTCGGTGTGCAGCAGGATTGCGCCGACGGCGAGGAGCCGTCCTGTCCGATCGATCACGGTCGCGCCGTCGGTCCGCGCGAGGCCACGGAACACCGCCGGATCCAGCTCTTGGACGTTGCGGCCGCGGAGCATGTGCATCAGTTGCCCTCGCGTCGGTATCGCACCGCCACTGTGTCGAACCAGGTCCAGTTGATCGGCTGGCGCCACGAGCTGCGACAGCGACGTGTTTGGCTCCCGCAGGACGACGAAGAGTGCCCCCTCGCGCGAGTCGGCAAGGTCAACGGCGGTCTGGAACAGTCGCTCCCCCAGCACGGCGTTTTGGATTGCCGACTGCCACATCTCGTATTTGGCCTGCAAGTCCAGTAAGTGCCAACGGGCGTTGCGGAAGCTGAAGATCTGCACCCCCTCCGCGAACACTTTGATCTCGTGTGATGGGCTGAGGACGATGCAGAGATGTCCGTTACCCGCGGTGGCGAGCGCGTGCTGCCGATAGCGGGCCGCGCACGGAACACTCAGCCTGGCCGCTTCCGCATAGCCGGCAAGCTCGACGATGTCGAGGACGTTGCCATTCGAGTTGACGAGGAAAACCGTCTCGATCCCGTCGCTGAGACGATAGAAACTCTTGATCGCCGTGAGCGCCAGCGAGTACCCATACAGCTGATCGGGCAGCACGCGGCGCGGGCGCGCCTGATCGTCTTCCGAATCGAGCATCAGGACGCCCGACGATATGGGACGATTTTCGTAGCTCGAGAGCGCCGCGACGCGCAGCACTTCGATCGCGGTCGCAATCAGATCGGCGCGTGACGATCGGTCCGCTGCGCGCGCCGTGTCGAGAAACGCCGCGACATACCGATCCTCAATCGAACCGCGAAACAGTTCTCCGCGCTCGAGCATCTGCTTCGGGTCGAAGATCGCGCGATAGCGCGCGGCAAGAACGGTCCCGATCGCGCGAGCGAGCCGCACCTCGTGCGTCGTGAACGGACGCTTGGCCGGCACGTGCAGCACGTGGCGCGATCCGAACCAGCGGATCGTCAGTACCGACGGGTCGTTGGTCGGCTCTATCGCCAGCCGTCCGTCGGACGACAACGACGGGATCGGCTCGGTCTCGAACGTCGCGCGGCCGAAGAACTGGCGCAGCGCGGCCTGCAGCAGGTTGTCGTACAGCGCGCTGGCGGCAAAAACCGGCGGGAGCGACATAAGTTTTCAATCATAATTCAGCGAATGCCGCGCCGCACTCTTCTCGATTTCTACGCGGATCTCGCGACGACGCCCGGCGAATTCGTGGTTTACGACGATGGGTATCGGAGTTGGTCGTACAGCTACGCCGATGTCACCTCGGCCGCGCGCGCATTTGGCGATCGCCTTCGTGGCGAAGGCATCAGCAAGGGACAGGCGATCGCCGTTTGGGCGGAGAACCGCGCGGAGTGGCTGATCGCGCTTTGGGGATGCATGCTCGAAGGTGTGGTGCTCGTACCCATCGACTATCGCGCCTCCGCCGACTTTCTCTTGCGTGTCGCCAACATCGTCCAGGCTCGCGTCGTCCTCGTCGGCGATGCTGTCGACCGTGACGCACTCGGCACGATCCGACCCGTCTGGCATATCTCGGAGCTCAGAGACTTCCGCCCGGATTCAGGGAGCTTCCGCCCAACCGCCGTCAAAGGCTCCGGCGAGTCCGCCGAAGCGCACGCGCGAAGGCGGAAGACGGAAGCTACAAAGCCGCAAGCCGGGCCGGACGATACGGCCGAAATCATCTTCACGTCAGGTGCGACGGCGGAGCCCAAGGGCGTCGTCATCACCCACCGCAACATTCTCGCGAACATCGTGCCGATCGAACGCGAGATGGCCAAGTACAAAAAGTACATTCGGCTCTTCTCGCCGATTCGATTCCTGAACCTGTTGCCGCTCAGCCACATGTTCGGCCAGGCGATGGCGACGTTCGTGCCGCCGATGCTGCCGGGAGTGGTCGTTTTCACGCGCAGCTATGCGCCCGAAGACGTCATCACCCAAATCCGGACACGCCGCATTTCGGTCCTGGTCTCGGTTCCGAAGATTCTCGAGGTGCTGAAGGAGCACGTGCTGCGGGTCGCGCCTGAAGCTGCGGAAGATCCGGGGCAAATGCATTGGGCCCGCCGATGGTGGAGATTCCGGCGCATTCATCGGATGTTCGGGTTCAAGTTCTGGGCGATGGTCGTCGGCGCCGCACCGCTGGATCCCGAGCTCGAGACGTTCTGGGGGCGGCTCGGATTCGTCGTCGTCCAGGGGTATGGACTCACCGAGACCGCACCGATCGTCACGCTCAATCATCCGCTGCGGGCCTCCCGCGGCGCGGTCGGCAAGCCAATCGCCGGCGTCGAGATCCGGATCGCTGACGACGGCGAGATCCTGGTTCGCGGCGAGAACGTGACGCGTGGGTACTACAACGCACCGGAGGAGACCCGGGCGTCGTTCGAGGACGGTTGGTTCCACACCGGCGACATCGGCGAGCTGGATCCACAGGGCCAGCTTCACATTCGCGGACGCAAGAAAGAGATGATCGTGACGCCGGAAGGTCTCAATGTCTTTCCGGAGGACGTCGAACGTGTCCTGAACGAGCTTCCGGGGGTCGTTGAATCTGCGGTCGTCGGCGCGCCGCTGCCGGGATCGGCGGCCGAGCGGGTGCAGGCAGTCGTCGTGACGGCACCGGGAACCGATCTCGACGACCTCGTCCGTCAGGCAAACACGCAGCTTCAGGATCATCAGAAGATCCGCGCGGTGGCGGCCTGGACCAGTGGCGAGTTGCCGCGGACCGAAGGCACGCGCAAATTGAAGCGGCGCGAGTTGAGGCAGTGGCTGAACGACAGCCGCCGCGCTGGCGGGGGTGAGCCCGTGCACCGGGCGCCCGGCGGTCCAACCGTCGCATCAGTGATTGCGCGATTCGCACCGGGACGCACCGTGGACGCCGCGACGACGATCGACGAGCTCGGGCTCAGCTCGCTCGAACGCGTCGAGTTGATGATGGCGCTGGAGGAAGCGCTGCAATGCACGATCGACGAATCGAAATTCGCAGCCGCCGTCACGGTGGCGGATCTCGAAGCACTGACGCGGCCGCTGGCGGGACACTCAGCGGCGCCGGTACAGGTGCAGCCGGAGGCAATCGAGTTCCCGTCGTGGAATCGATCCGCGCCGATTCGAGCGATTCGGCGCGCCAGCCTGCCGACTTGGATACTGCCGCTTTCGCGCGTGTTCGTGAAACTCGATGTACGCGGGCTCGAACATCTGGAACGGCTCACAGGTCCGGTGATCTTTGCCGCCAATCACCAGAGTCACTTTGATACACCGGTCATCCTGATGGCGCTGCCGGCGCGATGGCGATACCGAGTCGCCCCGGCGATGGCCAAGGAGTTTTTCAAGGCGCACTTCTATCCCGAGCAATACGGGCGAACTGCGTGGTTTACCAACAGCCTCAACTACTATCTGGCGTCGGCGTTTTTCAACGCGTTCCCATTACCGCAGCGGGAGACCGGGACTCGTCAGACCCTGCGTTATATCGGCGACCTCTTCGCGTCAGGGTTTTCCCTGCTGATCTTTCCTGAGGGCAAACGCACAACCGGTGGTGAGATCAACCGTTTCCAGGCCGGGATCGGTATGATTGCATCTCGGCTCGATGTCCCGGTGGTGCCGGTTCGGCTCGACGGGCTCGAGCGGGTCCTCCACCAGACATGGAAGTTCCCGGTCCGCGGGCCGGCGAGCGTGCGTTTCGGCGCGCCTATCTCATTGAAGGGCAATGAGTACTCTTCACTGGCGCAGGTCGTTGAAGAGGCAGTCCGGAAACTCTAATGTTGAGTTTGCCAAAGTGGCAGACGGTATGGCACAATCTTTGATTGGAAAGGATAGCAATTGAGCAAGGATGATCTGATTGACGTGCAAGGCACGGTCGTGGCGGTACACAGCGGCGGTCTTTACCGCGTCCAATGTGACCAGGGCCATGAGGTGCTTGCCCAATTAAGCGGCCGCATGCGCCGTTTTCGAATCAAGGTGGTGCCGGGGGATCGGGTAACGGTCGGCGTTTCGCCCTACGATCCGGTCAGAGGCATCATTACCTTCCGCGCTCGCTAAAAATCACGATTTTGAATTCACATACAGCACAACGCCGGGCGCCGCGAGGACGACGAGGGCGTCGGGGTGCGCGCCCGGCATCGGCCCGGCCCGCGGCGCATTTTCACGCGACACCGACTCCACGGGTCGTCACCCGGCCGCAGGCAGAATACGATCCTCGTCCCGTTCCGTTTGAGACCCTCGGCCTCGAGCCGTCGCTCATCGAGGGTGTTCGCGTTCGCGGATTCGCCGCGACCACTCCGATTCAGAGCGCCGTCATCCCAATCGTGATGAGCGGCGACGATCTCATCGGGTGTGCCGAAACAGGAACGGGTAAGACGGCTGCGTTCCTACTCCCGATCCTCAATCGTCTGCTGAAGGCGCGAGCGGCGGCTCCCGAGGAGCGCGGCTACACGCGCGTCCTCATCCTGGCACCGACGCGCGAGCTTGCGGTGCAGATCGAAGACGACGTCCAAGGCTTCATCTATCACACGGACATCACCAGCATCGCCGTATACGGCGGAGTGGACATGGGTCCGCAAGAGCGCGCGCTCAAGTCCGGCGTCGACATCGTCGTCGCGACCCCGGGCCGGCTGATGGATCACATGCGGAGCAAGACGGTGACGTTCGACAAGCTCGACACGCTGGTCCTCGACGAAGCTGACCGCATGATGGACATGGGGTTCTGGCCCGACGTCCGGCGCATCGTTCAGACGTTGCCGGATTCGGCGGCGCGGCAAACGCTGCTCTTCTCGGCGACGATGCCGGAAGAGGTCATGAAGCTGGCCGATGAGGTCGTGCGCGACGCGAAGTACGTGCAGATTGGAGCGGCCGGCGGACCAGCCAAGAGCATTACCCACACGGTCGAATCGGTGCCTGCCGCGGAGAAGACTGAGTGGCTGGCGAAGTTCCTGCGCCGCACCGAAGGTCCGGTGCTCGTCTTCGTGCGCACCAAGTCGGGAGCAGAACGGCTCGCGCGGAAGCTCGCGTCGTTCGGCCTCAAAGCGGCGGCGCTCCACGCGGATCGGACGCAGCAGCAACGCACGCAGGCGGTCGAAGGGTTCCGCAGCGGCAGCTATCGCGTGCTCGTCGCCACCGACGTCGCCGCACGCGGTCTCGACATCGACGGCATCACGCACGTCGTGAATTACGAAGTGCCATCCAATCGCGAAACCTACGTGCATCGGGTCGGCCGCACCGGTCGTGCGGATGCCACCGGCACGGCGCTGACGCTGGTCGCGCCCGAGGAAACGCGTGCGCTGCTGGCGCTTCAGAAATCATTTGGACTCGAGTTGCAGGGATGATGGACGACACTAATCCGTTTGCGCCGGCAGCGGCGCTGCCAGAGACCGAGACGCCGACTGCATCATCGGACGCGACCGCGGACGCGCAGGTGATGCCGTCCGATTCGGCGACCGAATCGCCAGCAGTCGAGAAATTCAAGTCCTGCCGCTGGCGGGCGACGCCAGACGTCGGCGACTTCTGCACCCACCGCGATGTGTTGCCGTTTGCCGGGAAGGAAGGATTTGCGGCGGATTCGTGGTGCCCCGACTGCGGGTTCTACAAGCTGCGCCGGACGCCGAAAAAGCGCGAACGGCTCGACTTTTCCTATTAGGGGATTACGACTCCGTCAGCATTTCTTACTTCGCGCTGGGGCCCTTCCGCCTCCGCGCGTTTGTAATTCATCGCGCTACGGCGAGACCTCGCCGTAGCCTTGGCGAAGGCGGGCCCCCACCGCCGACACATCGCCGCGACTTTCCGCTTAGTCAAGAAACTCTTTGGCCAGATCGATCCACTCGCCGTCGGGGGCGAGGTCCTGATACATCTTCCAGTGCGGCTTGGCTTCCTGAGAGTGACCGAGCTTTTCGAGCGTCACCGCGAGATAGAAGTGCGCATCGGCGTAGCCGGCGTTCAGTGCGACAGCCTGGCGATAGCAGCCGAGGGCGCGATCGTAGCGGCCGAGGTCGTGCTGGATGTTCCCGAGATTGAAATGCGCTTCGAAACACTCCGGGTCGAGACCGATCGCCCGCTCGTAGAGCGCCTGCGCTTCGATTAGTTCGTCGCGAGCGTAGCGTATGTTCGCGAGGTTGACGATCGCCGGCACGAGATCCGGCTCGACAATGAGCGCGCGCCGATACGCGGCGGCGGCCGAATCCATGTTGCGCTCATCGCCGTCGTCCAGCCGCGAGCCTTCGAGAAAATACTTTGCGGCCAATGCGGCTTGTGGGTCGTCGGCCGGGTACGGCTGTGCTGTCGCCGACAACGGTGGCGGTGTCGTGGCGGTCAACAGCGGCTTATGCGCTTCGAGGCTGACGACTTTGGCGCGGGGCGTGTCAGCGGTCACGTGCGAGTCGAAGAAGTTCAGCTCGAGCTGCCCCTGGCGTTCCGCGAGCAGCGATCGCAGCACGACGCGCATGGGCGTGCCCCGTTCCAGCTCGCCGGCCACCTGCTTGATTGTCGTCAGATCGGCGAACGAGTAGTCGCGGCGATCGCGCGGCTTGTTCGATTGGCGCACCAGGCCCCACTTCTCCAGATAGCGCAGATGGTTGTCGGTGACCGCGGGATAGAGGCTGCGAATGTCGCGCAGGCCGTAGGGACCGCCAGCCGATGACGGGAGCGACGCCATTTCCGCGAAGATCACGCCAGTCGGCCTGCAATGTCAAGGGTAATTGCTGATGGCGATTGCGGAATGCTGATTGGCTCGCTCCGAATTCAATCAGCATTCAGCAATCAACAATCAGCAATTACACCGATTAGAATGTGCCCATGCTATTGGCTGCTGACGTCGGAGGCACCAAGACGCTGCTCGGCTTGTTTGCGCCCCGGCCCGATCGGCCGTCACCGATTGACGTGGGCGAGTTCGTGACGCTCGATTTCGCCACCCTCGAGCCAATGATCGAATCGTTCCTCGAATCGCGCGATGTGGAGGCGAAGCACATCGACGCGGCGACGTTCGGCGTTGCCGGCGCGGTGACCGATCAAGTCGCACGTCTCACCAACGTGCCGTGGCTGGTGGACGGTTCAGCGATCGGCCAACGCCTCGGGTTCCGCAAAACGCATGTCCTCAACGATCTCGAAGCGCTGGCCTACGGCGTCACCGTACTGGAACCGGGTGAATTGAAGATGCTGCAGCGCGGCGTGCCGCATCCGCATGGGAACGCGGCCGTCATCGCGGCGGGCACAGGGCTGGGTGAAGCGCATCTGTTGAACGTCAACGGCCGATTCGTCCCCGGCGCATCTGAAGGCGGCCACGCTGACTTTGCCGCGCGAACAGCGGCCGAGATCGAATTGCTCCGCGAGCTGACGCGCATCTACGGACGAGTCAGTGTCGAGTCGGTCCTGTCGGGTCCGGGTCTCGTCAACGTCTACCAGTTCACACATCAGTCGTTCGGAAAGAGCCCGATCAGACCCTTCGGCGTCGTGCCGCCCGAATTTCTGTGCTCCGGCGTCGGACCGGTTTCGGATCCCGTGGAACTTCCAGCCAAGATCAGCCGGTCCGCTCTCGATCGCTCCTGCGAGCAATGCGTCGAGGCACTCGACATGTTCGTCGGCATCTACGGAGCGGAGTCGGGCAACGTCGCGCTGCGTACGGTGGCAACGGCTGGGGTCTATGTCGGCGGCGGAATCGCGCCGAAGATTCTGCCGGCGCTCGAATCGGGAACCTTTCTCGACGCCTTTAGAGCCAAGGAACCAATGGCCGACTACGTCGCAACGATACCTGTCGCCGTCATCCTGCACGCGGATGCCGGACTGCTCGGCGCCGCGGTTCACGCCCAGCAGATGTCGGTGGGCGCGTGAAGTATCCCGCAGCCCATCGCGCTGACATCAGCGACAACTACCACGGCGTTCAGGTCGCCGATCCCTATCGCTGGCTCGAGGATCCGGACAGCCCCGACACGATCGCGTGGGTGGATGCCGAGAACCAGTTGACACGATCCGTCCTGAACGGACCCCGGCGCGACGCTCTCATCACTCGGCTGACCAGGCTCTACGACTTTCCGCGCACGAGTGTGCCGACGCGCCGTGGTCATCGCTACTTCTTCACGCACAACACCGGACTGCAGGATCAGCCGGTGCTCTACGTGCAGGATGGCCCAGACCTGCCCCAGCGCGTGCTCATCGATCCGAACACGATGAGCTCGGCTGGACCGGTCGCCCTGACGGCGCTTGCGATCGATGACACCGGGACGCAGGCGGCGTACGGTCTGTCGACCAGCGGCAGCGATCGACAGGAGATTTATGTCCGCGACGTGGATACCGGTGCCGATCTCTCCGATCGCCTGCTCTGGGTGAAATTCGCCAGCCTTGCCTGGGTCAAGGACGGCAGCGGCTTCTACTACACGCGTTTTCCTGAGCCCGGCACCGTTCCACCAGGCGACGAGCACTATTTCAACAAGGTCTGCTATCACCGTCTCGGCGACGACCAGTCGCTCGACCGGCTGATCTTCGAGAAGCCAGGCGAGCGAGAGACGGTCTTCGGAGTCGAAGTCAGCGACGACGACCGGTGGGTGGTCATCACCGCGTTTCGAGGCTCGAGCGATCGCAGCGAGGTCTACGTCATCGACCGCCGCCTCGAGCAATCGGCTCCCGTCCCACTCGTCACCGGCTTCACCGCCGCCTATGCATTCGTCGAATCCGCAGGCGACCGGCTCCTGTTTCGAACCGACAAGGAGGCTCCGCGAGGACGGATCGTGTCGCTGGATCCCCTCGACCCGCGTGGTGAGCTCGTGGAGGTCGTGCCAGAATCGGCCGACAAACTGTCGTCAGCGACGGTGATTCATCGGACGATCGTGGCGGCGTATCTCCACAACGCCAGCGACGCGGTTTGCCTGTTTACCCTGGCGGGAGCGCCGGCCGGAGCGATTGAACTGCCTTCGATTGGATCGCTGACCGGGGTCAGCGGCCGCCCTGCAGACACCGAGATGTTCCTGGGATTCACTTCCTTCGAACACCCGGCCGTGAACTATCGCTTCGATTTCGCAACCGCGCAGCTTTCGCTATTCGACAGTCGGCGCTCGCAACTGCCCACCGACGAGTACGAAACCACGCAGGTTTGGTATCCGTCGAAAGACGGCACGCGGGTGTCGATGTTTCTCGTCGGCCGAAAGGGCCTGCCGAAGGACGGCAACCGGCCGGTCCTGCTGACCGGGTACGGCGGGTTCAACATCAGCCTGACGCCTTCGTACGATCCCTCGAACTTCGTGCTGCTCGAAAAAGGCGGAATTCTCGCCGTCCCGAATCTCCGCGGCGGCGGCGAGTACGGCGAGGCGTGGCACGAAGCGGGCATGTTCGAACGCAAACAGAACGTCTTCAATGATTTCATCGCCGCCGCGGAGTGGCTCGTCGTCAGCGGCTATTCGAAGCCGGCCCGAATCGCAATCGAAGGCGGCAGCAACGGTGGGCTGCTGACGGCCGCCGTCATGATTCAGCGCCCCGATCTGTTTGGCGCAGTCGTGTGCCGCGTGCCTGTCGCCGACATGCTCCGGTATCACCGCTTCACGGTCGGCCGGTTCTGGATTTCCGAGTACGGCTCGGCCGACGACCCGTCACAGTTTCCCTTCCTTTACAAGTACTCGCCGCTCCACAACGTCGTGAACGGGACCTCATATCCGCCAATCCTGATCACAACGGCAGACACCGACGACCGCGTCTCGCCGGGGATGGCCAAGAAATTCGCCGCGCGTCTGCAGGCCGCCGGACATTCGGCTCCGGTATTGATCCGCGTGGAAACCAAGGCAGGACACGGGGCAGGGAAGCCGTTGTCGAAGACGATCGAAGAGGACGCGGACATCTTTTCGTTCGTGCTCAAATATCTGGAGGTTGAATAGAATTCCCGACCGACTGGCGGCTTCAAACTATCTTTGTGGCTTGCTGGTTTAGCGACCGGCACTTCCGCCTAAGGGCGGAAGCCACGCGACGCAATGAAAGGGATTTAGCTCTCTTTGTGACTTCCGGCTTTAGCTATCTTTGTGGCTTCCGGTTTTAGTCGGAAGTTCGTGACGTTCAGGGGAGAATTCGATGCCTGTGCTCATGAGCATGTCCGGAGCAAACCGGACGGCATACGCTATCCTTGCGACCGGGTTGATCGCGGTCGTTGGCGCCGCCGTCGCGGAATCCGGCACGGACAAACGGACAGAGTGGCGCCATTATCTCGGCGGACAGGACTCGGCGTCCTACTCGTCGCTCACCCAGATCAACCGGTCGAACGTCACCGGGCTCGAGGTCGCCTGGACGTATCGCGCCGGTGTCAACAACCGGCTCCGGTTCAACCCTATCATCATAGACGACGTCATGTACGTGCTGGGAAAGGATCGCGCGATCGTCGCCCTCGACGCGGCGACCGGGAAAGAACTGTGGAAGTACGAACACGACCCGCTGTTCCAGCGTGATATCACCGACCGTGGCATCAATTACTGGGAAAGCAAGGATCGATCGAAGCGCCGGCTGTTGTTTGCGGCGGGCGCCTATCTGCAGGCCGTTGACGCGAAGACGGGCAAACTGATCACGACGTTCGGCAAGAACGGCAAAGTCGATCTGCGCGAAGGCCTCGGCCGCGATCCCAAATCGATCATCGAGTTCGGATTCGGATCGCTCGGCTGGAACTCTCCGGGCCGCGTGTTCGAGAACCTGCTGATCGTCGGCTCCAGGACCGGTGAGGCGTACGGCTCGCCACCGGGAGACATTCGCGCCTTCGATGTCATCACTGGCGCGCTCGTCTGGAGCTTCCACACCGTCCCCCATCCCGGAGAGTTCGGCTACGACGGATGGCCGAAGGACGCCTACAAATACGTCGGCGGCATCAACGTGTGGGGCGACATGAGCCTGGACGAGGCGCGTGGCATCATCTACGCGCCAACCGGTTCACCAACCTACGACTTCTATGGCGCCGATCGCATCGGCACCAACCTGTTCGGGGACTGTCTGCTCGCGCTCGACGCCAGGACGGGCAAGCGGCTCTGGCACTACCAGGTCGTCCATCACGATCTCTGGGATTACGACAACACCGCTCCGCCACAACTGATCACGGTTCGTCATAACGGCAAGAAGGTGGACGCCGTCGCGATGGCCGGCAAAACGGGCTTCCTCTACGTCTTCAACCGCGTGACCGGCGAGCCGTTGTGGCCGATCGAAGAACGAAAAGTGCCGCAGACCGACGTTCCCGGCGAGCAGTCGTGGCCCACGCAGCCCTTCCCCACCGTCATTCCGCCCTTCGGGCGGCAGTCATTTACGGTGGCCGACATCAGCCCGTATCTCTCCGACGAGGCGGAACGTCAGAAGTGGACCGAAATGGTGAGAACGTCCGTCAACAAAGGATTGTTCACGCCGCCGGCAACCACCAATACGATGCAGATCCCAGGCAACGCCGGCGGCGCCAACTGGGGCACGACCGCGGCGGATCCGGCAGCCGGCATCGTCTACGTTCTGAACAAGGACGAACCGACGATGCTGAAGCTCGAATTGGAACCGCCACCCGGGCAGAGGCTCGCTACAGGGCCCCCGGATCAAGTCGGCCGAAGCGTATACCGTCAGCGATGCCAGCAGTGTCATGGAGAGGAGTTGCGCGGCGTGCCTCCAGAGATTCCGATGCTGGTTGGCGTTACCAGCCGCCTGGACAGTCAGACGATCAAGCGGACGGTGATCACCGGACGAGGCCGGATGCCTGGATTCCAGCTTGGCGACCGTGAACTGACCGGACTGATCGCCTTCCTGACCGAT
>JBPYFA010000037.1:0-5531 GCA_051986585.1 Vicinamibacterales bacterium | reverse complement strand
CCATTGGCTTACCCGCTGCGTTGGCCGAACCTCGATGACCGCGGGTGCTCAGCGCATGTTGGTCGCGGTCGATCCTTGACCAAAGCGAAACCGTGACCTAGACTCCGCTCTACAAAATTCAGGAAGGAGCGTCGCGTGGCGAAAAAACGTAAGGGAGCGCGTCCGGTAAAGAAGGCGTCGCGCAGCGTGAAGAAAAAGGCGACGAAGAAGGCAGCACCGCGTAAGACGATGGCCATGCCCGAACAACCTACAGGGCTGGAGAGGGCCGGATGGTCGAACTTCAATCCTCTGAAGGACCTGATGGCGAAGCACATTGAGCGATTGGAAGCCGCCAGAGTCCCGGATCCGGATCGAAGAATCGCCAATGCGATCCAAATCCTGAAAGATGCACGGACAGCCCTTACCGGTCAGTGCACTCCATCGATGGAGCTCCCGACGTCGTGAGCCGCGTCCGACGAAGCGCGCGGGCGACGGTCAGGTACCGCCGCTCGCCGCACCTCGTCGCCTACTGGCATCAAGACTCCCTCCACATCGTCAATTTCGCAACCCATCACACAACTGAAGCGGACGCGCTCGTCTGCGAGCTCTTGAACTTCTGCGGGCAGTGGCGCACGCTGGCGGAAATCGAAGGTGGGCTCTCGATCGGGACGTCCCCACTGACCCGGGTGCTTGTCGATCGGTTGGTCGGCTTCTCACTGCTTGCCAGATCGGACCGTCCGATCGATTCACGAATCACGTCCATGGACACTCTGGGTCCGTGGAATCCCGAGGTCGGTTTCTTTCATACCGCGACAAAAGACGTGCAGTTCTGGCCGCGGGAACTGGCACGACAGTACACGCGAACACGTATCGATATCGCCGACCGGCCGCCTGCGGTGAAACGCTACCCGCGCGCTCGAACGATCAGGCTGCCTCGTCCCGAGCTCGCTGACGGGTTCGCCGACGTACTGCTTGCGCGCCGCACCTCGCGGCGGTACTCGTCGGCGCCGGTCACGGTAGGCCAGCTGTCATCGATTCTGGCCTTCAGTGCTGGCGTTCAGCACTGGGCGAATACCGCTGACGGGGAAGTGCCCTTGAAGACTTCGCCTTCGGGCGGTGCGCGCCACCCGATTGAGTGCTATGTCGTCGCTCGAAATGTGATTGGACTCCGGCCATCCATTTATCACTACGCATCGGATCGTCACCTCCTGGAACGAATCGGCGGGGCTGTTCCGATGGGCCGAATGAAGGCCTACGTGCCTGAGAGCGGCTATTTCGCCAAAGCATCGGCGATGGTGTTCTTTACCTCCGTTTTTACCCGACAGCTGTGGCGATATCCCTATTCGCGGGCGTACCGTGCGGCCCTGATCGAAGCCGGGCATGTCTGCCAGACCTTCCTGCTCACCGCCACGTCCCTCGGCCTTGCCACTTACTGCCTGATGGGTCTTGCCGACACCCTTATCGAACACGATCTCGGGATCGACGGAATTACCGAATCGGTCCTGTATTGTGCTGGCGTCGGGCGTCCCCCCAGAGGCACCACGTCGGCTTCTCTGGAGCGTGGGACACTGCGGACGCGGCCAAACCGGCACCTTTTGCGCCGGTCGAGCTCATGACGCCCTTGTAACTGTTCGTTTTTCCCCTCTCCGGCGTTATTCCAGATAACAACCGCAACACAGCCGGAAAGGGCGACCATGAACTCCGTATTGACGTTGAAGGCTTTGGCGAAGCGACCGGTACCCAGCACGCAGGCGCGTGTCGACAACGATGCCCGGTGCTTCTTCCTCGAACGGGAAAACGCCTACTTGACGCAGAACAACACCAGACTGCGGCTGCAATTACGGGATCTCGAGGCCTCGTCGAACGCCTGGATTCGCTTGTATGAAGCGGCCCTGGAGCGCGCCAACGCCGCCACCGCCGAAGTTGCGCGGCTTCGCGGCAAATAAAGGTTCTACTTGGTTCTACGGGGTTCTACATGGTTCTACATGGTTCGGTTCTTGGGTTCTGCCGGGTTCCCGGGGCTGCGGGGGCCCAGGTTCGCGGGGTCTCGGGGAACCTGAAGAACCAAGTAGAACCTAAGAACCAAGTAGAACCTAAGAACCGAACCCCGCCGAACCTAGTAGAACCCCGCAGAACCCTGTAGAACCTAGATCTTCCCGTGCAGCTCCACTATCATCCGGTCGAACGCGTAAAGCAGATCTTCGCGATTCGAATACGGCCCTGGCGTGTAAGCGCGCGATGCGATGCCAGCCTGCGACAGCTCGCAGACATGCCAGTCTTGCCGATTCGTCATGTCCCAGAAATCAATGGCATCGGACGCGTTGAATCCGGGTTGCGCCAGCGTTGCCGGATGGAAATGCCATTCGCAGATGTTGACCGTGCGATCCGGTGCCAGCGGCCACAGCGTATGCACCATCATGTAGTCCGGATGCAGGCTGAGCAGCATGTTGGGAAAGATGGCGTAGTAGTACACGCGCCGGATATCCTCCTGCGACAGCCCTGGCAGGAAATCGCGGGGACACGTTCCATCCATCGATAGCGTCGCAACTCCCGGCCGCAGATCCATCCGCCCGCCCATATACGTTGCCCGCAACGGTTCATTCTCGCCGCTCAGGTAATGCGAAAGCCGGTTCAACGCCGGGTGCAGATTCGGACAATGCAGGCACTCGCTATAGTTTTGAATCAGCAGCTTCCAGTTCGCCTTCACGTCATAGACGATGCGATGGCCAAGCCGGAGTTCCTGCATTCGCCACGGCGTGAACTTCGCCGGCAGGTCCGCCAACTGCGCCGCCAGCGGCTCCGGATCCGGCGACAGATTCAAAAAAATGTGACCGTCCCACACGTCGGCATGTACCTGATGGAGCGGGTACGCTTCTTTGCGGAAGTGAGGCACCTCGTCCATGTGAGGTGCGCCGATCAGTCGTCCATCCAGATCGTAGGTCCATGAGTGGTACGGGCACTGGATGCTGCCGGCGAACGATCCCGTTTCGTCGGTGCACAAGCGTGTGCCGCGATGGCGGCAGACGTTGTAGAACGCGCTGACGCGCCCCGACCCACCGCGTGTGAGGATGATGCTTTCGCCGAGCACCTCGCGGAGAAAGAACTGACCAGGCCGTTCGACCTGTTCCGTCCGTCCAGCGCAGATCCACATCTTGCCAAAGAGAGCGTTCATCTCCCGCTTGAACAGATCGCCGTCAACGTAGAACGCGGCAGGTAAGGTTGACGCGCCGGCTGGCATCACCTCGCGCGGTTTGACGACATCGGTTGGCTGTGACATCGGATCAATTCCCGTGTTTTCGTTCGAGCGGAAATGATACAACCTCGCCGTGGCTTCGACGACAGGCCCGGTCCGCGCGTTCTCGTTGCGACGTGAGCTCGGCAGGTGGGATCTCACGGCGATCGGTGTCAATCAGGTGATCGGCGGTGCGGTTTTCGGCTTGCCCGCGACGATCGCCGCCAACGCTGGCGGCTGGAGCCCGTGGATGGTTGCCGCCACGGGGCTCGCCTCGATGGCGATCGCACTGACATTTGCGGAGGTGGCGAGCCGGTTTGATGCGACAGGCGGCGCGTACCTCTACACGAAGGCTGCGTTCGGGCGATTCGCCGGCTTCGAAGTGGGATGGATGCTCTGGTTCACACGCGTCGCGAGCTGGGCCGCGGTGATCAATGTGCTGGTCTCGTCGCTCGGCTTCTATTGGCCGGCGGTGACCTCGGGCGCCCCTCGAGCCGCGCTGATCACGACAATCCTCGTCGTGCTTGCCGGCATCAATGTGCGCGGTATTCGCCAAAGCAGCCTCGTCGTGAACCTGCTGACCGTCGGCAAATTATTGCCGCTCGGAGTGTTCGTGGTGACGGGTCTCTGGTTCGTGGAGTGGGGGCGCCTGCGGCCAGGACCGCTCCCGTCGGGCGCGAACCTGGCCTCTTCAGCATTGCTCCTGATCTACGCGTTCGGCGGCTACGAGATCGTTCCCGTTCCTGGCGGCGAAGCGAAAAATCCGCGCCGGGATGTCCCCTTCGCGCTGATCATGACCATTCTGATCGTGGCGACTGTCTTGACGTTGGCGCAGGTCGTCAGCCTCGGCACGCTGCCCGATCTCGCCAGGTCGAAGACGCCATTGACAGATTCCGCCGCGGTGTTTCTCGGCGCCGGCGGCGCCGCCATGATGACCATTGCCGCGGTGGTCTCGGCGACCGGGAACAACATGGGCGGTGCGCTGTCCGGATCGCGGAATCTCTTTGCGCTCGCGGAGCAGGGCGATCTGCCGGCCGTCTTCTCCCGCCTGCACTCACGCTATCGCACGCCGGTCGTCGCGATTATCGTGACGTCGGGTGTCGCGCTGGCACTGGCGCTGACAGGAACATTTCAGTCGATGGCCACTGCCAGCGCCGTCAGTCGGCTCGTCGTCTATCTCGGCGCGTGCGCGTCCGCATTGCGACTCAGGAGCCGAAAATTCACGGGTGTCGTGAACGCCCCGGTTTTTGTCGTGCCCTTCGGCCCGACGATTCCAATCGTCGCCGTGGTCGTTGCGGTTGCCGTGCTCGGCGGCGCCACGGCGGTCCAGTTGCGTAACGGCGGCCTGGCACTTGCGGGAGGCGCCGTCCTGTATGCGATCGCGGCGCACGGTTCCTCGCGCGCAGTTCACGATTCCCAAGTTCGCGAGTCGTCACTTCGGTAGCCCTGCGAACCCCGAACCACGAACCAACGAACAACGAACCAACGAACCAACGAACCGCGAACCACGAACCACGAACCGCGAACCAACGAACAACGAACCAACGAACCGCGAACAGCGAATTGCGAATCGCGGGGGGATTCAGTCCGGATCGATCGCCAGCACGTTGAACCTGAACACAGCGAGTGCGTAAGCAGCCGGTGTCAACAGGCCGAGCGCCCAGATCGTGACTGTGAGCACCGACTGCATCACGCTGTTTGGCGCGAGCACTGCCACGACGGGTGCGAACAGGATCGTGAGTGTTCCCCCGCCCACCTGACTGAGCAGGATCAATTCCAGCGGAACCTTCAAATACGCAAACTGGCTGTCTTGAACTTCCCGATAGGTCCGGAAGAGCGACACGAACGCGGCAACAGGCAACACAATGCCGAGGAGTACGAGCAGCGGAAATCCAAAGATCAACATCGCGGCAATGTAGGGTCCCGTCACCTTCTCGAACGTTTCCGGAGCGTAGCGGACCAGTCCGACGATGACGATCGGGACCAGCCCGTAGGCGATCGTCATTTGCAGGCCCGCGTCGCGAATCCACTGCCGGCGGCGCGGAAAGACCTGGGTGAAATGGAACAGCAGCAGCGCTCCGACTCCAAGCGCAGCGATCACCGCTGCGGTCGCAGGACCCGGCAGCTTGGAGGGATCCGTGAGACCCCGCAGCCACCAGAATGTCGGCACTCCAAGAACGATCAGGTTCGCAAGCGAGAAAGCCAGGAACACGCGGGTTCGGATGTCCCGGGGGGCTCGTAACCACGCCGCAACGCCAATCGCAAGGTAGGCGATCGCCGCCGTTCCCTGCGTGATCCCATCAACTGCGGTGAAATTTGG
>JBPYFA010000036.1:0-16997 GCA_051986585.1 Vicinamibacterales bacterium | reverse complement strand
CGTCTTGGTCTTGGTCTTGGTCTTGGGCACGATCACATTCCTCTCTGGTTATTGGCCGTCAGGCTGCCAGCCGCGGCCGCCTTGGTCACTTGCTCAACCGCCATCAGATTCCCCACGGGAGCCCGAGCACCTGCCATAGCGCGAGCAGCAGCGGCCACACGATGAACAGCGCGACGACGTAGGGCAACATCAAGGCGATCACGGTTCCGACGCCCGCCGTCTTCTGGTATCTCATCGCAAACGACACGATCAGCCCGAAGTACGCGTTCAGCGGTGAGACCGCGTTCATGGGGGAATCCGCGACGCGATACGACGCCAGAACCGCCTCGGGCTCGACGTTGAGTCGCATCAGCAGCGGAACGAAGATCGGCGCGAAGATCGCCCACTTTGGAATCGCGCCGGTCATGATGAGGTCGAGAACACCGACGATGAAAACGAACCCCAGGAGCAGCGGGAGGGCGCCGAGGCCCGCCTTCTCCAGAGCATCACCCAACTTCACGGCGGCAATGACGGCCATGTTGGTGTAGGTGAAGAACGCATTGAACTGGCTGATCAGGAACAACAGGAAAATCAGGCCGCCCAGGTCAGCCACCGCCTTCTCCATCGCCTTGATCACGTCGACGCTACTCGTCATCGTGCCGGCGCCGAAACCGAAAGCCGCACCGACGACGAGAAATACCAGGGCGATGAACACGATCAGCCCGTTCATGAACGGTGAGTTGGCGATCAGGGAACCGGTCTCCGGGTTCCGCAGCGGAGCTCCCGGGGGAAGCGCAAGGAGCGCGAAGAAGACCAGAACGGCGATCAGACCCCAGCCCGCGTATTTCAACCCACGCACCTCCTCCAGCGTGACGCCGCCGCCCCTCTCTTGATCGTCTCCGTCGGCGACATAGGGCCCGAGGCGAGGTTCGATCACTTTGTCGCTGATCACGGAGACGACCACCGTCAGCAGGACGACCGAAGCAATCGAGAACCACAGGTTGGCGGTCAGCGAGACGGTACGGCCGGGCGTCATCAGCGCGATCGCATCGTTGGTGATGCCGACGAGAATCCCGTCGAGCGGCTTCACGAAGATGTTGACGCTGAAGACGGCGGCCACGCCGGCGAACGACGCGGCAAGTCCTGCGAGTGGATGCCGGCCGACGCTGAGGTACGCGGCAGCCGCCAGCGGAACCAGCACCAAATAGCCGGCGTCAGCTGCGATGCTCGACATCACGCCGATGAACACCAGAATGTAGGTCAGTGCCTGGGCTGGGGCGACCATCACGAGTTTGCGGATCAACGCCTTGATCAAACCCGCCGATTCAGCCACCCCAACACCGAGCATCGCGACGATGATCACGCCCGTTCCCGTGAAGCTCATGAAGTTCTGCACCACGCCGGCATACATGAACCGGATCCCTTCTCGCGAGAGGAGGCTGCGGACGACCGTCGTCGTGGTGTCGATCGTGTCGGTGTCGGAGTTGACGACCTGATATGTCGCGCTGGCGCCCATCAGATAAAGGATGTGCGAGAGCACGATCACCAAACCGATCAAGAGGACAAAGATCGCGACCGGATGCGGAACCTTGTTCCCCACGCGCTCGACGACGTCCAGGAACCTCTCGAGCCCTGTCTTCTCGTGCGGGTAGGTGTGCGTGAGGTGCATCGAATCGGCGTGCGCCTGGGCCATCGCTGATCCTTTCGGCTTCCGGGAATCGACGTGATCGGTTACGCAGTCGTCAGACCCGTCTCCAGCACTTCGCGCAATGCGTTTTCGTCGTCCTTGTTCAGGGAGGTTTGAAATACCTTGCCCTTTCCGGTGAATTCCTTCAGGCCGTCGAGCACCTTATCCACCGTCGCGCGACGAATCAGGACAAAGAGCCCGGATGTTCCCGGCTTGAACGACGCACCAACCTCTTTCAGCATCCGGTCGTTGAGCCCGATGTCACTCAACTTCCCGGACAGCGCACCGGCGCCGGCCCCAAGCAAGGCGCCGAGGAGTGGATTGAGGAAGATCATGCCGATGAGAAGTCCCCAGAAGCCGCCGCCGACCGCGCCCGTCGACGTCAGATTGACGGCCTGGTCCAGCTTCGTCTTTCCTTTCTGGTCTCTGGTCACGACCACCGCGTCCTCGAGTTCGATCAGATACTCCTTCTGCAACTTCGCAAGCTTCGCTCGCATGTCGAACGCTGTCGACTCGTCGTTGAATACGACTGCCACGAGAGTGCTCATAACGTGTGCTCCTTGACTGGTGTGGGATATCGACGATCACGCGACGGTTCGGGGATGAGCGGGAATGGCTCGCGCCCATCGACGGCGTTCAGCCATCAAGACGCGTTCCAATCGACGCGTCCCGAACGGTTGTTTTCGATTCGCACGGACGGGTCCGGAGGCATGCTGCGTAGTAAGGTTTGAGATCGACGGTCCAACCGAACTGCAGGGGCCATACCGGAAGAGCCATGCCGCGGCGTTGCCCGCGATTTCTCGCGGAAACATCCGCGGCGGACAGCGGGGGACGGGGAATGCTCAATGTTCAATGTTCAATGTTCAATGCTCCATGTGCCCGATGCTCAATGCGCACGGCTGCCGACGAGATGTGTTGCGGAACGCCAGGCGTGGTGCGCAATCGCCTGCAGCCGGCGGACGGTGTCGACGCGGCCAATCGCCTCGTCTGCACTGATCGCTCCACCCGAAACCGAGCTGAGTGTTCCTCTGCGGTGGAACCGCTGCAGCTCGCCGAGCGCGCTCGCACAGCGTTCAAGATCGACGAGAGCCTGCTCGGCTGGAGTTTTCTCTACCGCGACTCCGTTCGTCCCGTCGAGTGCCTCGATTGCAGCGGCCGGTTCGGGACCGTCTGGAAGCGCGCCGACTTCATCCGCAACCACGACCGCATACCGCATCGCCTCCGCGCACAACTCCGCCGCACGCACATCGTCAGACCCACCTTGGACCGACCTGACTTCGCTGTCCCCGGTCGCGACCTCGGCCAGACGAGACGCATGATCGAGTGCAAAGAGCGTACGGGTGAGTCGCTCCTGCTCGTCCTCCGATTCGGGAGGGCCGCTCGCCTCAGACATGAAGTCGCGCGCCTGGCGCAACGCGTCCCAGGCATCTCTCACAGAGGCAGCGTCTTTCCCGGCGATCAACGCCTTCTCGATTGACGCGCACATCGATCCAAGCGAGCGCGCGACCGTTCGCCGGACGGCCTCCTCAGCCGCGAGCGGGGTCAAGAGCGCCGCCGGGTCGAGGAAACGCATGAGCGGTGACCGGCGCTCGGGCAGAATTCGCTCGACTACTCGCGTGAACCGGTCGATGAACGGCAGCAGCACTGCCACGCCCACCACGTTATATGCGGTGTGATAACCAGCTAACAGCGTGACGCCATCGATGGTGTTCGAGGCGCGAACCAGGAAAGGGATGGTGAACGGGAACAGCACGAGGGCGATCGCGGCGGCGATCAGCTTGAACAAGATGTAGGCGAGCGCCAATCGCTTCGCCGTGCTGCTTGCGCCGATGGCCGCCAGCGCAGAACTCGTCGCGGTTCCGATGTTCTGCCCGATAATCAGCGCGCACGCCTGATCGAGCGCGACAGCGCCGGCGAAGTACGCCGACAGCGTGACCGCAATCGCCGCCGTCGATGATTGCATCACCGCCGTCATCGCCAGCCCGACCACGATCAGGACCAGCACGCCGAAGACGCTCGACCACCAGCGGACGCCTGAGCCAAAGACGGCTGGAAGGTCGTCTGGGTGCAAGCGGTCCGCGACTCCGCCCATCCCTTGCTGGAGAGTCGTCAATCCAAAGAGCACAAGTGCAAACCCTGCCAGCGCGGCACCGCCCGCACTCACGCGTCCACGTCCCAGCAGCTTGATCAAGGCGCCGGCGAAGATCATCGGCAATGCGGCGGCCGTGAGCGAGACCCGAACACCGATCAGCGCGATCAGCCAGCCCGTTCCCGTCGTACCGATGTTCGCGCCAAAGACGAGAGCCAGGCCCTTGGAAAAGGTGAGCAAACCCGCGCTCACCAGGCCAATGGTCGTCATCGTGGTCGCACTCGACGATTGCACGATCAGCGTGACGAACGCACCCCAGAACGTGCCCGACAGCGGAGTCGCTGCCGCCTTACTCAGCGTGGAGCGCAGCCTCGAGCCGGCCAATGCCTTCAGGCCGTTGGTCATCACGCTCATGCCGAGCAGAAAAAGGCCCCCGCCGCCGAGAACCGAGATCGTCGTTGACATGCCCGCCTCTCCAGCGTGCATCGACAGTCGGCTATTGAAGGTAACCAGCCTGTTTATGTGAGGTCAGCCCGAACGGGACACTCGTGGCGTCGCCGACGAAACATCGGTTCGGCAAACGCTCACACCATAGGCGCTGCGAAGACAGACGGATGGAGGGCGCACCGCAACTGCACGGATCGGTTGCCGACGGCAGCGGACGTGGAGACGAAACACCGCGTGGCGGATTCGGCCCCAGCGTCCGACTGCGCGTCGTCCCACTGCCACTCTAGGTTCTCGCCGGCGACGTGCGGCTGGCGGCTGGCGGGCGAAACGGCTCCGTGACGACGACTTTGACTCCGTCGATGACGCCGCTGACGGCCTGCGTCACCTGATCGACGGCGGTCATGCTGATGTCGCCGGCTCCTTTAATTGCGCCGTTCGCTGCTGCCGAGGCGGCTTTGGCGACGTCGAGCCCGAGATCGCGCGCGCCCTGAATAGCGCCAGCGACGACGTTCTTGGAAGCGACGACGAGATCGCCTCCTACGTCTCCTGTGCTCTTGACCACTGAGCGGGCCCCGGCTGAAATGGTGCTCATCGTCTCGCCGGTCACGTCTTTCGTCCCGCGCAAGACGCCCATCATCGCGCCCTTCGCGGCGCCGCCGAGATCGCCGCCGACTTGGGCGGTTCCCTGGATCACGCCACTGGCGATGTCGGCAACGCTGCTTGCCGCCGCCGTCCCGACATTGCTCGTGCCTTTCAGCGCATTCACCAGCGCGACGCTCACGGTGTCGGTAACAGCGTTGACGATCTCACCCGCTCCCTTGATCGTCGTGACGATGGTGTTCTTGACTGATTCAATAAGCTGCTGGGGCATATGACATCCTTTCTCGAGTGCGACGGGAGTTGTCTCACTGTGTCCGGCGTCTCATGCTGTTCAGGACGCTGCGCGCGACCCCGGCCATCGGACAGCTCGAGGCTCACATTTAGCAAGACGCACACCATGCACCTTCGTGGGTGTTCGCTGAACCTTTCACCTGCCTGGTCGCGACATGCCGTGGGTTTTCCGCTGATGGCGACAGCCCGAAAGAGAGCTCATCAGCCGCGAGCAGTCTGCGCGCGACGCACCGCTATAAGAGGCGGGCAACGAGACTGCAGGTGCTCTCGGCCACACGTTCGAAGTACGTGCGTCGACGAAAGTCGGGCAATCGGATCTCCTCGGCGTGACGCAGGTCGTCGACGAAGATCTTCTCCATCCGGCGGCCGGCGCGCTCGTCGAGGATCATCAAGGTGGCCTCGTCGTTGAGCGCCAGCGAACGATTGTCGAAGTTCTTCGATCCAATCGTCGCCCACACGCCATCGACGACGAACGTCTTCGCATGGAGAACCGTCGGGAGCCACTCGTAAATGCGGACGCCGGCGTCGAGCAGCTCCTCGTATCGCGCGCGGCCTGCGAATCGAACCACGCGAATGTCGGTGCGCGCGCCGCTGGTGAGAAGGCGAACGTCAACGCCGCGTCGCGACGCGCTCACCAGCAGGCCGACGAAGTTGTCATCCGGAACGAAGTAGGCGTTGGTGATGTAGATCGAGGTTCTCGCGCCGGCGATCGAGAGCGCGAGGAAACGCTCGGCAGTGGTCGCGCCCATGGTCGGGTAGGTATGCAGCAGACCCGCCATGACGGTGTCGCCGCCGGCGTTCGTGAGCGTCACGCGCGGTGTGAGCAGGACACCAGTGGCCTCGGCCCAGGCGGCAACGAAGGCGGCCTGCAGCTGGTGCACCGCCGGACCTTCGAATCGGACGTTGGTTTCGCGCCACGATCCGTTCGTCCGCCCGTCGCCGAGCCACTTGTCATCGATCCCGAAACCACCGGTCCATCCGATGCGGCCATCGATCACGATCCCACGGACGTGCGAGCGGTTCTGCGCAAGATGAAGAGCCGAGAGATCGATCGGCCGAAACGGGATCACCCGGACGCCGGCGGCCTCGAGCGCCGTCCGGTCTTCCCGTCGCATGCGTGAATAGCCAAAGGCATCGTGCAGCAGGTACACGCGAACGCCTGCCGCTGCACGATCGACCAGGATCTGACGCAGCGTTGACTTGAGCCGGCCACCTTGGCCGTAGTACAGCTGAAGCGTGATCGATTCGGTGGCGGCGCGAAGATCTTCCCACAGCCGCTCGTAGGTGCCATCACCGTTGAGGGCAACCTCGACACGGTTGCCCGTCATGAGCGTGGCGCCCGTGAGAATCGCAACGCTGAGCGGAAACGCCGGCTCGCACGGAGCGGTCGGCCGGGTATCATCGCTCGTGCCGCGCACGTGGCGAATGACCGTGCCGCGTGTGAGATAGAGGAAGCCGATCAGCGCCAGCGCAAGAATGACGAGCACGAGCGCCCACCGACTCGCCTCGATCAGCCGCGCTGTCAGCTCCATTTAGTTTACGCAGGAAGTCGGTTCGCAGCTCTCGATCCGTCAGCAGGAGCTGCGGCTGGCAAGGCATTGCCAAACTCGCGTACCTGCTCCGCGTACTCCCGCAACCGATCTTGAACCAGCCGGTGCACCGTCCCCTCGGGAAACGTCCGGTCCGGCGACCGTTCGCCGGCCACA
This sequence comes from Vicinamibacterales bacterium, assembly GCA_051986585.1. Taxonomy (GTDB): domain Bacteria; phylum Acidobacteriota; class Vicinamibacteria; order Vicinamibacterales; family 2-12-FULL-66-21; genus JALZOC01. The sequence continues at coordinate 10,198 of JBPYFA010000036.1, read as the reverse complement.
CAGTCCATCAACAATTCGATCCCCTCGTCGATGTGGCTGACCGCCCAGACGTGAAAGCGTCCGGCCCGCACCGCCTCGACGACCTCCTCCTTCAGCATCAAGTTTTTGACATTTGCCGTCGGCACGATCACCCCTTGGCGGCCGGTGAGTCCGCGGGCATGGCAGACATCGTAGAAGCCTTCGATCTTGCGCGTCACGCCGCCGACCGCCTGCACCTCGCCGTGCTGGTTGACGGCGCCGGTCACGGCGATTCCCTGGTTCAGCGGCAGACCCGAGAGCGCCGACAGCAAGGCGTAGAGCTCGGTCGTCGACGCCGAGTCGCCGTCGACCCCGCCATACGACTGCTCGAAGGTAATCGTCGCCGAAAGCGAGAGCGGCCAATCCTGCGCGTACTGGGCTTGCAGATACCCGGTCAGGATCAAGAAGCCCTTCGAGTGGATCGGGCCGGAGAACTTGACCTCGCGCTCGATGCTCTGCACTGTCCCCCGCCCGACCGCGACCCGTGCGGTCACCCGTGACGGCCGCCCGAAATCGTAGTCCCCGACGTCGATCACCGACAACCCGTTGACCTGCGCCACGCGCGCGCCGTCGGTGTCAATCATGACCGTCCCATCGAGGATCACCTCTCGTGTCCGCTCCTCGGCCAGATTGCGCCGGCCCTCCTGTTTGATGATCGCCGTGTCGACATCCTCCGCCAGCACAACCTCGTGCCCCGCCTTGCCGGCCCAGTGACTGGCCTCGACCGCGAGCCTGGCGATGTCGAGGAAGCGCGCGGTCAATTTCCGCTGATGATCGCGCAGGCGCGCGCCGTGCTCCGCGACTCGGGCGACGGCCGAGCGATCGAAATGGCGCAGCCTCCGGTCGTGAACGATCTTGCTCAGGAACGCGGAATAGCTGGCAAGGCTTTCCTGGCTCCAGTCCATGTCTGGCGCGAAGTCGGCTTTCACTCCGAACAACTCCGGGAACACCACGTCGACCTGATGGAGGGTTTGATAGAGCGCGGCCGGGCCGATCAGGATCACTTTCAGGTCGAGCGGAATCGCCTCCGGCTGCGGCCGAGCGGTCGGCAGCGGCGCCACCTGATCGCCTGGGTTCTCAATCTGCACCTCGCCCGATACCAGGGCGCGCTTCAGCCCCTCCCACGCGAAGGGACTCAGCATGACGTCGAGGGCGTGCAGCACCAGAAAGCCGCCGTTGGCGCGGTGAAGCGCGCCCGGTTTGATCTGCCGAAAGTCGGTCACCATCGTTCCCAGCACGGCCCGGTACTCGAGACGTCCGACCAGGTTGTAGTAGGTCGGGTTCCGCTCGAGCACCACCGGGGCGCCGGTCATCCCGCTGTTGTCGATCAACACGTTGACCTCGTACCGCCCCAGGCGCTCCTGCCGCTGAAGCGCCCTCGCCGCCGCTGCGCCGTCCGCTTGCCCTCCCCCGATTTCGGCCGGCCAGAAGTCGTGCAGGTGTTCCGGCAGGTCCTTCTCGATCTGCTCGATGAAGGCGAGGACATCTGGCTGGTCGCCGTACTCCTGCCTCAATTCCGCAATCAGCGGGCCGGCGGCAAAGAGCGCCACTTCGCGATCGAGCGCCATCACGCGCTGCTGCACCTCCTTCTCGATCTGCTGCATCTGGCGCATGAAGGCGCCGATTTCGGCCTGAACCTGCCTGCCCCGCTCCTCGAGCTCGGCCTGTCTCTCGGGCGGCAGCTGCTGGAACGCCTGCGGCGGCATCGGCAGGCCATTCTGGAGCGGGATGCTGACAATGCCGGTCGGCGTCATCTCCACCGATAACTCGCGCTCCTCAGCAAAGGCGCGCAGGTCTGCCATCAGCTTGGCGCGCCTGGCACCAACCTCGGCGAGAGACTGCTCTCGCCGGCGCGCATAGTCCTCGCTCTCGAAGGCGCGCGGAATCTCCCGCTGCGCTGCCTCCAGAAACAACGTCAACGCTCTCGCCAGTCTGCGACCCTGGCCGGCCGGCATCGAGAACGTGCGCGGCCGGTCCGGCTCGGCGAAGTTGTGCACGTAGAGCCAGTCCGGCGGCGTCGGCCGCGTCGCGGCGAAGGAACTGACGGCCGTCAACACGGTGATCTCGCGCCCGGTCCCCGGCGAACCGGCGGCGTAGAGGTGAAAGCCGCGCGCGCCGACCTCGAGCGCAAAGGCGATCGCCTCGGCCGCCCGTGGCTGCCCGATCGTCGTCTTGACCGGCGGCACCTCCGCCGTGGTCTGAAACGGCAGCGTGGCCGGATCGAGATGCCGCCGCAGATCTTCAGGCTTCACCGCCAAACGCTCGCGCAATGTCTGCATGGCGTTGCTCCGAATTCAGGCTATTGACTTCAAGACGCGACGGATGACATCGGCGCTGCGCCGATCTCGTGTCACCGTGCGGTTGTTGTCACGTGGGCTTCCGCGTTCCGCGGTGTATCGACCAGCCCGCGGGCAAATGCGTCCGCGCGTCCCCACCGACCGGGGATCCCCAACAACTCAATCGATTCAATCTGCCGTGGCACGGCGGGATCGACCAGCAGCTTTCCGCCGATTGGTTCCAGGCCGAGCATTGAACGGAGAAACAACAATGGAGCGCCGGATGACCACGCCTGCGGGCTGCACGCGGTTGGATACTCCACGGGAAAGTTCGTGTCTGCTCTGGCGTAACCGGCAAAGGCTTCAGGAAGGCGGTAGTCGAAGAACCTCGCAGCTTCGAGATTTCCGAGCGCCACCATCGCGGCCTCTTGTCCAAAGCCGTACCGCCTCAGTCCCTGAGCAACAAACGAGTTGTCGAACGGCCACACCGTCCCCACGTGATAGCCGATCGGGTTGTAGCTGCCTTCGCCAACCGCCATCGTGCGGACACCCCAGCCGCTGAACAGCCGTGGACCGATTAGATGACGCGCACACGCAGTGGCCTTGTCGTCGTCGACTATTCCACTCCAGAGAAGGTGGCCGATGTTCGAAGTCAATGAGTCAACCTGACGTTTGTTCCTGTCCAATGCCAGGGCAAAGAACTGCTTCTCAGGGATCCAAAAGTCGTTGTTGAATTTTCGCTTGAGCGCGGCCGCTTCCTTTTCCAGGCGCTCGGCCGTCTCTGGATCCTTCCAGAATTCCCGGGCGAGTCGCGCACACCGACGCTTCGCGTCGTGGACATATCCCTGGATCTCGCAGGTGGCGATTGGCGTCGTCGCCAGCGTTCCATCGGAAAACGCGATGGAGTCCCACGAGTCTTTCCAACATTGATTCTCGATTCCGGTCTTCTTGTTCCGGCGCTCGTACTCGACATAGCCGTCACCGTCCCGATCGCCGTAGCGATCGATCCAGCGCAACGCTGCCCTGGCTTCTCCTTCGAACTTTCGAATCAGATCGTCTCGGCCCGTCCAGCGCTCGAATTCGTCGAGCAGGATCAGAAAGAGCGGAGTCGCATCCGACGTACCGAAGTACGGCGAGTGCGGTCGCTCTTCGAAGGCGGTCATCTCGCCGGCCCGGACTTCATGCAGAATCTTGCCGGGCTCTTCGTCGCGAAAGTCGTCACGGCGTGTGCCCTGGCGGACCGCCAGAACTCGCAAGGTGGCGGCGGCCAGTTCCGGCACGAACGGCAACGCCTGATAACTGGTGAAGATACTGTCGCGGCCGAACAGCGCCATGAACCACGGCAGCCCGGCGGCTGGAAGCGCCTCGCCCGGCGCAAATGGCGAAAAGAAACGCAGAGCGGCCAGATCGATCAGCGATCGTTCATAGATCCGCTCCAGCGCCGGCCACGAAGAACGGAGCTGCGGCGCGCTGTTCATCCACCCCTGAAGGCTCATGCCGATATTCGGGGTCGGCACATCGTGCACGTCCCGGTACTTGGGTTTCGTCTTCACTCCCTCAGTGCCGTCGACAGACACGAGTACGTTCATCTCGGTGGACCAGTCGCCGTGAGGCTCGAGGTGCACCTTGAAGCGAAATCCCTTGTCGTCAATTTCGGCGGGCGCTTTGGAGCTGATTTCGGTCTCGCGAACGAAACGTTCGCGCTGGTAGCCGAGAATCAGCCGATTGTCTTCGACGCGGCGGTAGAACCTGCCCTTGCGGTTGAATTCGGCGTCTTTCACCTGGAACAGATCGGCAAAGTCGGCATCCGCTTCAATCCTGACATCCAGGTCGATTGGTTTCGACTTGTGATTGAGGATCTTGACGTCTTCATGAAACCCGCCGCCGACCGCGCGCTGGCGCACGATCGATATCGGAGCATCGACGTAGATCGTTCCTGTACCTGGAACGAGAAAGAACTGAGACGAGAAGTAATTCACGTCGTCGGTGGACAACGGGTTGGGACTCTTCCCGTCCACGGTCAGGATCCAGCGCGACAGAAACCGGGTGTCGCCCTGGAACAAGCCATGTGCTTCGTCTGGAGAGCCGGCAATGTCGCCTCTCCGGTCGCTGACGACGAAGGTGTCGCCCTCGAGCGCGCTGACCGGCTTGGCCCTCATGCGGCACCTTGTTTTTCTGCGATCATGGCGCTCACCAGGCCATGGAATTTCTGCGCCAGTGCAATATCGCCGCGAACCTTCACGCGCCCCTGCATGTGCGATGTGATCAGGTTTCGGCGGCCTTCGACAATCGCGACGAAATCCTGCTCGTCACAACCGATCGTGCAGTCGGCATCGTGCCTCGCTTCTTCGATGTGAACGGTGCCGTCGTCCACGGCGACATACCAGCAGCCCACTCTGTCGATGTCGAACAAATAGCTGCCGTGAACACCGCGTAGAACGGGCTCGTACTGTTGCATCCGGTGGACGTTGAACACGTCCTGCGCCGTGTGCGGCAGATGGTCCGACGCAGGCGGTCGCAGCAGCGCACGGGCTGGAGCGCCGTCGCGTCCAGCAATCCTGAGTGGAAGACAGATGAAGTCGTACTCGCCCGGCGTGACGTCGGACAGGTTGAGGCCCTCGATGATCACTACACCAGCTGCGAACAGGATTCGATGTACTTCAGGGCTACCGACTGAGAGATAGTCGATCCCAATCGCCAGGGTGTTGAGCTCAGCCAGATACGTCGCGGCGTCTTCGGCGAGCGACACGAACTCGCTGACGAACTCAGATCCATTCCAGCAGCGTTGCGAGTTCACCGTCTTCAACAGCACGCGTTCGGAATTTCGAAGATTGTGTTGATGAAGGTCGGACTGTGTCACGGCGCTGGGGTTGTCGATGTCGATGACCCGCGCACGCCCAATCAGGTTGTCGAGCGGAACCGCATCCACTCCAGCGCCACCCGGAATGAAATGCATGGGACCATCGATGTGCGTGCCGGTGTGAGTGCCCATCTCGAGCGCCGACACCGTGGCCACGTCTCCATGCTCGACGTGCATGATGGCGTTGAGCGCCACGGGGGGATTGTCGGGCCAGTGGACCATGCCGTCATAGATTGGGACGGAGACGTCGATCCACTCTCTGGTAGCAGCGGGAGCCGTGAGAACATGCGTAGCTGCCTGTCCCATATTGCACCTGATCACGATTCGCGAAGAGTCAGTTCCACCACGTTCTTGCTTCCGTCGTCACAGAACTCAATCTTTCTCCTGTGCTCTGTCGGGGTTTGTCGCGAGAGCCGATGTTGTGGGCCCTATGCGATCACGCAGGGGGAAAAATCCGGTTGATACGTCGGGTTCGACGATCCTGTCTCGAACTGACCCAAGTGCGCCCATTGTTCGTCTATCAGGACTCTCTGATGTAGCCAGCGCCGTGCCACAACGCGCACCAAATCAGTCCATCGACACGAGAATCTACCCGCGCCGGGTAACGGCCTCGCCCACCCTCCATCGTGGAATCCTCACAGTCGGGCTCTATGTCTGAGCGGTCTCGCGCGGGGATCGTGAACGGATTATCCGCGTCCACTTTTCAGTTTGGCCCGTTCGGCGGCCCGGCGTTGTTCCTCCTCTGAGACCAATCGATAGGCGATGTAGTACTTATAGATGTCGCTCACGTAGCTGACCGTTTCACGGCCGATGCGCTCCGAGGCGATTTCCTCGACGCTGCCGAACCACTGATTCGGATCGAAGCCTCGCCGCTCCGCCTCCCTTCGCAGCTGTCGAATGCGTGCCGGTCCGGCGTTGTACGACGCGAGGGTAAAGAACCCTTTGTTCAGGTCGTCTAACGGTTCGCTGCCCAGGTATTCGTCCATCAACCGTCGCGTGTACTTGAAACCGGCGTGGATGTTCGGCTCGACCCGGCGGATATCGCCGACGTTCAGAGCCTTTCCGGTCGCCGGCATGATCTGCATGATGCCGATCGCACCGACCCGGCTGCGGACGTTCTGATTCAGCCGGGATTCCCGATACCCTTTCGCCATCATCAACAGGTAGTCGAGGTTGTACTCCTCGCCGTACTTGCGGAACGTGTCGGTCAGCGCGAGGAACTTTCGGCGGTCGGCTCCGCTGGTAGCGCGCCTGACGACCTGCGGATTCTGAACGTAGCGTCGAGCGACGATGTTTCCGAACTCGGTCCCCAGACGGTGGCCGCGGATGAACCGATTGACCTCCTCCTTCAGCAACGGACTGTTCTTGCGAAACGCGAGCGACAGATCGGCATCCGGTCTGAGCGCGACGTTCTTCTCCAGCCGCATGTCGGTGAAGATTTGCGACCAGAACTCGGCGAGATAGTCATCGACGACGGTGATGTCGACGAGATGGGCGTTCACCATCTCGAGGATGTCGTCGTCTTCGAGCGTCTCGGCAGCGTCGACAATGGTGACTGGCGGGCGACCGTCGTGTACGAGTTGCTGGTTGAATGCACGCAGACTCTCGGCATAGCTGCTCGAGCGCCGGACGAACACCTCTCGCCCTGACAGGTCCTCGGCGCTTCTGACCATAGGAACCCCGGGGGCTGTCACCACGATCTCGTTGACCTTGCTTCGGTACGGAATCGAGAAGTCCACCAGCTGCTGACGCTCCGGCGTCACGGTCCATTGCGCGGCAACCGCATCAATCTGTCCGGCCGCGAGGGCGCCGAGGAGGCGATTGCGCGCCATCGGCACGGCAACCACGTGAATGCGGAGGTTCCTGGTCTTGCGTGCCGCGTTGAGCTGGTCTTCGAAGCGCTTCAGGTAGGCGAAGGTCAAGCCGCGCTGCGTTCCCTTGTCGACAAAGTAGTGGGTCCGGTTGTAGGTGAGGCCGACGCGGATCATGCGACGCGCTTCCATGGCGTCCAGATCGCCGGTAAACGGTCTGCCGATCAGCTCGCGCAGAGGCTCGGGAAGAGCAGATTCGTAGGCGAGGGGCGGAAGCGGATCCTCGACAGCCGTTCCTGCGATGCCGACCGGCGCCTCCGATGATTTCGCAGACGAGCCGCCCTGCCCGCAACCGACAAGCGAGAGAGTCAGCAGTATCAGCCAGCGCGCTCTGACACACGAGGTCATCGAATGCAGCCTCCGCCATCGGCGCTTGCATGACAGGCGGGCCGATCGATTGTGCAAGTGGAGCGCCACTGCCAGGAATTCGCGGATCGACGGAGGCCAAGCGTTCACGCGCAAGGTCGCCCGCGATGGCTCGCGGGCATCGGTCTGCCGCCGAAGCGGCCGCGGTGTTCATGCGGCGCGAAGCGTCAGTGCGAACGCGGCCGGAGTGTCGGGCGCGAGAGCTCTGCCTGCGTCGCCGGACGGCCTCGGAAGGACTCTTGCTTCTGTTCAGCAATTCGTGCGCCTCGTGGCGACGCGTGAATAGTCGCGGAGGCTGTGGCGCGCGCCTGCTTCTCGAGTTGGCGACGAATTCTGTCGCGCCCGTAAGAGGTCACTGAAGCGTCACGACACGAGTGATTTCAGAAGATCGAGAGCATCCGCTGTCGAGACCGCTGCTGAGGCATGCCCAATGTGTCACGTAGGCGGCGCGTCGCGAATCCTGGTCGCCGTTGGACTGTTCATGGCCGGGTGCGGCAGGCAACAAGCGGCCGCGCCGGCCGGCACGTCGGCCGGGAGCGGCACATCCGCCGCGGCGCCTGCGACCGTGACAACCGCACCGGTCGTGGTTTCGCAGCAACCGATCACAATCCGGGCAACGGGATCGTTTACCGCAGCAGAGAGCTCGCAGGTCAGTCCCAAGGTTGCCGGTCAGATCATCTCGACACCAGTCGACGTCGGCGCTACCGTGAAGGCCGGCGAGGTGATCGGGCGCCTCGACGATCGCGACGCGCGTGCTCGCCTTGCTCAAGCGATGGCGACGTTGCAGCAGGCACAGGCAACCGCCGCAAATGCCAAAGCGCAGGCAGACCGCTCAGCCGGTCTTGTCGCGACGGGCGACATCTCTGCGGGTGATTTCCAGACGCTGACCACTCAGGTCGCCACCGCGAACGCGCAAGTCGCCCAGTCACAGGCCCAGGTCGCGCTGGCGCAGCAGCAACTCGACGAAACGATCGTCCGCGCACCCTTTCAAGGCCACGTCAGCGCACGTCCTGTCGCCGCCGGGGAGTTCGTCACCACCGCGTCATCGATTGCCACCATCGTTCGAATCCAGCCGATCAAGCTCGAGCTCCAGGTTCCGGAAGCCGACGCCGCCAAGATCAAGGTCGGCATGGCAGTCTCGGCGCAGGTCGCGTCCTATCCCGATCGAGAGTTCGTGGGGAAGATCACCGCGAAGAATCCGGCCCTGAGCCCCGAATCACGGGCGCTCACCGTGGTGGCCGAATTCCGGAACGATGATCTCGCGCTCAGTCCCGGCATGTTTGCGACCGCGGCGGTGCGGCTGTCCGAGACTCAACAAGTGATCGCCGTGCCGAACGAGGCTGTCTTTACGCCCGCCGGCAGTCCCTCGCCGCAGGTGTTCGTCGCGCAGGACGGGAAGGCGCGTCTGCGCGTGATTCAGGCGGGCCCCCCGCAGGGAAATCTCATCACCGTGACGTCAGGTCTGCAGCCGGGCGACGTCGTGATCACGAGCCATCCCGAGAAGCTGTTCGACGGGCAGCCGATCACCGGACAGTAGAGGAACGTCCATGCAGAAACTCGCGGAAATCTGTATTCGACGTCCGGTCTTCGCCACGATGATCGTGCTCGCCCTGATGGTGCTCGGCGTGTTCGCCTTCTTCAGCCTCGGTGTCGATCTCCTGCCGAACGTCGACGTCCCGACTGTTGCCGTATCGGTTCAGAACCCGGGCGCGTCACCGGATCAGATGGAGATCGAGGTGACCAAGCGGATCGAGGATTCGATCAACACGATCAGCGGCATAGACGAGCTGCGCTCGACCTCGTCCGACAGTTTCTCGCAGGTCATCGTCACCTTCACGCTCGACAAGAACGGTGATGTCGCGGCGCAGGAAGTACGCGACAAGGTGAACCTCGTGCTTGGCGACCTGCCGGCCACCGCGCGCGCGCCAATCATCCAGAAGTTCGATCCCGGCGCCGCTCCCATCCTCAACATCGTCGTCGGCGGGTCCCGGCCGCTCGGCGACATCACCGGCATTGCCGAGCACCAGCTGCGTGACGAGCTGCAGAACATCAGCGGCGTAGGACAGGTGGAACTGGTTGGCGGTGCCGAGCGCGAGATCCAGGTGCAACTCAATCCCGAGCGGATGCGCGCCTACAGCGTGACCGTCGGTGAAATGATCAACGCGCTGCAGCAACAGAACGTCGAGATTCCGGGCGGCTCCGTCGAGCAAGGTGCGCGCGAGCTGACGCTTCGCACGCTCGGCAAGCTGTCGACCGCCGAAGACTTCAACCGGGTCGCGATCGCGAAGCGTGGCACCTACGTCGTCACCGTCGCGGACGTGGGAACGGCGGTCGATACGCCCGCGGAGCTGACGAGCGCGTCCTACCTCAACGGCAATCCGGCGGTGACCCTGGTCGTTTCCAAGCAGTCCGGCCAGAACACGGTGAGCGTAGCGGATGCGGTCCGGGCCCGGCTTGCCGAGTTACAACCGACACTGCCGTCCGATGTGCATGCGGAGGTGATCACGGATCAGTCGGTGTTCATCAAGGCGGCGGTTGGCGCGATCAAGGAGCATCTCGTCCTCGGCAGCATCCTCGCGGCGATTGTCATCTACATCTTCCTGGCGAACGTGAGGACGACGCTGATCTCGGCGGTCGCGATCCCGACCTCGATCATCTCGACCTTCGCGCTGATGAAGGCGATGGACTACACGCTGAATCAGATCACGATGCTCGCCCTGACATTGATGGTCGGCGTCGTGATAGACGACGCGATCGTCGTGCTGTAGAACATCTACCGGTTCATCGAGGAGCAAGGCATGCCGCCG
>JBPYFA010000035.1:0-10612 GCA_051986585.1 Vicinamibacterales bacterium | reverse complement strand
AAATTCTGCGCCGCCGAATTGTCCATTTGCCGCGTGTACGCGCTCGTTCGGCTGTTCGTGTACTCGCCGGCCTGGCGATTCGGATTCGTGCTGAACTCGTGATACAGCCGAAGGTCGTAACCAGCGTGAACGGTGTGACCGCCGATGATTCGCGTGTAGGTCGGCTGAAACGAGTAGATCGAGTGGTTGGTATCCGACGCCAGGTTGTCACCGATTTCGTGGATGGTGTCGAACGTGAAGTGGGGAAAGTACTCTGCACCGCCGAACAGGCCGACGACCGACGATGACCAGCCGAGCGTTGCGGGATTGAATACCCCCTCGTGCTGGCGCACGTTGGGTTCCAAGAACCGCTGCCAGCCACCGCGAACATCCCACAACGACGACGCCGACTGCACGAACGTGTAGTCAACGGTAATCCCGTCGTTCTTTCGATACAGGAAGTTGCCGTTGGGGGTGATGCCGTTGATGGTTCCAAGCTGCGCGTTGCGCGATTCCCGACGATTGTTGCGTGTGTAGCGGCCGAACAGCCGCTGACTCGAAGAGATCGAGTGATCGATCCGAATCGACTGCGAATTAAACTTGTCGGTGCGCGGGTTCTCGTAAACGTAATTGTCCTGCAGCGACGCGTTCGCCGCCTCGTTCGGCAGCGGATAATAGCTCAGCACATTCGCTGCGATTGGATTGATCCGGTCCGACGGAATGATGTTGCCCGGAAACGGTTGTCGCACGACCCGACCGTTGACGCTCTCGGCCGTCAGCGGATCGTAGATGATGATTCCCTGCGACAGCAGCTCCGAGAAGTCCCCCTTGCGCATTTTCTCGGTCGGAACGGTGCTGGTAATCGGCTCGGGAAACCGATCTGGAAGCCATTCGAACGCGCCGAAGAAGAACGTCCGGTTCTTGAAGATCGGTCCGCCAATCGTTCCGCCCGGACGTTGATAGGACAGCTCAGGCTTGGGCTGCGAGGATCGTTGGAGGAAGAAGTCGGTTCCCGCCAGCTTGTCCGATCGGTAGTAGGTATAAGCGGATCCGGTGAACGAATTCGTGCCGCTCTTCAGCGTGACATTCACGTTGGCGCCGCCCGTATGGCCGCTGGCGGCGTCGAAGCTTGACGTTTCTACCTTGAATTCCTGAACGGCCCCGGCGGGCGGAACGAAGGCGACGCGGCGTCCGCTCGTCATGTTTGGCGATCCGTCCAGTGTGAACTCATTCCCTCCGGTGGCGCCGGCGGTGACAATGCCTGACGTGCCCGCATTGTCGAAGGGGCGCGAGAACTTCAGGTCGCCGTTGTAGGCGATGCCAGGCGCGAGCCGTGCCAGCACGAACGGGTTGCCGTCCGACAGCGGCATCATTGAGATCCGCTTTTCGTCGATCACCTGCCCGGTCGATCCGGACGTCGTCTGCAGGATTGGTGATTCGGCCGTCACCGAAATCGTTTCCTCGATGCGGCCGACGTCCATCTTCAGATCGACGCCAACGCGATCGCTGATCCGAACCTCGACGTTCTCCTGGATCACTTTCTTGAAGCCGGACAGTTCCGCGCTCAGTGTGTAGACACCGGGCGTGAGATAGAGGATCGTGTAGTCCCCTTCGCCGTTGGTTGTGGTGGTCGAGGCGACCTTGGTCGCGACGTTGGTGGCGGTGACGGTGACGCCTGGCAGCCGTCCGCCAGATCCGTCGGTGATGCGGCCGGTGATGCCGCCGCGGAAATCCTGGGCGTCAACCGCGGCGATGATGGTGGCACAGAGTACGACAGCGAGAACGCACGCACGCCTCATGAAACCTCCCCTCCGACTCCTCCAAGCGGTTCAGGCAAGAAAAACGTCCGCCGACGCCGAAGGCTCCGGCGAGACCGCGCCGAAGCGGTGCGAAGGCGGGCGCGATCCTACACCACTTCCGAGCCCGACTGCGAACAAACTTTAACGCTAAAGTAAACGCAAAGTGTGGTGAGGGCTTTTGACTCGCACCGCGAACTGTGAAATAGTCGACCGCGAAGGCCCCGGATGACAACGCGCACCGTGCTCGCGGTCGACCTCAACGGTCCCGCGTCCACTATCGAGACCTACACGGCGTACCACCGCCAGGTCTGGCCGGAGGTGCTGGACAGCCTCCGGAAGAGCGGAATTCAGCGGATGGACATCTATCTGCTCGGCCGCCGTTTGGTGATGATTCTCGAAACCGACGATCCCGATTTCCGCCGATGTTTCGCCGCCCATGTCGCTTCCAGCCCGCGCGTGGCGGAATGGGAAGCGCTCATGCGCTCGCTTCAGACGCCGCCTCCCGGGGCTCCCCCCGGCGAGTGGTGGACCCGGATGGAGCCGGTGTTCAGCCTCGAACGCGCGCCCGACGCGTCGCCCGCACCCGAACCGGCGCGCCGCAGCTGACGGATTCCCCTGATGACTGATTTGACTCAGGCCTGGCCAAGGCCCTCGCACCCGCTTCCAATCGCCATCATCGGCGCCGGCGCGATCGTGCGCACCGCGCATGTGCCGGTTTATCGCCGCCTCGGATTTCCCATCGCTGGCGTCTACGACGTCAATTGCGCCGCCGCCCGACAGACGGCGGAGATGTTCGGCCTGGAGCGCGTGTTCCATTCGCTCGACGAGGCGTGCGCCCTCGACGGCGTCGTCTACGATCTCGCGGTGCCGGGCGATCAGATTCTCGACATTCTGAAGTGCCTCCCGGAAGGCTCGGGCGTCCTCATGCAGAAGCCGATGGGACGCGATCTCGAGGAAGCGACGCGCATCCGGCAGGTCGCCCACGATCGCGGTCTCGTCGCCGCCGTCAATCTGCAGCTCCGTTTCAGTCCCAACATGCTCGCGCTGCGCGATCTGATTTCGGCCGGCACGTTGGGAACGCTCGTCGACGTCGACGTCCGGATCGTGATCGATCAGCCGTGGCACAACTGGACGTTCATGGAAGGCGCGCCGCGTCTCGAAGTCCCGTACCACTCGATCCACTACATCGACGCGATCCGCTCAATCGCCGGGGAGCCCGATGGTGTGTACTGCCGCGCGCTGCCGCATCCCGAGCTGCCCCGTCTCCGCGACACCCGCAGCTCGATCATTCTCGATTACGGCGACCGGATCCGCTGCTCGCTGGTCCTGAATCACACCCACCGCAGCGGCCCTCGCTACCGCGAATCGCTGATGATGGTGGAAGGCACGCTGGGCGCCGCTCGCCTGACAATGGGCGTGAACCTTTCGTACCCGTCCGGGCCTCCAGATACGATGGAGATCTTTACCGATGAGGCGTGGCGCACGATTCCGCTCCGGGGCTCGTGGTTCATCGAGGCCTTCGAGGGCCCGATGTCGAACCTGCAGCGCGTCATTGCCGGCGAGGACGCAACCCTCGTGAGCTCGGTCGACGACTCGATCAAGACGATGGCGGTCGTCGAGGCCTGCTACGAGTCGAGTGAGCGCGGAGCGGTGGCGATCGAATCCCAGGGGTAACCGAGCGCGATTGCGGATTGGCGACTGAAGATTGCGGATTTTTGGAGTGTTGATTGTCGATTGAAATTGTCGATTGGGATTGCCGATTGGGATTGCCGATTGGGATTGTCGATTGGGATTGTCGAGTTTCGATCGAGATTGCTGATTTAGCTCCGGTCGTTAATCGGCAGTCAGCGATCCGAATCACCAATCCGCAATCTCAATCGGCATTCCGCAATCGAAAAATCTGCAGTCTGCAATCGACCATCCGCAATCGATTTCGTTAGCATCGATCATTGACCCTCGACTCCCACGTCCATTTCTGGCAGTACGACGCGGCTGAGTACGGCTGGATCGATGACTCCATGCAGCGTCTACGGCGTGACTTCATGCCAGAGGACGCGCTGGTCGAGATCCAGCAGGCAGGGATCGATCGCTGCGTCGTCGTGCAGGTTCGCCAGACGATTGAAGAGACCCGATGGTTGTTGCAGCTCGCTGAACGATACCAATTCATCGCCGGTGTCGTTGGCTGGGTCGATCTGCGAGCGGACGATGTCGACGAGCAGATTGCGTCAGTGGCTCATCCGAAGCTGGTGGGCGTCCGGCACATTGTGCAGGCCGAGCCAGACGACTTCCTGCTCGATGAGCGATTCCAACATGGTGTGGCGCGACTGGCTCGTCACGGCCTTGCCTACGATATCCTCATCTACGCCCGTCAATTCCCCGCCGCAATCGCGTTCGCATCGTCGCTGCCCGACGTTCGGCTCGTGCTCGATCATCTCGGCAAGCCCGATATTCGCGCCGGCGGTTTCGGCCCGTGGCGGCGGGATCTCGAGCGGCTCGCGGCGTTTCCGAATGTCTGGGCGAAGCTTTCGGGCCTGGTGACCGAGGCGGACTGGAATCGCTGGACAATCGCCGATCTGCATCGCTATGTCAACGCGGCGCTCGAGATATTTGGCCCTGATCGCTTGATGTTTGGATCCGACTGGCCGGTGTGCACGGTGGCGGCCAGCTATGCCGACGTGACCGAGATCGTTCGGGCGGCCATTGACGCCCGGCCGAAAAGTGAACAGGATTCAATCTTCGGCGATACCGCTCGCCGGTTCTGGAAGCTCGCTTGAAGCGCCGGCGGCCCGAGCGAGGCGACAGCTTGCCAGCCGGAGCGCCGGCCCACCCTCGCCAAGGCTACGGTGGGCAACTTCGCAAGACATCGGCGCGAAGGTTGGAGTGGAGCGACGCGAGGTCTCGCCGCACCGCGCATGATTCGGGGGAGCGCGCGGAGGCGGAGGGCCCCCACGCGCAGTGAGAAATGCAGACAGGGACAAGGGACATTCGAATGCACCAGCAGCGTCTTACTCGCCTTCTCGCGACCGGAATGCTCGCGCTTACATGTGGCATGTTCGTCACCAGCGCGTGCACCAAGACCGGCAATCAAGCCGCCACATCCTCATCGTCACTGACGATCGCCATGATCCCGAAGGGCACCTCGCACACCTTCTGGCAGAGCATCCATGCCGGCGGGAACCGTGCGGCGAAGGAGCTCGGCATCGAGCTGATCTGGCGCGGGCCGCTGCGCGAGGACGACCGCGACTCGCAGGTGTCGGAGATACAGGGGTTCGTCAGCCGCGGCGTGTCCGGCATCGCCATCGCGCCGCTCGATGAAGCCGCGCTGGTTGGTCCCGTGAACGACGCCATGGACAAAAAGATCCCGGTCGTGGTCTTCGACTCGGGACTGAAAGGCGACAACTACGTCAGCTTTGTTGCGACCGACAACTACAAGGGCGGACAACTCGGCGGCGAGCGCCTGATCGAATCGATGGGCGGCAAAGGGCGGGTTGTGCTTCTTCGATACGCCGAGGGCCACGACAGCACGACGAAGCGCGAGGAAGGGTTCCTCGCCGCGATGAAGGCGAACCCGTCGATTGAGGTCGTGAGCTCGAATCAGTACGTCGGCACCGACGTCGAGGAGGCGTACAAGCGCACGGAGTCGATCCTCAGCACCTACAAGAAGCCGGACGGCAGTCTGAGCATCGACGGCATCTTCTGCGCGAACGAGTCGTCCAGTTTTGCGGCGATGCGCGTGCTGAAGGACAACGGGTGGGCCGGCAAGCTGCACTTTGTCGGCTTTGACTCCTCCGATAACCTCGTGAAAGGACTCCAGGAAGGCACCCTCGACGGGCTGGTCTTACAGGACCCGGTAAAGATGGGCTATTTAGCGATCAAGACCCTTGTCGCGCACATCAAAGGCGAGAAGGTCGAACGGCACATTGATACCGGTGTCCAGGTCGCGACCAAGGAAAACATGGACAAGCCCGGGATAAAGGAACTGGTGCATCCGGATCTCGCGAAATGATCTCGACGCCGGCCGCGAGGCCACCCCGCTTCGCGATGCGCGGCATCCGGAAGACCTTTGGCGCCACGGTCGCGCTCGACGGCGTCGACCTTTCGGTCGCTGAGGGAGAAATCTGCGGTTTGATCGGCCAGAACGGCGCCGGCAAGAGCACGCTGATGAGCGTCCTCGCCGGTGCGCTGCAACCCGACGCGGGCGAGATGTGGATCGACGGCCGCCCGTTCACGCCTGCCAGCCCAATCGACGCGCGGCGCGCCGGCGTTGCGATGATCTACCAGGAACTGTCGCTTGCCCCGCATCTGTCGGTGATGGAAAACATCATGATGGGCGCCGAGCCGATGCGCTTCGCCGGCCTGGTGGATTGGGCGCGGATGCGCGAGATGGCAACCCGCGCGCTGGCGGCGCTCGGCCACGCCGACATTCCGCCGGATGCGATCGTCGAGACGCTTTCGGTCGCCGCGCAGCAGATCGTTGAAATCGCACGGGCGATCGCCGTCGGATCTCGCGTATTGGTGCTCGACGAGCCGACCAGCAGCCTCGGGCGAGCGGACGTCGAGCATCTGTTCGAGCTGCTGCGACATCTCAAGACCCAGGGGCACGCCATCGTCTACATCTCGCACTTCATCGAAGAGGTGAAGACCGTTGCCGATCGATTCATCGTCCTTCGAGACGGCCGCAATGCGGGCGGCGGTGATACGGCGGCAACGCATGACGACATCGTGGCGTTGATGGTCGGTCAGTCCGTCGACAACCTGTTTCCGCGTTCGCCGCGTACGCGCGGCGAGACCATTCTCGAGGTCACCGGACTGGAACCGGGCTCGGCCTCCTTCACGCTGCATCGCGGCGAGATCTTCGGTATCGCCGGTGTGCTTGGATCGGGACGTACCCATCTGCTTCGCACGCTGTTCGGCCTCGAACCGGTGCGCAGCGGCCGCATTCGCGTCGGCGTCTACTCCGGCGTCGCCCGACCTCACGAGCGATGGACTCAGGGTATGGGTCTCCTCAGCGAAGATCGCAAGGAGGAAGGGCTTGCGCTGACGCTCGACGTGGCCGACAACGTCACGATGAGCAAGCTGTCGCCGTTCGGTCCCGGTGGACTCGTGTTTCCCGAGAAGCAGCGACATGCGGCGGCGCGCTGGATTTCGGAGCTGGCGATCAAATGCGCCGGACCAGCCCAGAAGGCCGGAGAGTTGTCGGGCGGCAACCAGCAGAAAATCGCGATTGCGCGGTTGCTGCACCATGACGTCGACATCCTCGTTCTGGACGAACCGACTCGCGGGATTGATGTCGGAAGCAAGGCGCAGATCTATCGCCTGATTGACGCCCTGGTATCGGACGCCGCGGCGCCCAAGCCTCGCGCTGTCCTGATGGTGAGCAGCTATCTTCCCGAGCTTCTTGGCCTGTGCGACCGGATCGCCGTGATGCATCGTGGCCGCCTGGCTGAGGCGGTTCCGGCATCGTCGCTGACCGAACATGAGCTGATGATGGCGGTCACTGCGGGACCTGCCGCGTGACCACGCGATCGCTCATCGAACGTGCCGGGACGTTTGTCGGCCTGGTGCTGGTCGCGGTCATCTTTGGCTTCCTGGTTGGTCCTCAGTTCTTTGCTCCGACCAATCTCGAGCTGATGGCCCGTCAGATGGCGATTGTCAGCATCGCGGCGGTCGGTATGACGATCGTGATCGTGTCAGGTGGCATCGATCTCTCGGTGGGATCGATGATTGCGCTGTGCACGGTCGTCATCGCGCAGCTGCTCCGAATGAACGTCAGCCCGTTGTTCGCCGCGCTCGGCGCGATCGCGGCGGCCGCGTTCTGCGGGTTCGTGAACGGCGTGTTGATTACGCAGCTGCGTGTGGTCCCGTTCATCGTCACGCTCGGCACCATGCTCGTGATCCGCGGCGCCGCGAAGGGGTTCGGTGAGGAGCGGCGGATCGAGGCGCCGACCACCTGGCTCAACGATCTGCTGCGGGTGACGCGCGGTGAAGTGCTGCTGCCGTCGGGCATCTGGGCGGTCATTGTCTTGTCGGTCCTCGTCGCGGCGCTGCTTCGTTACACGCGATTTGGCCGGCACGTGTTCGCGATTGGATCGAACGAACGGATGGCGCGCCTCTGCGGTGTGGCGATCACGCGGACCAAGATTGCGGTCTATGCGTTATCGGCCGCGTTCGTGGGATTTGCCGGCCTGCTGCAGTTTTCGAAGCTGTCCGTCGGTGACCCGACCGTGGCCGTTGGTCTCGAGCTCGACGTGATTGCGGCGGTGATCATCGGCGGCGGCAGCCTGTCTGGCGGCCGCGGCACCGTCGCCGGCACGCTGATCGGCGCGGGCATCATGACAATCATTCAGATTGGATGTTCTCAGAAAGGGCTGGCGAACTGGGTCCAGCAGATCGTCACCGGCGGCATCATCGTCGCAGCCGTGGCGCTGGACCGCATCCGATCGACGCGCGGCGGTACGGTCTGATGGCTTGTGTGGCTTCCAGATTCAGCCGGACGGCAGGCGCGGCGAATGGAGCGGACTCCCATGTGGCTTCCGGCTTTAGCCGGAAGGCAAGCACGGTCAGGTAGAGCGGAGATTCATGAAAATTCGAGATCTCGAACTGATTGATTTGCGATTTCCGACTTCGCGCACGGCGGATGGCACCGATGCGATGCATCCGGATCCGGACTATTCGGCAGCCTATGTGATCCTCAAAACCGACACCGATCTCGAGGGGCACGGTTTTACGTTCACCATTGGCCGCGGCAACGAGGTCTGTGTCGAAGCGATCCGTGCATTTCGTCCGTTCGTGGTCGGGCGAACATTCGAGGAGATCGTCGCGGAACAGGCGGCGTTCTGGCGCGAGCTGGCATCCGAAAGCCAGTTGCGGTGGTTAGGTCCAGAAAAAGGAGTCATTCATATCTCAATGGCGGCGATTGTGAACGCCGTCTGGGACCTGCACGCCAAGCGCGAGAGGAAACCGGTCTGGAAGCTCCTCGCCGACATGACGCCGAAACAGGTGGCGAATTGCATCGATTTCCGTTACATCACCGACGCGCTCACGCCGGACGAAGCGATCGACATCATGTCCAGGCAGGAGAAGACGAAGAGCGAGCGCGAGGCCCGGCTGCTTCGTGAAGGATATCCGGCGTACACGACTTCGGCTGGGTGGATCGGCTACTCCGACGACAAGATCCGCCAGCTGTGCCGCGAGGCGCTGGCTGACGGATGGACGCACTTCAAAGTGAAGGTCGGTGCGTCGGTGGAGGACGACCGAGCGCGCGTTGGACTCGTCCGCCAGGAAATCGGACCGGCGAGCAAGCTCGTGATCGACGCCAACCAGCGATGGGATGTGCAGGAAGCGATCGATCGCGTTCGGGCGCTGTCGAACTTCAACCTGCTCTGGATCGAAGAGCCAACGAGCCCGGACGATGTGCTCGGGCATGCGGCAATCAGAAGGGGTGTGCGGCCGGTCGGCGTGGCGACGGGCGAACACGCGCAGAATCGAATCATCTTCAAGCAGCTGCTACAAGCCGAGGCCATCGACTTCTGCCAGATCGACAGCTGCCGTCTGGGCGGCGTCAACGAGAACCTGGCGGTCATCCTGATGGCCGCCAAGTTTGGCGTCCCCGTCTGCCCGCACGCCGGCGGCGTCGGTCTGTGCGAGTTAGTACAGCACCTCTCGATGTTCGACTTCCTCTATGCCTCTGGCCGCATGGATGATCGCGTGACCGAGTTCGTCGACCACCTGCATGAGCACTTTGTGCACCCGACCGTCATCCGGCGCGCGCGCTACATTGCGCCGACGGAGCCTGGGTATAGCAGCGAAATCAGGAAGGAGGCACGACAAGAATATGCGTTTCCCGGGGGAGCGGCGTGGAGGTGAGATAGTCGCGACGGTCGGAGGGTACGAAGGGAACGAAGTTCACAAACGAAGGAACGAAGCAAACGGAGACGAACGAAGGAATGCGCGAGTTCATCCACCCCTTGTGTCCCTTGAGGGTGGATGAACCCGCGCATTTTCTTCGTTTGCCTTCGTTTACTTCGTTCCTTCGTTGTGAACTCCGTTTCCTCCGTATTCTCCGTCACCGCGCCACGATCAAACTCTCCCCCTCGAACTCCACCACGACGACAGTTGCCATCGGGTCCAGCATGGGCCGCGCCAGTGTGATCGTCGTCTTCCCATTCTGCGTCGCCAACTCGACCGGCGCTCGATCGGCGAGGCGATAGGCGCGTGTGATCTTGTTCTTGATCGCCGGGACTTCGAACGGCGCCCGCGGTTCAGAGAAGAACGTGATGTAGAGCTTCCCCGGTTTGGTCGTCACCCGCCACTCTGTCTGCGGCAGGAAGAGGCGCTGTCCCCGGACGTCCTTCGCATCGCGCGAGGTGTACTCTCCGAATTCGAAGCCGAACGGCGACGGGCCGGCGCCATACACGGCCTCGCCGTTCACCTTGAGCCACCGTCCCACGGTTCGAAGAATGTCCTGGCTCGCTTGAGGAATGATCCCTTCGGCCGTGGGGCCGACATTCAGCAGGTAATTTCCTCCTTTGCTGACGATGTCGACGAGTTTGAAGGTGATCTGTCCCGGCGACTTCCAGTTGGTGTCATCTTTTCGGAAGCCCCACGTGTCGTTGATGGTGGCCGGCGTTTCCCAGGCTTCGCTCGATGCTTCAGGCGGCACGACGTTGTCGCCGGTCGATCGATAGTCCCCTTCGGTTCCGAGCCGGCCGTCGATCAGCGTGTTGGGTTGAAGCGAACGGACGATGTCGGCGAAGCGCTGGCCCCGCTCAGGCGTGATCATGCGAGGGGTGTCGAACCAGATCAGCGCGACCGGACCGTAGCCGGTGAGCAGC
>JBPYFA010000034.1:0-3745 GCA_051986585.1 Vicinamibacterales bacterium | reverse complement strand
GACGCCATCGATCGTCACTTGTCCAACTGTGGCGAGTGCAGGACAGCACTCGACGAATTGCAGACGATCCGGAGGGCACTCGATTCGCGTCCGGTTGTATCCGGCCCGCAGTCTGGCGAGTGGTCGTCATTCATGACCCGCCTGGATGACGCGATTGCGCAGGAGCGTGCGGGCGGTCAATCGCGCGTCGTGTCGTTTCCGACTACGACCCGGCAGTCGTACATGGCATACGTCGCACTGGCGGCGATGCTGGCGCTGGTGACCGTCGGCGTTGCAGTCGCGCTTCGAACGCGGCACGCTCCAACCACACCAGCGCAGCCAGCCGCTGTTCAGCAGGTGGCGCCACCCTCGGGTGTGACGTCGAAGGACGCTGCCTTCGCCGCAATGACGGAAGAGCACTTCGAACGATCAAAACTGGTCGTCCTGGGTTTGGCGACGAAGGATCCAGCGCACGAGAAGTCCGCCGACTGGGCTTATGAGCGCGAGCTGGCCTCGTCGCTTCTCGATGACACACGGCTCTACCGCGTGGCCGCCGAAGATCGCGGACTCGATTCGTTGGCCGGGGTGATGAGAGATCTGGAGCTCGTGCTGCTCCAGACCTCGCTCAGCGATGGCAAGGATCCGTCGTCTCTGCCGCAGCTGCAACGACTGATCCGGCGACGGGATCTGATTCAGAAGATGGATGTCGTGACCACCAAGGGATTGTGAAGGAGGATCTTCAGCCTAAAGGCGGAAGCCACAAAGAGTCGAATTGTAGCTTCCGCCTTCAGGCGGAAGATCCTCCTTCAGGCGGAAGAAACAGGAACTACATATGACACGCTCGGGCATTTCAAAAATTGCTGCCGCCTTGATCATCGCGGCAGTGCTCACGCCGCACGTCGCGCAGGCGCGGGTTGCGGAATCAAAGCGAATGGAACGCGCCAAGGATCTCATCGCCGATGAACAGTGGGTTCGCGCCATCGACGAATTGAAAGCGGCAGCGGCCGATCCCAAGGAGCCTAACAAGGACGAGGCGCTGTTCTGGCTCGCGCACAGTCTGAACCAGGCGCACGATGCGGCTGCGGCGGTCGAGACCATCGCCCGTCTCGAGCGCGAGTATCCGAAGAGTTCATATGTGAAGTTCGCGCGCTCACTCCGCATCGAGATCGCACAGCGGCTGCAACGAAACGACGTGCTCTGGTACAACGCCACGCCACCGCTTCCACCGGCTCCGGCGCCGCCCGCCGTACCTCCTGCGGCGGCGGCAGGCCCAACCCCTCCACCCCAGCCGGCCGTTGCGGCGCCGCCTGCGGTCGCAACTCCGCGTGTGCCTGCGCCACCAAAAATGGTTGCTCCCACGGCGGTTCCTCCGACACCCCCGCCGCCGCACGCATGGTTTCCCGAGGGCTACTTCCCTGATATGGATCAGCGCATCCAGGCGCTCGCCAGCCTGATGCGGACGGATGCGCCGAAGGTGATTCCGATCCTGAAATCGATCGCGCTGGACAGTTCGGACACCGGAGAAGGGCGTCGCGCGGTGCTGGTGCTGGCCCAGTCGAGCCGTCCTGAAGCGCGGGCCAGCGTCGTTGATGTCGCCAAGTCGGGTCCTGAACCGGTTCGAGTCCTCGCGGTGCGCCAACTCGGGCTCGCGGGGGGACCGACAGTCGTCACCGATCTGTTGCAGGTGTACGAGACGGCAAGCGAGCCGGTGAAATACCAGGTCGTGACCGCCCTCGCCCAGCGGGATGCAGCGCCGGCCCTGATGAAGATCGCTCAGTCGGAATCTGACCGCACGCTGCGCGACACGGCGCTCATGACGCTGGGACAGGCGGGTGGGCGCGAACAACTGGTCACGCTCTATGCCAGGGCTGCGGTCGACGCCAAGCGGCCGATCATCGTCGGCTTGTTCAACGCGCAGGCGGAAGACGAGCTGATCCAGATCGCCGAGCACGAGAAGGACCCTGCCATTCGTGAACAGGCGCTGGCGCAGCTGCGACTGCTCGGCACGCCAAAGGCCAAGGCCTACCTGGCAACACATCGATAATCCGAAAATCCTTACGAATCCCGAAGTCCCGGCGGTGCGGCAGGTTACCAGAACTCCTGCGGCCGCCGTAGCTTGAGGGCTCTCGACATTTGGCCTCCGGTTCGCAATCATGCGTCCGGATACATGTCTCACACTTCCGTACCCCACGATCCTGTTGGCCGGCGGCGCACGCTGGCCGTCTTCGTCAACGGCGTCGTCGCACTCATCGGCGGCGGTCTGGCCGCGCTGCTCGGCGCTTTCGCGTTCGGCACCGGAGCCCGCGCGTCTCAAGGGCGATGGTCTCGGGCGGGCAACACGGGCGATCTGAAGCCTGGCGAGCCGGTGCCGCGTGTGCTCTCCGTCTCGCGGGTGGATGGCTGGTATCGCGCACGGGCCAGAGAGACGGTCTTTCTCGTCTGGGACGGCGAGCACGGGATTCGCGCGATGTCGGCGACCTGTACGCACCTCGGTTGCCAGGTGCAATGGAACGCGAAAGAGAAGAAATTCCGCTGTCCCTGCCATGGCGGTGTGTACGCCGCCGACGGTCGCGTGCTCGAAGGTCCGCCTCCGCGTCCACTTGCGACGATCGAGGCGCGCATCGATCCGTCTGACTCGTCGGTGCTGGTACGGCTGTGAAGCGCCTTTTCGAGTGGGTCCACGCCCGCACCGGGTACCGCGGCGGCATCCACGTCATGCTCGACGAGCCGCTGCCGGCGGGCACGGGTTGGTTCTTCACGCTCGGCAGCGTCCTCCTCGCGCTGCTCTCGATTCAACTACTGACCGGCGCGTTCCTTACGCTCTACTACGCGGCCAGTCCGGATCACGCGTACGACAGCGTTCGCTTCATCAATACGCTCACCGCCGGCCGGATCGTCAGAGGGCTTCATCATTACGGCGCCAGCTTCATCATCGTCGCCATGGTGGCGCACATGCTGCGGGTGATCGCGTTCGGATCGTACAAGCCGCCGCGCGAGGTCACGTGGCTATCGGGCTTGGCGCTCCTGGCGCTGATCCTCGGGTTTTCGCTGACCGGCTATCTGCTCCCATGGGATCAGCGCGCCTACTGGGCAACCGTTGTCACGATCAACATCTCGAAGTTGACTCCGCTCGCTGGCGATCTCGTCGCGGGGATTCTCCGTGGCGGGGCCACCATCGGCGCGCTCACGCTGACCCGCTGGTACGGCGTCCACGTGATTTTCCTGCCCGCGGCGCTCGTGCTGCTGATCGTGTTGCACCTGTTCCTGATGCGTCGTCACGGCATTTCCGGCCCGGTTCGCGTCGGGACAGGATCTCCCTTTCCGTTCTTTCCGGGACAGGCTGCGCGTGATGTCACGGTGGTGCTGATCGTCGTGTCTCTGCTGGTTGCGTATGCCTGGCATGGCGCGCCGCCGCTCGAAGGCCCGGCCGATCCGACTGACGCAACGTATGTTCCCAGACCCGAGTGGTATTTCCTCGGGCTGTTTCAGTTGTTGAAATACTTTCCCGGCAAGTGGGAGGTCGTCGGTGCGATGGGTGTGCCCGGTCTCGCCGCGGCATTCCTCGCACTGTTGCCATGGATCGATCGGGGCGTCGAACGCAATCCGCTGCAGCGACGCGCGATCATCGGCGCGATTGCCGTCGGGTTCGTCTCGGTCGTGGCCTTGACGACGCTCGGCTGGCGCGATCGACCGGCATCGGCCGCGTCTTCCGAGACGTGGACGCTACGCGAGATCGGTGGGCGATTCTACGCGCAGAAGCTCAACT
>JBPYFA010000033.1:0-3694 GCA_051986585.1 Vicinamibacterales bacterium | reverse complement strand
GTTTCTGACCGCCGGCCCCCGCGGCGCCACGCTCAAGTTCTACAGCGACGATCCGCTCCAGCGCGAGCCAGAGACGCAGGACGCGTCGAAGGTTCAGGCGTGGGACATCGATCTGTTCTGGGACCTTGCTGAGAACCTCTTGGCCAATCCGGGAACCCGAACGCCAATCGTGAAGGCGCGCGATGTGAACACGGTCGACGAGATCCCGGACTCGAGCTGGTTCACCAACAGGATTGGCAGCGAGCGACTCACGATTGCCGATGTCGAGCGCGGTCCGCTCGCCGGAGACGGCCCGGCGCCGGGCACGTGGTCGGTGAGCCGTCCGAAACTGGCAGGGTTCGCGCCTGGCTTCACCATGACAGACGCCAAAGGCGAGACGTGGTTCGTGTCGTTCGACGCCAACGGTTTTCCGGAAGCGGCGACTGGTGCGATTCTCGTCGCCAACAAAATCTTCTGGGCTCTTGGCTACTGGCAGGTCGAGAACTATCTGGTTCACATCAAGCCGAAGGAGCTCGTTGTGGCCGAGACGGCCGAGATCACGCCGCCGTCAGGCAAACCCCGGAAGATGACCCCCGGCGATCTCGACGATGTGCTCCGTCGTTCGAATCAGAGTCCGGACGGCACCTATCGGGCGATCGCCGCGCGGGCCGTTCCCGGCCGGCCGATCGGCGGCTTCCGGTATCACAGCACCCGTCCGGACGATCCCAACGACGTCGTCCCGCACGAGGATCGGCGCGTGTTACGCGCGCTCAAGGTCTTCGGCGCCTGGACCAACCTTGTCGACATGAAGGCCGGCAACACGCTCGACGCGGTCGTGACGGAAGGCGGCAAGAGCCTCGTGCGGCATTATCTCCAGGACGTCGGCTCGACCTTTGGTACCGGCGCCAACGGTCCGCGCGAGTACGACGAGGGCTGGGAACATCTCGTGGAAGGCGACCTGGCGATGAAGCGGCTCATCACGTTGGGCTTCTTCCTGCAGCCGTGGCAGACGGTCAGCTATACGAGCAATCCCGCAATCGGCCGATTCGAGGGAAAGGTGTTCGAGCCGGCCGAATGGAAGCCGCGCGTGCCGACGGCGGCATTTCTCCGGGCACGCGACGACGACAACTTCTGGGCGGCGCGCCGTGTGATGGCCTTTTCCGACGACATGATTCGCGCGATCGTGGCGACGGGCAATTATCACGACGAGTCGGCGGTGAAGCTGCTGGCCGACGTGCTGATTCAGAGGCGCGACAAGATTGGTCAGGCGTACCTCAACGCGATCAATCCCGTCGTCAATCCCGCGCTTGATGGCAGCGACACGCTGACGTTCGACAACGCCGCCGTCGCGGCCGGCGTGGCGTCTGAGCCGGCGAGCGGTTACACCGTCAGCTGGTTCAGATTCGACAACACGTCGGCCGGTACGACGCCGATTGGATCGGCGGCGACCACGACCACTCGCCGCGTCAAGGCGCCGGCCGGCCTGCCAACTGCCGCGGGCGCGATCGTGAAAGTGCAGATTAGCGCGGCCGATCCGGCGCACATGTCGTGGGCCAGGCCAGCCGACGTCTACTTCCGCCGCGGCGCGACCGGGTGGACGTTGGTTGGGCTCGAACGGGGGTCGTGAGGGGAGCTGTATCGGCGGTAGTTCTCGGTTTTTGGTTTTGGGTTTTTGGTTGTGGTTCTTGGTTTTTGGTTTGGCGTTCGTTTTCGATTTGTTGTTTGCCGTTTCCCTGGCAAGAACAAACCAAAAACTACAAACCGAGAACCGCAACCAAGAACTGAAAACATAAAACCGAGAACGAGCGCGGGATCGACTTTAACAACTGTGAGGAACACATGAAGCCATGGATCGTTTCGACCTTGGGTGCGATTGGAGCAGCCGTCGTGCTGTCCGGTGTCACGGCGGCGGCACCACAAGCAGACCAGCCGTCTTTGCCGCTGCCGCTTCGCATGTCGGCATTCGCCGTGAGCATGGGAACCGCCGCAACCGGAGCGAACGCGGTGATGGACATTCGGATTACGCGATGGTCAACCGCGGCGGAGCGCGAAAAGCTGATCACCACGGCGGTCGAAAAGGGCCAGGACGCGCTGCTGAGCGCGCTGCAGAAGATGCCGAATCACGGAAAGATCAGCATCCCCGGATGGACCGGACCCGATCCGCACAACGCACGGCTTGGCTGGGTGCTGCATTATGCGTTCGCGACGCCGGGCGAGGATGGCGGCTACCGGATCGGGATCGCCACCGATCGCTACATCGGTATGTGGGAAGCGCGCAATCAGCCGCGGACGATCGACTACCCCTTCAGCCTGATCGAAATACGCCTCGACAAAGAGGGCAAGGGGGTCGGCAAGATGGCGGTCGCCACCAAGATCGATTTCGACAAGAAGAAGAAACAGCTGGTGCTCGAGAACTACTCGTCTGAACCGGTCAGGCTCAACGAGGTCAAGATCGAGAAGTAGCACGAGGAGTCTGTCCGGATGTCTCATTCACAACGTTCGTCCGCGCTCGTCGCCGCCTTGCTCGCATCGCTCTTGGTGACGACCGCCAGCGCCCAGAAGCTGGAGATCAAGAGCGATCAGGCGCCGAACACGGATTTCAAGAAGTTGAAGACCTACGCCTGGCTGCCACCAGTGCCGATGGTGAAGAACACGAACCCGGACGCCACCACCAATCCGACGCTGTCGGAGGAGGCGCTCGCTCCGGCACTCGTGGCTGCGATCGACCGCGAGCTCGCGGCTCGCGGGCTGACCAAAGCCCCGTTCGATACCGCCGACCTTCACGTCGCGTACTTGGCCGCGATGAGCGTCGGGTTCAACCAGTCCTACCTGGGGGAGTACTACGGCTACATCACCGGGTGGGCGTCGCCGATTCCGATCGGCCTCGCTCCGACGACAGGGGTCACCGTTTACCAGACCGGCACCGTCGTCGTCGACCTCGTGGACAGGGCGGCGAACAAAGCCGTCTGGCGCGGTACGGCGAAGACCCGCGTCGCGGACGAGCATACGGTCGAGAAGCGGAAGGAACGCCTCAGTGAGGCGGCCAAGAAGATGTTCGACAAGTACCCCGTCAAGCCCGCGAAATAGGAAGTGAGATCCTCAACCATGAAGATCCTACCGGTGCTTGCTCGCGTCATCGCCTGCCTCGTCGCGCTTTCAGTGCCCGCGTTTGCGCAGCCGACCGTTCCGCAAGCACCCGATCAGATTGGTGAAGCGATCGCGTCGGCCGCGAAATCAGCCGACGTGTCGCAGCCCTCGGCACAACTGATCTACACCAATCGGCCGATCGTCACCCTGCGCGCCGCAATTCTCGGGCGGTCGCCGGCCATCCGCGCGGAAGGAGTGGTGAATCTCCTCGACAGAATCGTGCACGGTCCTCCGGCGGGTCAGGTCACCACTCAGGCATACGCGCAAGGCGTGCTCCTCCGCGTCGATGGACACCCAGTTCTTGTCATTTTCGATGCGGACCTCGACAAACTCGCCGGAGAGCGGCTGGATGAGCAGGCCGCTTCAGCCGCGCAGCGCTTGCAGGTTGCGATTAACGAGGCCGTCGAGCTCCATACGCCCAGCATCTTGCTGAAATCGGCGCTCCTCGTCCTTGCGGTGACGATTGTCTACTTCCTCGTGATCTGGGTGCTCGTTCGGATCAAGCGAGGCATTGCAGCTCGCCTGCAGAACGCGGCCGAGCGTCAACTCCGGCGCCTTCCGGGCGGCG
>JBPYFA010000032.1:0-6384 GCA_051986585.1 Vicinamibacterales bacterium | reverse complement strand
AACGCCATGGAGTCGGCGTTCGAAATTCTTGCGGAGCCAAACCGCCGCGCCATCTTGAGGCTGCTGGCGTCGTCGGAGCGATCGGTCGGCGAGATCGAGCGTCAGCTTCGGATGACGCAGCCGTCCGTTTCCAAGCATCTGCGCGTGCTGCGCGAGGCCGGGTTCGTGGAATCGCGAACTGAAGCGCAGCGGCGCCTCTATCGACTTCGGCCGGAACCGCTGATGGAGCTGGACGCCTGGCTGGTGCCATTCCGGCGCTTCTGGTCAACCCACGTGGATGCTCTCGAACAACATTTGGATCGGATGCAGAACGCGGCATCTGTGAAAGGAAAGAAGAGACATGAGTAGCCGTGAACAGTACGCGCCGGGTCACGCGTTTGGCGCTGAAGTGCGGAAGGATGGAGACAAGTGGACGCTCGTGCTCGTCCGCGATCTCCGCCACCCACCTGCAAAAGTCTGGGAGGCGCTCACAGACCCGGAGCAACTGCGCGAGTGGGCCCCTTTCGATTCTGATCGGAACCTCGGCACGATTGGGACGGCAAAGCTCACGACCGTGGGTGCGCCGACGCCTCTCGTATCGGAAAGCCAGGTGAAGCGGGCCGATGCGCCCAAGCTCCTCGAATTCAACTGGGGAGGGCAGGACATCCGCTGGGAGTTGGAGCCGGTTGGCGGCGGCACCCGGCTCACGATCTGGCACAACATCAACCGTGGCTTCATCTCGATGGGTGCCGCCGGCTGGCACATCTGCTTCGACGTGCTGGACCATCTTCTGACCGGTGACCCCATTGGACGCATCGTCGGCCCCGACGCTCTAAAGTTCGGTGGCTGGCAGCGGTTGAACACCGAGTACGCACAGCAGTTCGGCGTCGAGCCGCCAAGCTTGCCGCCCAACTTCTCGAAGCGTTGAAAACGTAGGAGACAGATCATGGAATCGACTCTGCACAATCAGGCCCTTCTTGTCCCGAAGACGTCGTTCGACGCCCAAACTGCTGCCCAGAGGCTGGACAACAGCCGCTCCAAAGGACTTGTGATCGCCTTCTGGATTGCCACCGGACTCTTCTGCCTGCAGATGGGCTTCACTGCGTACGCGCAGCTGCGCCTGCCGCAAGTAGCGGAAATGTTCACTCACCTGGGTTTCCCGGACTACTTCCGGGTGGAACTCTCGTGGGCCAAGCTCCTCGGGCTCGTTCTGTTAGTGGCGCCGGTGCCGGCCCGCCTTAAGGAGTGGGCCCACGCGGGATTCGCCATCACGCTCGGTTCGGCGCTCATCGCTCACTTCGCCCTAGGTGACCGGCTCGAAGTGTGGGTGTGGGCGGCGGCTACCAGCGTGCTCTGGGCCCTGTCATATTTCTTGTGGCGCCGCCTTGAAGTCGCCGGGGCGCGAGGATAGGCTGAACGCAGCCAGCAGATGCGAAGTCAGGAGCTGTCCATGAAGAGGGCTGCCTCGGTGGAAACTGCGTCTGAATTAATCGACGCGAAGATCAAAGAGCTTGGGGATTGGCGGGGGACGACGCTCGCGAAAGTACGTGACATCATCCGCAAGGCGGACCCTGAGATCGTCGAAGAGTGGAAGTGGGTGAAAGCCACAAATCCCGGAACGCCGGTCTGGTCGCACGGCGGCATCGTCTGCACCGGAGAAACGTACAAGAACGTCGTGAAGATGACGTTTGCCAAAGGAGCCGACCTGAAGGATCCATCAGGTCTCTTCAACTCCAGTCTCGAGGGGAATGTCAGGCGCGCCATCGACTTGCACGAAGGCGACCGAGTCGACGAGGCGGCCTTGACAAACCTGATTCGCGCTGCCGTCGCGCTCAATCTCAAAGGCAAGAGCAAGTCGAAGCCACGGCCATCAAGCGGCAAGCGGGCCGGCTAGCTTCGGACGCTGCCGCTCTTCTCATCGTAGAGCGTTATGTCTGCTCGGGCGTTCCTCGCCGCACGAGATTTTCTTCTGACCCATCGGGCCGACCGGGAACTCGCGGTCAGCGGTTTCCAATGGCCGTCGATGGACACGTTCAATTGGGCGCTCGATTACATCGACGCCATGGCCATCCGAAACACCCGTGCCGCGCTCGTCGTCGTCGAAGAGGACGGCACCGCGACGGTGCGCACATTTCAGGAGATGTCAGACCGTTCGACCCGACTCGCTTCGTTCTTTCAAGAGTTGGGGATGAAGCGGGGCGACCGTCTGCTGCTGATGCTTGGTAACGAAGTCCCGCTGTGGGAAACGTTACTTGCCTGCATGAAGCTGGGTGTTGTCGTCATTCCAGCGACGACACTCCTGGCGCCCGACGACATCCGAGATCGATTCGAGCGCGGACGAGTCGCGCATGTCGTCGCCGGCGTCGCCTTCACGTCGAAGTTCGCCGACATCCCGCAACCGTTCACCCGAATCAGCGTCGGCCAGCCGACGCCAAATGGCTGGCGCAACATCGACGAGTCGGCAGTTGCCAGCACAGCGTTCGTGCCCGAACGCGAAACTCGTCGTGACGATCCGCTCCTTCTTTACTTCACGTCCGGTACAACGGCCAAACCAAAGCTCGTTCTTCACACTCATCAAAGTTATCCCGTCGGCCATCTCTCGACGATGTATTGGCTCGGGCTGCAGCCGGGCGATATGCATTGGAATATCAGTTCGCCAGGATGGGCGAAACACGCGTGGAGCTGCGTCTTTGCGCCGTGGAATGCCGGCGCAACCGTCTTCGCGTTCAACTATCGAAAGTTTCAGCCGCACGTGATTCTTGGCGCGCTGGTGCGGTACCGCATCACCACGTTGTGCGCGCCGCCGACGGTGTGGCGAATGCTGGTGCAGGAACCGCTCAAGCAATATGAAGTGACTCTCCGTGAAGTCGCGAGCGCAGGTGAACCGCTCAATCCCGAGGTAATCGAGCAGGTCAAGGCAGCCTGGGGACTGACGATTCGCGACGGGTTCGGACAAACGGAGACAACCGCGCTGATTGGAAACCCTCCGGGGCAGCCGATCAAAGTGGGATCGATGGGCCGTCCACTTCCCGGGTACACCATTGAGCTCATCACCGCCGATGGCGTTGCTGCCGACGAGGGCGAGATCTGCATCAACACCGCCGCGACTCGTGGTGGTCTGATGCAGGGGTACGCAGACGACGCGGACAGGACCGCGGAGGTGACGAGCGGAAATCTGTATCGGACGGGCGACGTGGCGATGCGTGATGCGGACGGCTACATCACGTATATCGGCCGGGCCGACGATGTATTCAAAGCCTCCGACTACCGCATCAGCCCGTTCGAACTCGAGAGCATCCTGATCGAGCATCCCGCGATTGCGGAAGCAGCCGTCGTTCCCAGCCCCGATCCTGTGCGGCACGCCGTGCCGAAGGCCTTTGTGACGCTGATCGCTGGACGCGAGCCGTCAGCTGAATTAGCCGCGCAGATCCTGGAGTTCTGCCGGCGCCGCCTGGCGCCGTACAAGCGCATCCGTCGCCTGGAATTCTGCGAGCTGCCCAAGACGATATCGGGAAAGATCCGGCGCGTGGAGCTTCGACGCCAGGAGGCGCAGCAGCGCAGTGCCGGAACTCGTGCGACACTCGAGTTTTTCGACGAAGAGTTGAATCGCTAATCGCTAATCGCTGATCCCGAATCACTAATCGCGAATCACTAATCGTCGAATCGCTAATCCCTGAATCCCCGAATCGCGAATCGCGAATCACGAATCGCGAATCACGAATCGCGAACCGCGAACCGCGAATCGCGAACCGCGAACCGCGAACCACGAACCGCGAATTGCGAATTGCGAATCGCGAATCGCGAATTGCGAATCGGTGTAGCATCAGCGGCACTGAAGGAGCTGAACATGAAGCGCGCGATATTGACCGTGTGGCTGGCAACGGCGGTCGTGTTGATCGGGATAGCGGCCCAGGCGCCGCCGAACCTGTCCGGGACGTGGCGGCCACAAGACCCGATGAGCGGACAGGCAAACCCGTTCGAATTCACCATCACCCAGACCGCGGACAACGTGACGATTCGCACGCCGCTCAGTAACCCCGATTCGGTCTCCATGAGGACGAACGGCGAGGAGACGCGGACACAATTGGGCGGCGGCCAACGTGGCCCGAGCGTTACGGTGGCGTCTCGCGCTGTGTGGGAAGGCTCCAAACTCGTGGTCACGTCGGCGTTCACCGGCGGCCGGGGCGGTCCGAGCTCGGTGAAACAGGCCTACTCGGTGAACGGCGATGCGCTCACGCTCCAGACGAGCAACTCTCTCCCCGATGGCTCAATGGGCCAGGCCCGGACGGCGACCTACGTCAAGTACACGCCTGTACCCATGCCGGGGCCGCCGAGCCGGGCGGTCGAGCCCGGCTACGTCAGCCTGTTCAACGGGAAAGATTTGACCGGCTGGAAGGCGAGCGCCAATCCCGATTCGTTCAAAGTCCAGAATGGCGCCATCGTCGCTAATGCCGTCGGTCAGCCGTCGCACCTGTTTTACGATGGCCCGGTCGGCAATCATTCATTCCAGGATTTCGACTTGCGGCTCGACGTGCTGGCTCGCTATCGCTCGAACGGCGGTGTTTACGTGATGACCGAGTTCCAGCCAGAGGGATTCCCCGGAAAGGGTTTCGAGATCCAGGTCAACAACAGTCACAGCGATCGGATCCGTACCGGAAGCCTCTATCACGTCGTCGATCTATCGAACATCCCTGGGAAAGACGATGAGTGGATACCGATGGAGATCAAAGGCGATGCCAAAACCATCGCCATCATGTTGAAGGGACTGGAGGTCATTCGCTGGACGCAACCCGCCGACTGGCCTGGCGCCTACGACACGCCCGGCCGCAAGATTGGACCGGGGACGATCGCGTTTCAATCGCACGATGCCTACAGCATGACCGCGTACTCGAACATTCGCATCAAACTGGCGAAGTGAAGAGAACGTTTCCGGCTGCGACTCAGATGAAGATGGATTCCCGTTTATTTTGCGTGACGATTGTCGCAGTGGCGCTCGCTGCAACGGCTGGTGTGGCCCGGGCTCGACAGGATGTCAATAGTCCTGCAGCGGCGTCGCTGAAAAATCCGGTGATGTCGACACAGGAATCGCTGGCCGCCGGCAAGCGGGCCTATGACACCAACTGTGCGGCGTGCCACGGCAACATGGCACAGGGCGCGGCCAAGGCCGGCATCACCATCTCAATCATCGCCGAGCAAGGCGCCAAGCAGCCGCCCGATCTCGTTGACGCTCAATGGGACCACGGTTCCAGCGACGGCGAGATCTTCACCGTGATCAAGAAGGGCATTCCGCCGACGATGATGGCAGGCTGGGAAGGTCGACTCTCCGACACCGAGATCTGGAGCATCGTCAATTACCTGCGCGCGCTCGCGGCGAATAAGATCGTCGAGGCCGCCGCGCCGGCTGCCGCCGATACGACGCCCCGCCCGAAGCTCGAGCTGGCAGACTACGCGCAAATGCCGATCACGGCCGACAACAACGGGGACAACACCCGAGCGCAGCTGGCGCGCGTGAATTTCATGCGCGACGAGCCGGGCGGCCGCCGGTTCTTCATCAACGATCTCAACGGACCGCTCTACATCTTTGATAAGCAGACGAAGAAATTTACCGTCTACCTGGATTTCAATGGCCTCCACGGCCGGCCCGGGCTCTTTCAAAAGTTCAACTTCGAGCGGAATTTCGCGACCGGCCTGACCAATTTCATCTTTGATCCCGACTACGCGCGAAACGGCGTCTTCTACACGATTCACCTCGAGGATCCGTCAACACCGGCGCCGGCCCAGCCAAAGACCGGCGTTGTGCCCGGGCTGGACTTGTCGGGCTACACGACGACGGCCGCAATCACGGTGCCCACGTTCGAGGGAAAGATCGATCGCGAAGCAGTGCTGATCGAATGGCACGACCGCAACATCGCGAACACGACGTTCGAGGGCACCGCGCGCGAGGTCCTGCGATTGCAGCTGCCCACACCGATTCACCCCATGGGCGAGATGACGTTCAACCCGGCGGCACGGCCAGGCGATCCCGACTGGCGGGTGATGTACATCGGCAGCGGCGACGCGGGGGCCGGAGAGCAGAAAGACATCCGCCGCTTGAACCCGCAGCGGCTCGACACGCTCGGCGGCAAGATTCTGCGCATCATTCCCGATCTTCGCGAGCACACCTCGACCAGCACCGTGAGCGAAAATGGTCGGTATCGTATCCCCAACGACAATCCGTTCGTGTCGATGGACGGTGCACGCAAAGAGATCTGGGCCGTCGGTCTGCGCAATCCGCATCGCTTGATTTGGGATGTTTCGACCACGCCGGCTTCGCCGCCACGTTTGATTGCATTCAGCATCGGACTCAACACGTGGGAGACCGTCCTCATCATCAAGAAAGGCGCGAACTACGGGTATTCGTTGCGC